>NZ_CP139559.1:6781111-7111297 GCF_034263275.1 Mucilaginibacter sp. cycad4 | reverse complement strand
ATAGATAAAAGTAAAATATTGATTTCCAACCCCCAGCGAAACAACTTTTGGCCTTGCTACGGAACATCGAATATTGCCAAAAAAAGCTTATAAAAAAATTAAATTTTCACTTTTTTAACAATTGACTATTTACTAACAAATTCGATTTTTTAATGAAATTTTTGTATGGATACTATAATTTTTGATATAAAAATCACAATCCAATTATTTCTTAATTATTTTTTTATTTTTTTGAAATTTCAAGAAAAATAAAAATAAAAACGAGAGTTACAACCCTTAATTATACGTCAAAACATGGGTAATGTTTGCGTCCTCCCGGTGGTTATTACAAACAATAAAATAACGCGCTGGTTTAGTGCCTTATAAAAAATAAAAGTCAGGTATTTTGATTTGTGACACGCTATAAACACATGCAAAAGAGCCACACCACGATGCTAATACTCTCCAAAAACACCGCGTAATACATCGGCAATCTCTCCCAGGGTAGCATAGCTCTCTACCGAAGTTACGATAAAAGGCATTAAGTTTTCAGTACCCGAGGCCGCTATTCCCAAAAGATGTAAACTTTTCTCAACGGCTTCCCTGTTACGCGTACTTTTTAGTTCTGCAATTTTTTCCGACTGCATTTTTCTGATGGCATCATCCACCCTAAACACGTTAACAGGGGCTTCCTCCGGCTGGGTAAACCGGTTAACACCAACAATAACTTTTTCGCCGGTTTCAATCTCCTGCTGGTACTGGTAAGCCGAGGCTGCTATCTCCTGCTGGATGTAATCCTGCTCTATGGCTTTTACCGCACCGCCCATAGCATCTATCTTATCTATATATAATTGAGCAGCAGCTTCTATCTCATCTGTCAATGCTTCGATAAAGTAGGACCCGGCAAGCGGGTCAACCGTATCGGTAACACCGCTTTCAAACGCGATGATCTGTTGGGTGCGCAATGCTATTTTGGCTGCTGCTTCTGTTGGTAACGACAATGCTTCATCATATCCGTTGGTATGCAATGATTGCGTGCCCCCCAGCACCGCGGCCATGGCCTGGTTACTTACCCTTATAATATTATTAAGCGGTTGCTGAGCAGTTAATGTCGAGCCACCTGTTTGCGTATGAAAGCGGAGCTTCTGGGCACCAGGATCGGTAGCTCCCAGTTGTTGGGTAATATGCGCCCACATGCGCCTGGCGGCCCGGAACTTGGCTATCTCCTCAAAAAAATTACTGTGGCAGTTAAAAAAGAAGGAAAGGCGTTTGGCAAATACATTAATATCAAGCCCCTTATCAAGCGCAGCTTTTAAATAGGCTTTACCGTTGGCCAACGTAAATGCCAGTTCCTGCACTGCCGTTGAGCCTGCTTCGCGGATGTGATACCCTGATATGGAAATAGTGTTCCATTTGGGCACCTCTTTGCTGCAGTATTCAAATACATCGGTAATAAGCCGCATAGATGGCGCGGGCGGATATATATAAGTACCGCGGGCTGCGTATTCCTTTAATATGTCGTTCTGAATAGTACCAGAAATCTGTTTCAGATCGGCGCCCTGTTTTTTTGCCAGGGCAATGTACATGGCCAGCAGAATAGAAGCTGTAGCATTGATGGTCATGGAGGTGGTGATGCTTTTCAGCTCGATACCTGCGAACAGGGTCTCCATATCCTTTAACGAATCAATCGCTACCCCTACCTTGCCCACCTCACCTTCCGCAAGGGCGTGGTCGGAGTCATAACCGATCTGTGTTGGTAGGTCAAACGCTACTGATAAACCGTTTGTACCCTGGCTTAATAAATAATGATATCGCTTGTTTGATTCTTCGGCGGTTGAGAAACCGGCGTATTGGCGCATAGTCCAGGGTTTGCCCCGGTACATATCTTTTTGGATGCCGCGGGTAAAAGGGAACTCACCGGGCAATTCATTCATATTTGAAGGTTCGGTATAAACCTCCTTAATTTCAATACCCGATGTAGTGGTGATCTTTTTATCCCTGGCCATAAGCTTAGTATAATTCTTCCATATCCTGCCTGATCAGTCCAAGTGCTACATCATAAGGATTATCTTCCAGTTTGCTTAAATGCACCAGGATCACTTTACTCAACTCAAGCGCTGAGGTATTTGGCGGCAATGCCTTCACCGCGTTATTGATCATGTTAATAGTATCGTCCTTTACCCTTTTCACCACATTCCAAACCCGGGCGCTTACATAAATTTGCTGCGTAATGTTATGCTGAAACTCATTGCGTACCTCATTAATAATGATGGCCTGTAATTCGGCAGCAGTATCGGCCGATCCGTTAAGGCGGATAAGCAAGCTTGCCGGGTTAACCCTTTCAATGAATAGTACAACCCTTTCATAGGCCTGTAAGCGTAACGGCAGGGTTTGATTACTGATGGTACGTTTTAACTCCAATAGCTGGATACTTTCTGACTTATCAAGATATGGTTTAAACAGGTAGAAAGCGATATATACCACGCCTAAGCCCGAAATAGTATATTTTAAAATATCAAACAAAAAAAGCAGATTAGGCATGTTTATAAATGTTATACAGGGGTCATAAAATTATGACACTAACAAAAATCTGCATTTTACGTTATATTTGTGTAGAATAAATAAAAATAAGATGAGTATAGCTGTTGAAACCGCTCCGGTTTCTTTTACACCGGGCGCAGTAAAAGAACTTTTTAAATTAAAAGACCAGCAAGAAATAAGCGACGACTTTGGTTTACGCGTTGGTGTTGAAGGTGGTGGCTGTTCGGGTATGAACTATATTTTAGGCTTCGACATGAAAAAAGACGGCGACCAGGAATACTTCATTGATGGTGTAAAAGTATTTATGCACAAGGCACACGGATTATACCTGGCTGGTATGCAAATCGATTACCAGGATGGATTAAATGCCCGTGGTTTTACTTTCAACAACCCTAATGCTGCCAGCACCTGCGGTTGCGGCTCTTCTTTTTCGGTTTAAAATCAACCCGGTTAAAATATTGAAAGCCGTTTCGTATTTATTATGAAGCGGCTTTTGTTTTGTATTTCGGTAATGTGGCAAACTATCAGCAGCGTACCTATTCGTTACCGGTTGATATTTATAACCACTACTTAATATCAGATATCGTTTTCCTGATCCAGTTTGGCACCATTCCATCGCCGTAGCCCTGGCTGTTAAACTGTATAACCCCTTCCCTGTCAACAACCAGGCTCACCGGGCATTCATCAACCCCGTAATAAGAAAACAGGGGCATCGAATCGCTAATCACATGGTATTTAAATGGCGACACTTTCAGAAATTGTTCAACCTGCTCAGCTTTATCCAAAGAAATTGCAATAAATACAACATCCTTACTATTCTGATAAGCGTCGACGAGGCGGTTCAATTCCGGCATTTCATACCTGCATGGCGGACAGGCAATAAACCAAAAATTGAGCACAACTATTTTCCCCTTCAGATCTGCAGCCGTAATCACATTACCGTTAACATCTCTCATATTGAAAAAGCTAAAGGCATTGCCCGTTTTAAAAAACCTGGTTTCAGGCGGCTTATTGGCGTTGGCCGACAAAATGCCATCAGCAACCGCGTCACGTTTGGTTAATATAAAAGCAGAACTGTCACTATCATGCTGTACTGGCTTCAACATATAGTTGCCGGTTGCCATCAGTTCACGCCATTTAACATAAGTATATTTTTCGCCTTTGGCATTGGTAACTACTGTTTTTTGATTGAAACCATATTGTTCTATCGGTCTTGTTATCTCAATCTGACCATGTGCGTTTGAAATACTCAAAGCAAGCATGGCGATAGCAAACAGGAGGTAATAACTTTTCATTTTAAGGTTTAAATTCAAGAGGAAATTATAACATAATTAGCACATTACCAAATCAGGGGCTATGGTCACATCGATCACAAAAATTAAGTTAAACCAGCATGTAACAAACAGGCATAATACTTAGTCATACCAGCAAGTTTTTTTATATTTATACCATGCCGGTAAAAACCTCTTACAAAGAAAACATTTCTATTGCATTACAGTCCATAGCCGGCAACAGGCTGCGTACCTCGTTAACAGCGCTGATCATAGCTATAGGTATTATGGCACTGGTTGGTATTTTAACGGCGATTGAAGGGATCAGGCAATTCACTAATGATGCTTTTGCCGATCTTGGCGCCAACACCTTCACCTTACAAAACCGGGGCGAAGGGCTAAACTTCGGCAACGGCGGGCACCGCAAAGTGTATCCGGCCATCACTTATGATCAGGCGGTACGTTTTAAAAACACCTTTAAGCTACCTGTGGCAGTAGCCATTAATTTAGAGGTAAACGGCACTGCGGTGGCAAAATACGGCAACCAAAAAACCAATCCAAACATATCCATTTCGGGCTCAAACGAAAATTACCTGGTAACAGCGGGCAAGAAACTGGCTTTCGGCCGTAACTTTTCCGCATCGGAGCTGGAACATGGATCAAATGTGGTGATCATTGGCGATGAGATTAAAAAGAAACTGTTTAAAACCGAAGACCCGATAAATAAATCGATATACCTTGGCACCGACAGGTTCAGGATTGTTGGCGTATTTGCTTCAAAAGGTTCAAGCTCATTCGGTGGCGATAAATTTTGTGTGATCCCCGTATTAAAAGCCAAACAGATTGATAGTACCAAGAATGCGTCATTTACAGTAACCATTAAGGTAGCTACTCCCGGTGCGCTCGACGCCACTATAGGCGAAGCCACCTCCCTGTTCAGAAACGTAAGGGGGCTTAACGTAATTAACCAGGATAACTTTGAAATAAGCCGGAGCGATTCTATTCAAAAAGAACTATCAGGCCAGCTTGCCGGTATTACTGCTGCCGGTTTTGCGGTGGGTATTATCACACTGATAGGCGCGGCCATTGGGCTTATGAATATCATGCTGGTATCGGTAACAGAACGCACCCGCGAAATTGGGGTGCGGAAAGCTATAGGGGCAACCCCGGCAATTATCCGTAAGCAATTTTTGATAGAGGCTATAGTGATCTGCCTTATAGGTGGTGCAGCGGGCATGATACTGGGTATGGCAGCAGGAAACCTCATTGCTGTACAAATAAGCGGCGCGTTTGTAGTGCCATGGGGATGGTTGTTCTTTGCAGTAGTACTATGTACGTTTATAGGTTTGATATCGGGATATTATCCTGCAAAAAAAGCGGCGAGGCTTGATCCGGTTGAGGCGCTGAGATACGAATAAAGAATTATTTCAAAATCTTAGAGGCTGTTTAAAAACGATAGTTTTTGAATGTAGAGACGCATAATTGCGTCTTTCGCTTGCAATTTACGGCAGCAGGGGCGCTTTTGAAATCGGCTTGTCCTCCGGGAGACGCAATTATGCGTCTCTACAAAAATGCTTTCTCTCATTTTTAAACAGCTTCTAAGAGACTGGTTGCAAACAAAAAACGTCATTGCTGTAAGGTACGAAGCAATCGCGAACTATATACAGAGTGGCTCTGTAAGCTGGGGATTGCTTCGTACCTCGCAATGACGTTTTTTAAGCTATATCAACACATTCCCTAAACGTTAACATATATTTATTACAACAACATCTTATTTTTAAGCGGGTAATCCACAAGCAATTTTTCAATATAGGTTGTTCTCAGCGCATCGCTAAATGCTGCTGCGTGCCTTAAGTGGTGCATATCGCTTGAGATATAATCTATTAAACTACTATCAATCAGGTCTTCGGCCATCTTTTTTATCTCCTTGCCATAATACCCGGTAAGCGATATGGTATTAAGCTGAAAATCAACGCCCCAGCTATGCAGGTTTTTCAATTTCTCTAAATCAAGGTACTGGTAGCGCTCAGGGTGGGCCAAAATAGGTTTATACCCTTTGTCATGAAGCTTTTGAATTACACTGTAAGTATTTGGCGGCTGATTTATAAATGAAAATTCAAACAGTACATGGTTATCCCCCATGGTCATGATCGGGCCCTCCTCTACACGTGCTTCAAACGTTTCATCAAAATAATGTTCGGCAGCGGCTTCAACAGGTATATCAATTCCTTGTTTAACCAGTTCGGCTTTTAATATGGTAAGGGCGTTCCCAATAGTTTCGGGGGTATTACGATAAAAATCTATCATGATGTGCGGTGTGGCGATAATTTTTTTTATCCCTAATGCCATCATTTTTTTTATCAATTCAATTGAATCTTCCGGTGTTTTTGCACCGTCATCAATTCCGGGCAATACATGCGAATGCATATCAACCATGATACTTTCATAGTTGTTTTTTGATTCCCTTAAATCCTTTTTCTTCTTAAAAAGCCCGAACATTTCTTATCTATCGTTATACTGACTGCTGTAATACTGCTGGTAATGTCCCGATGTTACATCATCAAGCCACTCCTCGTTAGCCAGGTACCAATCAACTGTTTTCTCCAAACCTTCTTCAAAAGTTATGCCTGGCACCCAACCTAAATCATTTTTTAATTTGCCTGCATCAATAGCATATCTTAGATCGTGCCCGGCCCTGTCTGTTACAAAAGTGATCAGCTTAGCCGATTCTCCTTCGGCCCTGCCTAATTTTTTGTCCAATATACTGCAAAGCAATTTGATCAGGTCAATATTTTTCCACTCATTATGCCCGCCTATATTATAGGTTGAGCCCGATTTGGCATTATGGAATATTACATCAATTGCACGCGCATGGTCTTCAACCCAAAGCCAGTCGCGGATATTTTCACCTTTACCATACACCGGCACAGGTTTATTTTGTTTGATATTATTAATGGCCAGCGGAATAAGCTTTTCCGGAAAATGGAACGATCCGTAGTTGTTTGAGCAGTTTGAGATCACGGTATCCATACCGTAAGTATCCTGGTAAGCCCGCACAAAATGATCAGATCCTGCTTTTGAAGCCGAATAAGGTGAATGCGGATCATAAGCGGTTTCTTCGGTAAACATACCCTCTTCACCGAGCGTACCGTATACCTCATCGGTTGATACATGATAAAAACGGGTTTGATCATATCTGCCTTTCCAGTGCCCGCGCGCGGTATTCAGTAAATTTACCGTACCCACTACATTCGTCATCACAAAATCAAGCGGGTTAGTGATCGACCTGTCTACATGCGACTCAGCAGCAAGATGGATCACCGCATCAGGGTTTTCAGCCGCAAAAAGTTCATTGATAAAAGCTATATCAACGATATCGCCTTTTACAAACTTATAGTTAGGCTCGTTTTCTATATCCCTCAAATTGGCCAGATTACCTGCATAAGTAAGCTTGTCTAAATTAACAATACTATAATCAGGATAGTTTTTTACAAACCTGCGCACCACGTGCGAACCAATAAAACCAGCGCCGCCTGTAATAATGATCTTTTTCATTCCCTGCTGTTGATATTAATTGAACGGATTTTGAGCAATATATTTTTCCCACTCCCAGGCCGATGACATCATTTCACCAATACCAAGTTTGGCTTTCCAGCCAAGTTTGGTTGATGATTTAGTAACATCGCCCCAAACCTGCTCTACATCACCTTCACGGCGCGGACCAATTTCATAATTCAGTTTTTCTCCGGTTGTGCTTTCAAAAGCGTGAATTACTTCCAGCACCGAAGTACCGTTGCCAGTACCCAGGTTAAACACATCATAGCCTTTAAACTCGTCCTTTTCAGCAAGCCTTAACGCAGCAACGTGGGCTTTGGCCAAATCAACTACGTGAATATAATCACGGATGCAGCTACCATCAGGCGTGTTATAATCATCGCCAAAAACGGTTATTTTTTCGCGTTTGCCTATGGCTGTTTGTGTAATAAAAGGTACCAGGTTTTGTGGCACACCGATTGGCAACTCGCCAATCAGGGCCGACTCGTGAGCACCCACCGGGTTAAAATAACGTAATGATATTACTTTATAATCGCTACCGGAGTTTACCATATCAACCAATATTTCTTCGGCTATTTGTTTGGTATTGCCGTATGGCGACTGTGCCGGCTGCACCGGCGCATTCTCTGTAACAGGTAATTTTTCGGGCTGTCCGTAAACTGTGCAGCTGGATGAAAATACAAAATTGATAGCCTTGCCGTAATAAGCTTCGAGCAGGTTGATAAGTGAATAAAAATTATTCCGGTAGTATTTCATTGGCTTTTTTACCGATTCGCCTACCGCTTTGAAGGCTGCGAAGTGGATAATACCACCTATTTCGGGCTCGGCAAGAGCGAGTGACCTAACGGCGGCTTCATCGCAAAGATCAAGCTTGTGAAATACCGGGGTAAAGCCTAAGATCTTTGTAAGCTGATCTAATATTTTAGGGTCGGAGTTGGACAGGTCGTCAACAATAATGGGGTCATAACCCGCGTTAACCAGCTCAACAACGGTGTGTGAACCAATAAAACCCAAACCGCCTGTTACTAATATTTTCATGGTTTAAATAGAGAGTATATTTGAATGTTTGGCAAAGTAAGCAGATTGTGACAATTCATCCACTTTTATATTATAAAAAAGGCCAAAAAAATTAATTTCCGGCCTCGTTACCCTTACTTATTGTAATAAGTAAAGTCTTTATGGTTTATTTCATGTTCGGGTAATGATTTGAAGTATTCTAAGGTGATCTTCAAACCTTCGCTCCTGGATACTTTTGGCTCCCAGCCTAATATGGCTTTGGCCTTGGTGATATCCGGGCGCCGTTGTTTAGGGTCATCTGTAGGCAAAGGCAGGCTGATCAGCTCCTGGTTAGTACCCGTCAGCTTGATGATCTCTTCCCCAAATTGTTTTATCGTGATTTCATCCGGGTTGCCGATGTTCACCGGCTGGGCGTAATCGCTGTGCAGCAGGCGGTAAATCCCTTCTATCAGGTCATCTACATAGCAAAACGACCGGGTTTGTGAGCCATCGCCAAACATCGTCAGCGGTTCGCCCCGCAGTGCCTGCCCGATAAAGGCCGGCAATACCCTTCCGTCGTTCAGCCGCATCCTTGGTCCGTAGGTGTTAAAAATCCTGACAATCCTTGTTTCCAGTCCGTGAAAAGTATGATAAGCCATAGTAATGGCTTCCTGAAACCTTTTGGCTTCATCATATACCCCTCTCGGGCCTACCGGGTTTACATTACCCCAGTATTCCTCTGGTTGAGGGTTGATGTTTGGGTCGCCATATACTTCCGATGTCGAGGCGATCAGCATCCGTGCCTGCTTGTTCCTGGCGAGCCCAAGCAGATTATGGGTACCCAGTGAGCCTACTTTTAATGTCTGGATGGGGATTTTTAAATAGTCTATCGGGCTGGCCGGCGAGGCAAAGTGCAGGATGTACTGCAGATCGCCCGGTACATACACAAACGTGGATACGTCATGGTTATAAAACTCAAAATTTTCCAGTTTGAACAAATGCTCGATATTCCTTAAATCGCCGGTGATCAGGTTATCCATCCCGATCACATGATAATCTTCTTTGATAAACCTGTCGCACAGGTGTGAACCTAAAAAACCGGCTGCTCCTGTGATCAGGATCCTTTTTCTTGCTGTCATATTGTTACTATTTTACGGCCTATACTGTTATAATAAAATCCATAGTCTTTCATCCTGTCCAGGTCATACAGATTACGCCCGTCAAAGATCACCGGTGCTTTTAGCTTTTCTTTCATAAAGTCAAAGTCTGGCGTGCGGAATACCGGCCATTCGGTCACGATCAGCAGGGCGTCGGCTTCTTCAAGGGCATCATACCGGTTGGCGGCATAGGCAACCTTATCGCCAAGCAGTTTTTTGACGTTTGGCATACCTTCCGGGTCATAGGCGGTCACCGTGGCACCGGCTGCCAGCAACTCATCGATGATATACAGTGCCGGTGCTTCGCGGATATCGTCGGTCTCCGGTTTAAAAGCCAATCCCCACAATGCAAAGTGTTTATCTTTCAGCCCACCTTCACCGTAATATTCGCGCATTTTGACCACCAGGCGTTTCTTCTGGGTTTCGTTCACTTCCATCACCGAGTTCAGGATCTTGAAATCGTATTTATTCTCTTCGGCTGCTTTAGACAATGCCTGCACATCTTTTGGGAAACAGCTGCCGCCATAACCTACCCCCGGAAAAAGGAAGCGTTTACCGATCCGGCCATCTGCCCCTACTCCTTTGCGTACCATATCCACATCTGCCCCTACCAGTTCGCACATATTTGCAATCTCGTTCATGAACGTGATCTTGGTGGCCAAAAATGAGTTGGCTGCATATTTGGTCAGCTCGGATGAGCGTTCGTCCATGTATAATATCGGGTTGCCCTGGCGCACGTAGGGTGCATACAAATCGCCCATCACCTGGCGGGCTTTTTCATCCATCGTACCAATCACTACCCTATCCGGTTTCATGAAATCTTCTACGGCTACCCCTTCGCGTAAAAATTCGGGATTGGATACCACCGCAAAAGGCACATCGGTATTGGCTTTCATCACTGCGGTTACCTTATCTGCCGTACCTACCGGTACGGTTGATTTGGTTACGATCACTTTATACTCGGTAATCAGTTTGGCTATATCTTTTGCTGCCCCAAGCACATAGCTCAAATCGGCTGCACCATCGGCCCCCGGCGGCGTTGGCAAGGCTAAAAAAATCACTTTTGCCGGTGCTACTGCTTCGGCAAGGTTGGTGGTAAAGGTTAACCTTTCCTGTTTGATATTCCGCAGAAATAAAATATCAAGCCCCGGCTCGTAAATTGGCATTTCGCCATTGCGCATCTTGTTTACCTTCTCCTCTACGATATCTACACAAGTTACTTCATTTCCCGTTTCGGCTAAACAAGTTCCCGTTACCAGGCCTACATAACCTGTACCAATTACAGCAATTTTCATAGTGTTAAATGTGTTTCAAATTAAGGTAAGCAATATTTGTATAATCAACCATATAACCAGCTTATTATAGCACCGGGCGGGCCGTAAAACCAATATTGTAATTATTGTTATTACTTTTATGCCCGGCTAAGATAATCATTCAGCGTTAAAATTGATGTTATTATATAATATAGGTATCAAATTATATTCCCTTTTTATCCGTTTTGCCTCGTTATTTAACAACAAGGCAAGGCTTTGGATTGCAGGACGTAAAAACACTGTTTTTGTACGTATGGAATGCAGTATTTGGTTTCACTTTGCTTCACTTGGCGAGTTTGAGCAAGGCAGGCCGATACTGGAAGCCATGAGAAATTTACACCCCGGAAAGAAAATAGTAATCACCTTTTTTTCTCCTTCGGGATATGAGATCAGGAAAAATACCCCGCTTGCCGACCACGTTTATTACCTGCCTTTGGATACCGCCCAAAACGCCCGCAGGTTTATTGATGCCATTAACCCCGAAATTGTCATTTTTACTAAATACGAGTACTGGTTCCATTTTTTTAATGAAGCAAACAAGCATAAAATCCCCCTGTATATCGTATCAGGCATTTTCAGGCAAGGGCAGGTGTTTTTTAAATGGTACGGCGGTTTTAACCGCAAAATACTAAGCCTGGTAAGCTACTTTTTTTTACAGGATGAGGCCTCTAAGCAGTTATTACAAGGTATCGGCATTACCAATACATTGGTAAGCGGCGACACCCGCTTTGACCGCGTTTGGGCCAATGCGCAAAATCGGAAACAATTGCCCCTGATTGAAGAATTTAAAAACGGGCAAAAACTATTTATCGCAGGCAGCACCTGGCCGCAAGATGAAGCCCTCCTGGCCAAACTGGTAAGCCAATATCCCGATTGGAAATTCATCTTCGCCCCGCATGAGATCCCGGAGGAGAAGATTAACAACCTGATAAGTTTATTACCCGAAGGGAAGGCCATTACATTCTCTCAATTAAAGTCCGAAGCCGAAGGTCTGAAGTCCGGAGATTTCATTAACCAATCGCTAACCTCCAACCTTCAGTCTCTCGTCATCGACAATATCGGCATGCTTTCGTCCCTTTATGCTTATGCTGATATCGCCTATATAGGGGGCGGATTTGGTGTGGGGATCCATAATACCCTGGAGGCAGCTGCTTTTGGACTACCGGTCATCTTCGGCCCTAACTATCAAAAATTTAATGAGGCGAAAGAGCTCATTGCCCTCAAAGCAGGTTTTAGCATCGGCAACGAAACAGAACTTAAAGGCATTGTGGAAACGCTGATTAATGATGAGGCTTTTTATAGCGTTACCAGTAAAAAGGTTTCAACTTATGTGAAGGAAAATGTAGGGGCTACGGAACTGATCATGAGATTTATTGATAAATAACCTTTCACTAATTGACCATTGCCTGAAACAAAACATGGTTGTTTGCTGTACAAAAGCCATAAATTCTTAATATTGCCTTAATGGGTTTTTTACATCTGCCCGGCTTGGGCAAAGCACATTTTCACGAATATGGTACCGGCCAAAAACCGCTGCTGGCCTTTCACGGTTACGGCATGACTGGTAAGCAGTTTCAAGTGCTTGATCAATCGGTTTTACCTCAGTATCATATTTATGGTTTCGATCATTTTTTTCACGGCGAAAGCAGGCTGGATGGCTGGACGGAACAACAGATCCTGGCCGGGATGCCCAAAGCCATGGTGCGCAGCTATATGGAAGAGTGGTTTAAACTTTACGGCCGGCAGCGCTTTTCGGTAATGGGTTACTCCATCGGCGCTAACCTGGCCCTGATATTGGTTGAAGAATATGCCGACATGATTGATAATATCATTTTAATGGCCCCCGATGGCCTGGCCGTATTTAAAGGCTTTCATTTTATACTGCATAATAAGCTTGGCCGCGCAATTTTCCGCACAGCTACAAAAAGCAAATGGCTGGCACCTTTTTTAGTTAAGAGCATGAAAACCGTTGGCGCCATTGACGAAAGCCTTTACCGCATAGCTTATAATGAAATTGATACCGAACAAAAACGGCTTGACACTTATTATACCCTAAATTTGATCAGGCAGTTAAAACCCGATGCCGGGAAAATTGCCCGGCTCATCAATCAGTATAAAATTAAATGCTTGCTGATATTTGGCAAGCATGACAAACTGTTCCCACAATCGGCAGCTATGCCATTTTTAGGGATGCTTGATGAGGCCGAAGTGCATGAAGTTGACCTTGGGCACTGGTTGGTTACAAAGGCACTGGACGAGTATTTAGTTAAATAAAAATGGAACCTTCGCGTAAAAAGAAATTCTGGAGTAAACTATTCATCAGTTGCGTAAGATGGTGGATTGGCCGTAATTTTAAAGAGGTTAATGTACAGCCCTTTGAGCCGCGCCCGGGCCATTCAATATTGCTTTTGACCAATCATTTTAGCTGGTGGGACGGCTTCATTGCTAACCGGACAGCTGTTTATGACCTCAAAAAGCAATTCTACATCATGATGCAGCAGGACCAGTTTGATCAGCATAGCTATTTTCGGTACATTGGGGCTTACTCCATTCAAAAAGGGTCGAGGGCAATACTTGACTCGCTCAGCTATTCGGCCGGGATATTAAATGATCCGGATAACCTGATCGTGATATTTCCGCAGGGCGAACTATACTCAAACCATGAAACGCATATCCGTGTTGAAACCGGTGTTTATAAACTAATGCGGCAGATAAAAGGCCCCTGCCAGGTGGTTTATCATTGTACCCTGATCGATTACTTTGAAAGCCTGAAGCCCCGTGCGTATGTTCACCTGTTTGATTTAGGCGTTGCCAATGAGCTTACTTTTGAACAGTTAAAGGAGAACATTAATAAGGCACATCAGCAAGCACTGAAGAATCAAATTAATATGGAGCACTAACTTGATTGACACCAATTTCCCGAATTATTTCGAATTGGCGCTAATTCTATTTAGATATTCATTACTTAATTCGTGTAATTCGGTCAAATTGTATAGTAAGCAATGTATTCGTGTTAACTGCTTTAATTCGTGCAATTGGATTAAATTGTCGCCGACATGCAATACATTCGTGTCAAAATATGATCCGCAATAAAGAAAACTTGTTCATGAACCGGATTGTCCATCATTATATTAAATGGATAGTTGGCAAAACGTTTCACGAACTGCTGTTTAATGATATAGAGGTAGATAAAAACAAGTCGGTACTGCTTATAGGTAATCACTTCAGTTTTTGGGATGGACTGATCCTGTACTGTGTCAACGAAAAACTATTGAAGAAAAAACTGCATGTGATGATCCTGGAAGAAACCTCCCGTAAAGAGCGGTTTCTAAAATATGTTGGTGCTTTTTCTGTAAAAAAAGACTCAAAGAGTATTCTCCAATCACTCGATTATGCGGCCGAATTGCTTAACGACCCGGCAAATTTGGTTTTAATGTTTCCGCAGGGCAAACTGTATGCTAACTTTGTTACAAACATAAATTTTGAAAAAGGGGTTATGCGGATAATTGAAAAAGCAACCGGGAATTTTCAGCTGGTTTTTGTTTCAACTTTTATCCAGTACTTTAAACATAAAAAACCAACAGCAACCGTTTATTTAAAAAGCGAACCAGAAAATTACACCGGTAAAAGCATAAGTAACTTACAGGAAGCCTACCAAAGGCACTACGAAGCATCCAAACTACTGCAAACCGAATTTGATATATAAAAAGTGACAATAGCTATATTAATAACCCTATTTTTTATCATACTCAGGTTTGCGGTAACACTGTTCAATTATATCTCCAACCCTAAGCTGCCCCATATAGGCAGGTATTATTCTGATAAAGTTTCGATCCTCATCCCTGCACGTAATGAGGCCGAAAATATATTAACGCTGTTAAATTCCATTCATCAGCAGGATTATAACAACTATGAGGTTATTATTTATGATGATGATTCAAGCGATGATACTTACCGGGTTTGTACTGAATTTGCCGCCGGGCACCCTCACTTCAGGGTATTAAAAGGCGGTAAATTACCGGGCGGCTGGATGGGTAAAAATTACGCCTGTCATCAAATGGCCAAACAGGCCGATGGTAAATACCTGCTGTTTTTAGATGCCGACGAGCAGATCAGTAACCGCCTTATCAACAGTGCCGTGCACCGTATGCATTTGCACCAGCTGGGTTTACTAAGCCTGTTCAGCAATCAAACCATGCTTACCCTTGGCGAAAACCTGGTAATACCGCTTATGCATTTCATATTGCTAAACCTGCTGCCTTTGCGCCTGGTATATATCGTAAAAAATGCTTCTGTGGCGGCTGCCAGCGGGCAGTTTATGTTGTTTGATGCTGCCATTTATCACAAACACCAATGGCACAAAGCGGTAAAAAATAAAGTGGTGGAAGATGTAGAGATCATGCGTCTGATCAAAACCGAACGTTATAATGGTGAGGCATTACTGGCCAACGGCATGATCAGCTGCCGCATGTACCGGGGATATGGCGAAGCTATAAATGGGTTCAGTAAAAATTTCCTTGCGGCTTTTAACTACAGCATCATTGGTTTTTTGGTGTACATCACCATCATTATTGCCGGTCCGCTGATTATCCTGACAACCCTGAACATGCCGCTGATACTTTTTACAGCAGGCCTGATTTTTCTTACTCGGATCATGATCTCCCTTTCGGCCGGTCAAAAGGCAGAGTATAACATCCTTTTGCATCCTGCACAGATGTTTAGCCTGCTAATAGTGGCTGTTTTATCCATACAAAGGTATCTTACCAAAACCACGATGTGGAAAGGGCGAAAAATTTGAAGCCCATAGCATCCGATAATTCTGCCCGGGCAAAAAACAGGATCTGTATCATAGTTATCTTCTTGTTTCACCTGGTAGGGTTAACAGGCTTTATTATCCCCTCATTAACCGTATTATTTATAGCACTGGTACCATGGCATTTGCTATTGATGCTCGCGGTTATCATTTATAGTTATGACAGCATGAACGGCAGGTTTCTGCTGTTTGCGGTAATTACTTTTATTGCAGGCTTTATGGCCGAATACATCGGCGTACATACCGGCTTGATCTTCGGGCATTACGAGTATGGCGGTACCCTTGGTACAAAACTGTTTGAGATCCCGCTGATGATCGGGGTAAATTGGTTTTTACTGATTTATGCCGCGGGTGTTACCCTGCAGAGAAGCCGCTTAAAAAGTGCATTGGTAAGGATACTTTCAGGCGCTATGATCCTCACCTTGCTCGATGTTCTGATAGAGCCTATTGCCATACAGTTTGATTACTGGCATTGGCTGGATGCCGGCGTTCCGTTTAAAAACTATGTTTGCTGGTTCGTGCTGAGTGCATTGCTGCTTTTCATATTTGAGCAGTTTAAATTTAAGCGGCAAAGCATTGCTGCCCCGGCATTATTGATTGCGCAATTTGTGTTTTTTGCTGTTTTGAATTTTGTGTATTAAACTAAGGCGATGAGCTGGTTAGTGATATAAATAATCAGCGAAATCAACGTAATCATTACAATCAACGGTTATTTTTGCCGTAAATTTGCAACACCATGGGAGATTATCAGTTAAAGGTTACTATTGACCAGGATTCGGGCTTTTGCTTTGGAGTGGTTTATGCCATTGATATGGCCGAGGAGATTTTAGAAGAAGACGGATACCTGTATTGCCTTGGCGATATTGTGCATAATGATGAAGAGGTTGAACGCCTGAAAGCAAGAGGCCTGCGCATCATTGAACACAGCCAGCTTAAAGATCTCCATAATGAAAAGGTACTCATCCGTGCGCATGGTGAAGCCCCCGATACTTATCGTACGGCTTTAGAAAATAATATTACCCTTATTGATGCCTCCTGCCCGGTAGTACTTAAACTGCAAAACCGCATCAAAACCTCATACGACTCCAACGAGAAGGTCCTCATCTTTGGCAAACACGGTCATGCCGAAGTAGTTGGCCTGCAGGGGCAAACCAATGATGAAGCGATAGTTTTCCAGGATATTGCCGAGCTGGACAATGTAGAACTTCCGCATAATATCACACTGTACAGCCAAACCACCAAGAGTATGGATAAATTCTACTCGGTAAAGGATGAGCTTATTTCACGCGGATATGCCCTTAAGGCCAATGACACTATTTGCCGCCAGGTTAGCAACCGCGATAAAGACCTGCCTAAATTTGCAACGCGTTTTGATAAGATCGTTTTTGTATCGGGCAAAAAATCATCAAACGGTAAGGTGCTGTTTGAAGTATGCCGCAAACATAACCCCAACACGTACTTCATATCCTCAACCGACGAACTGGATAAAAACATGTTTGCACCAAATGATACCATTGGTATTGCCGGCGCTACATCAACCCCCATGTGGCTGATGCAAAAAGTAAAAGCCGCGCTTGAAAGTTTTTAACAGCACGCTTTTTGCTGTAATACCGTAACATGCAAAAACGCCCTTCATATATCGGTTTATTGGTAGCAGCCCTGGTAATTGGCTGCTGGGCAACAAGCATTATATTGCTGATGCAGTGGCGCTTCAGTTTCGCGAACCCCTTTGTTTATATATTCATGTTAGTGCAGATGCACCTGTATACCGGGCTGTTCATCACTGCGCATGATGCCATGCATGGTACAGTTTCGCCCAATAGAAGTATAAATAACTTTGTTGGTTACCTGAGTACTTTTCTATATGCCTCATTTTGGTACCCGCAATTGTATACCAAACATCATAAGCATCATATTCACGTACATACACATGAAGATCCGGATTACCATAGGGGCAGTTTTTTTGCGTGGTATGTACAGTTTATTCGCAACTACTTGTCTATATGGCAAATTGTGGTGATGGCTATTGTTTTTAATATCCTGAAGATCTGGGTCCCGCAGCCAAACCTCATTATGTTTTGGGTGGTGCCGTCGTTGCTAAGCACCTTACAGTTATTTTACTTCGGCACCTACCAGCCCCACAAAGGAGAGCATGATAACCGGCATTTTGCCCGCAGTCAGCGCCGAAACCATATAGCCGCTTTTTTTAGCTGTTATTTTTTTGGATATCATTATGAGCATCACGAATCGCCGGGCGTGCCGTGGTGGAGGTTGTGGAAAGCTCCATTGCCCGAAAAGCAGAAATTGACCAATTCATAGCTCGCTGCTCGTCATTGTATCCAACTATTAAGCCCCGGAAAAAATCGTAATGATGCATAAAATATATTTTAGGGATGTTGCGCGGGGGCTGCGTTAGGGAAGTCTGGCCGGGTTTCCGGTTGGTTTATAAAGGGACATGCCTTAAATTTGGATAAGGCTTTACAGGAAGTAACAGTGCTACAAATTAGTGTTAATTACCTGATAGGGAATCTTGTTCCAGTTGCTTATTGAAAGGTTTATTGGTGATGCCGTTCTATAGAGCGGTATTCCCGTGCAGGATGCTATCGAATTTTATAAGCAGCAGGCCTTAAAGCTTATTTAATTTAACCATTAGGCTTATGTCAAAAACACTTGAGATCGTCCATCCCAATGCGGCAGGGATAGATATTGGCAGCAGAAATTTCTTTGTAGATGCAGGCGAAGATCAGATCCGTATCTTCCCCACTTTTACGGCAGACTGTAACGCGATCCGTGATTACTTGCTTTCTTTAGGTATCAATACAGTAGCGATGGAATCCACGGGTGTTTACTGGATAACACTATACACAGTTTTGGAGGAAGCGGGTGTAGAAGTTTACCTTGTAAATGGGCGTGATGTAAAAAATGTCCCAGGTCGAAAAAGCGATGTGAAAGACTGTCAATGGCTTCGTCAATTGCATGGCTATGGCCTTTTACGGAAAAGTTTTATACCGGAAATTGAAATGCGTAAAGTTAGAAGTTACCTCCGTTTGCGGCAAGATCATATCCGTGCCGCCGCCACACAGGTTCACTTGATGCAGAAAGCTCTAACCCAAATGAATATCCGTTTTACAGAAGTGATTAACGATATCAGCGGAGCGAGCGGAATACGCATGATAACAGCCATACTTGGAGGCGAAAGAGATGCCATTACGCTGGCAGAATTATGTCATGAGCGGATACTGGAAAAGAAAAGAGATCTGGTGATTAAATCACTGGAGGGGCATTATAGCGAGGAGCATCTGTTCGCCTTGCGTCAGGCTTATGGCACCTGTTGCTATTACAATAGTTTAATAAAAGAATGCGATGCAGAGATAGAGCGTCAGTTAAAAGATATGTCAAAAGATAAAGACGATATTGAAACAGCTGTAAAACGCAAACCGATTCGTTACCATAAACCTGAAATAGATAACCTGCATAAGCCTTTGCTGAAATTGACAGGAGGCAAAGACCCGATAGGCATAGCAGGAATAACCGATTACAGTTTTCTCCAGATCGTAAGCGAGGTGGGAACAGATATGAGTCCCTGGCCAACAGAAAAGCACTTTAGTGGCTGGTTGAAACTGGCACCGATGAAATCGAGTTCGGGAAAGATGCATAAACGGGTACGGATGAAGCGTCAAAATAATGCAGGGCTGATATTCAGAAATCTGGCCCAGGGTCTATTGAACAGCAAACACCTCGCTCTTGGGGCATTTGGTCGGAGAATACGTGCAAGGCGGGGAAGTCCTATCGCCATAAAGGCAATAGCGCGAAAGATAGCGTGCTATTATTATAGGGTAATGACTAATGGCAGTGAGTTTGTAGAAAAAGGAATAGAGGCCTATCAAAACCATTTAAAAGAACAGAAAAGGAAGCAACTTGAAAAATTGGCACTACAGTTTAATATGCAATTAGTCCCTGCATAAAAAAGTGTGTCCTCAGGATTTGTAGAGGAAAGCCCACAGCGCGGGTTGGGTTTGCGGGCAGGAAAGGCGAGGATTTGCAGCGTAAAGCCCGGCCACAGGCAACGCCCATATCATGAAACCCGATCAAAAAACGCCCTTAATAATCAACCGCTTACAACTAAATCATTATAAAACACGAAACAATTCCCCAAAACAGACAGTAACCGTGCAAATCTCCCTGCAAAGTTGGGGATTGCTTCGTGCCTCGCAATGACGGGAGTATACAGTGACGGGGAATTATAAAACTTACACCTCATTTATTTGTAAATTGTGACCACCGTCATAACTTACGGGGCATTTTTTGCTATTTTTGCACCTACAGTTATGGCTAAAAAAGGAATTTTACTGGTTAACCTGGGCACACCGGATAGCCCAAGTACAGCAGATGTAAAGCGTTATTTGAATGAGTTTTTGATGGACCCGCGGGTTATTGATATCGGAACCATTTCACGTACCCTTTTAGTTAAAGGCCTTATTGTTCCGTTCAGGGCGCCAAAATCGGCTAAATTGTACCAGGCCATCTGGGATCCCAAAACAGGTTCGCCGCTGTTACACTACAGCCTTTTACAACAGCAGGCGTTACAACAGCGCCTTGGCGATGAGTATATGGTTGAGCTGGCTATGCGTTACCAAAACCCATCTATCGAATCGGCTTTGGAGAAACTGAAGGCAGCCCTTGTTGAAAGCATCCGGGTGATCCCTTTGTTTCCGCAATATGCATCGGCCAGTACAGGTTCGGTTTATGAAAAGGTAATGGGTATTGTTGGAAAATGGCCAACATCCCCAAATATCACTTTCATCAACTCGTTTCATGATAATGAGCTGATGATTGAAACTTTTGCAGATAACGCTCAAAAATATAACCCTGAAACTTACGACCATGTTTTGTTCAGCTTTCACGGCTTACCGCAAAGGCAGCTGATCAAAGCTGATCATACACATAACCATTGCCTTAAATCTGCAGGTTGCTGCGAAACGCTTACCGATGCAAACAGGTTTTGCTATTCGGCACAATCACATCATACGGCTAAGCTGATAGCTGAAAAAATGGGCATTCCGAGAGAGAAATATACCATCTGCTTTCAATCGCGGCTGGGCAACGACCCGTGGGTACAACCCTACACCAGCGAAATTGTAGCCAAACTGGCCGGCGAAGGTAAAAAACGCCTTTTGGTATTTTGCCCGGCTTTTGTAGCCGACTGCCTCGAAACCGTATATGAAGTAACTACCGAGTATGGCGATGAGTTTAAAGCCCTCGGCGGCGAGCATGTTCAACTGGTGGAAAGCCTGAACGATGCGCCTAAGTTTATTGATGCTTTGGTAAAGATGGTAAACCCTGAGGTGGTTTAAGAAGGATCTTCGGTTAAGATAAAATTAATACCTAACCTATAACCAAGGGGGGAGGAAATTACTTTTAAAACACGAGGCACCTACGGAGCCTATTTATTAATATACATTCTTTCTATAAACACGTTACTCCTACGGAGTATGGCCACAGGGTTTCCTAAACTCCGTAGGAGTAACGTGTTTATAGATAAAATCAAATAAAGAGTTGGCTCCGTAGGTGCCTCGTGTTTTAAAAGCGATTGTGATCGGCGGTTAGCTTGGGTATATAATTGTTCCAATAATTAAAGGCTTTTTTATTGCATAAAAAAAGCATCTGCTCATTGCTGAACAGATGCTGTACGATTTTTATATAATTGATAGTTTAACCTACTTTTACATTTACCGCATTTAAGCCTTTTTTGCCTTGCTCTACATCGTAGGTAACGCTATCGTTTTCACGGATAGTGTCGATCAGGCCTGAGACGTGTACAAAAACTTCGGCGCCACCGTTAGTTGGTGTAATAAATCCGAAACCTTTGGTTTCATTAAAGAATTTTACTGTTCCTTGCATTATATTTTTATTTAATTATTACAAAGGTAACATTAATAACTCAATAATTAATTAAAAATAAGGCAATTACACTTTTTTAATTTCGCAAGTGTAATTCACAGTTAAAAATCCCCTCTTAAAAACAGCATCCGTGTACTCCCTGAAGCCTTCACACTTAGTGCTTTAACCCTGTTATTGCTGCAATGCAACACTGCTGTAAACGTGATATTCACCGGGCTGCAGCGTCATAGAATATGGCAATGATGTTACACTTATACTGGTTTTGCTAATGTTATCGTACCAGGTTCCGGTAGCCGGGAAACTGATGCTGCCGGTTTGTGGCACCACGTCAAAATTACCAACCACCTCAACATTTGCGCTGACGTCTTTTAGCTGGATAGTTTTGATTGCACCCCCAAGACTGTACGTATAATTTGTTGAGGCAAATACAGCGTTCTTTTCCTTCATCTTAATCATTTTTGAATAAATGCTGTACAAATGCCTCCTGTTGGGATCGGTGTTGTAGTTCCAGTAGATGGGTTTATTGCTGGTGCGGCCGCCCTGGTCAATGCTTACATCGTAGCCAAGCTCGCCAAACTGCCACAGCATTTTAGGGCCCGGAACAGAGAACAGGAAAGCAGCCGCCATTTCCTCGCGCGCCAAACCGGTATTTTTGTCCTTCACGTTGTAGCTGCCAACCGCATTGCCATAGCTTTCATTTTTAAACTGCAGGCGTTCCTCATCGTGGCTTTCAAAATAACTCACCAGGTTATAAGGCTGCGTAAACGTGTGCTGATCATAAAACAAGCCCTGAAAATTGGAGTTGGTTAACCAGCCCATAGTGGCTTCATTGGCATTATAGTTCAGGTTGTTCCAAAGCATCATGCCTTCGCCGGCCAGTTCTTTTTCTTCCTGGTTAGCGGCAAAATGTTCCAGTATCACGTAGAAATTATTATTGTCGATACTTTTGATATAGTTATTATAATCTTTCCAAATGGCTACCCGACTGGCATCATATTGCCCCCAGGGACCAACAGCTGCATCAGATGTGCCATAATTAACCTGCGTAAATCCTTTTGAAAGGTCAAAGCGGAAGCCATCGATCTTATACTCCGTCATCCAGAATTTAAGTACGTTCTTTACAAAATATTTGGTGTCGGCACTTTCATGGTTAAACTGGTAACCCACATTATAAGGATGTGTTGGATCTACATTATACCAGGGATTATTGGCCGCAGGTTTGCCTGCAGCTGTATTAAAATACATCTGTACCATTGGCGATTGGCCAAAGGAGTGATTAAGCACCATATCCTGGATCACTGCTATCCCGCGCGAATGGCATTCATCAATAAAAGCCTTCAAAGCGTTTTTGGTACCATAATATTTATCGGGGGCAAAATAAAAGGACGGGTTATAGCCCCATGAAAGGTTGCCTTCAAACTCATTGAACGGCATCAGCTCAATGGCGTTAACACCCAAATTGGACAGATACTTCAATGTATCGGTAAGGGTTTGGTAATTATGCGCATCAATAAAATCACGCACCAAAAGTTCATAAACAACCAGGTTCTTTTTATCCGGGCGGGTAAAGCTGGCATTTTTCCAATTGTACGCGGGCTGATTGGCCTGGAAAACGCTTACATTGCCGGTAGTTTTTCCGGTTGGATATTTTTTTAAGCTGGGATAGGTATCTGAAGATATGTATGAATCATTATCAGGATCAAGTACCTTTTCAGTGTATGGATCGGCAACTTTTAATGACTTATCAATATAAAACTGGTAGCCATATTCAGTGGCCGGATCTATATTATCAATCTGTACCCACCAGCGTTTACCATCGGGCGTATTGTTCATTACCGCTTTGGTATCATTGGTATCCCAACTATTAAAATCACCGATAACCGATACCGACTTTTTGCCGGGCGCATACAGGTTAAAAATAACCGATTTACCCGAATTGATAAAGGTAACCCCATCTTTTGCGCCGGCCGGCAATGCCTTTCCGGTGTTCACCACCGTATCACCGGGAACGTTCCCGGAATTACCCGGCGAAACGTCCTTCTTTTTGCATGAAGTAAAACCGGCCAATAAAAATCCGGCAAGTAACAGGTAAACATTTTTCATGATCATATTTTGTTATAATTGGTTCTCTGCAGTAAAATAGCTGGTAGCCTGTTGGTTTACAGGCCCAAACGTACTGGCAGCGCAATATCTGTAAAATAATTGGTAAAATTATAATTCCTAAAAATTATGTATTTGTCTTCCCGAGAAGTTTTTATGTAGAGACGCATCACATGCATCTCCCAGCGGACAAGCCGCTTTGTAAGTCATTAACTTCAAGAATTTGCATGCGGGAGACGCATGTGATGCGTCTCTCTACATTTTAAAACAATTAAATTTAAACACCTTCTGAGATAACGCAGTTAAGATACCATCTGTTGCCTAACACCCTTGTTGCGTACCTCCGGCCAATGTCATTAAGTTAAGGGAAAATAGTTGAGGGTTAGTATTCTTAAGGAAGAAAAAGGGAATAAAAAGGATTGTAGTAAGTAGTTTTGAATCGACTAAAACACAAAACACCACTACAACCTTAATGGCCAGGACCGAGATAAAAATAGGAATAAAAATTATTTCCGAACTAAAAAGCTTTGTTTCTTTAATTGTCCAGAACGAACCTCTGTTGAATAATTTCAGAAAGTCTGAAAAAGACTTCACCCGAAATAGAAAACTCCCCTTTGAACGACTTGTTTTACTTATAGTTAAGCTCTGTAAGAAAACACTTAGCATAGAACTTGAAAAGTTTTTTGAAGAATTAGGAGGTCAGAGTCCCTGCTCAGTAAGCGCCTTTACCCAACAACGTATAAAATTAAAAGCATCTTTCTTTTACTGGTGGAACAATGTTCTATTAAGCAGTTATTACCATCATGCGAAGCAGGGGGATATAAAACGTTGGAAGGGTTTTCGGGTAGTTTCCGCAGATGGTTCTAACGTCAGTTTAGTAAACACACCTGTGCTAAGCAATTATTTTGGAGGTGCAAGCAATCAGAGTGGGTGTTTCGTACAAGCAAAGACATTTTACCACTATGACGTGCTGAATGAGCTTGTTCTGATGTCCCGGATCATGCCTTATCGTTATGGTGAGGTACCAATGGCTTATGATGCGATAGAACAACTGAAAAAAGATATGCTGGTTATTTATGACCGGAATTTTTGCAGTTATAAGATGTTTGCCTTGCATCTGTGGGCTGAAGAGGAAATCAAATTTGTCATCAGGGGAAAGAATGATCAGAATATGATAAAGGATTTCATAGCAGGAGGTAAACACACGGCCATTGTTTACTTAGCCCCTGTAACTACAGCTATCAAATCATTAAAAGAGAGTGGGTTTATCACAACCAATAAAACATTATTAAAACTGAGATTGGTACGGGTAGAACTGGAAAACGCGGTAGAGGTGCTGGTAACCAATCTTTGGGAAGAAGAAGGTTATCCCAATAGTGAATTTAAGGCGCTTTACTTTTTGAGATGGGGCGTAGAAACTAATATATCGATTCAGAAAAATATCCTGCAATTGGAAGCTTTCAGCGGCCTAACCGTTGAATCGGTTGAGCAGGACTTTTATGCAACTGTATTCATGACCAACCTACATGCTGTTTTAATAAAAGATGCTCAAGCATCGGTAGATAATAATCTGATAAATAGAAAATATCCCATGAAAGTGAATAAAAATAAGTCCTTTGGAAAGTTAAAGATTAATTTAGTGGCTATTTTCAACGACAATAATGCCGATCACATTTTAGAGGTATTACACAAACATTTTATCAGAGATATATTGCCCGTGAGAAAAGATAGAACCTTTCCACGAGTCAGAAAAAACAGGCAAACAAATAGTAAACACCGAACTTATTCTAACTTTAAACCAGCTTATTAACCCTTAACTTAATGACATTGACCTCCGGCACGCTAAAATTTATTCATTTTACTGTTTCTACAAATCTTTTGTAGCTCTGGTGCAGCCTATCTATAGTGGTAGCGCATCTTTTAGCCCACTACCGAGCTCACAATTTTGGCCGATAACAAACAAAGCGGAATCCCCCCTCCCGGATGTACACTCCCCCCGCAAAAATATAAACCTTTTACTTTAGACGATTTATTGGCATGCCTCAAAAACGCAGCAAACTGGCTGTTTGAACTGGTACCATACAGGGAGCCTTGATATGAGGACGTGCGGCTTTCTATACTTCGCGGATCAAGAACGCTTTCATTAGATATCAGCGGTCTAATATCTTTACCCAGCAGGCGACTTAACTTGTTCAAGATGTTTTTCCCCGCTTCAGCTATCAGCGCATCCCAGTCCTGCCCGGTATTGGCCGGTACATTGATCATCACGAACCAGTTTTCGCAACCCCCAGGAGCATCACCGGGTTCATATTTTGAGCTAATGTTAAGGTATATGGTAGGATCATGATAAATGTTTTTTTCCTGCCAGATATGTTTAAATTCCGCCTCGTAATCAGCACTGAAAAATATATTATGCAGGTTAAGCTCTTTAAACTGATCCCGGATCCCCCAATAAAATATCAGGGCCGAACTGCTCCGCTCCTGGCTTAATATTTTTTGAGGATGGAGCTTGGGATACACACTTAGCAGCGTATGATAAGTAAACCAAATATCCATATTGGATACCACAAGGTCCCCTTCAATTACTCCGTTATTAGTGCTGATTCCTTTTACTTGGTGTCCTCGCAATACAATTTCTGCTACCGGGTTATTGTAGTGAAATTTCACACCTAATGATTCGGCCAGTACCACTAAACAAGAAGTTATGTTATACATCCCCCCTTCAGGAAAATAAGCACCAAAGTGTTGCTCCAGGTGCGGGATCACGTTCAGCGTAGCGGGCGCGTCATATGGATTTGAGCCATTGTAGGTTGCATACCTGTCAAAAAACTGTACAATTCGCTTATCCTTAAAAAAGCTTTGGTTAGCCTTATGCATACTGCGGAAAGCGTCTATTTTTCCAAATCTCAATATTGATTTAACGGTATCCCAGCGCAGGTAAGTTTTGAGCTGATGCAGGGAACGCTCTAAAAAAACATGATTCGTAATACTATAGATCCGGCTGCTGTTTGCAAGGTATTTATTTACAGCCATAGCTGGTTCACCGGTTTGCTGCTGAATCTCATTGCCAAACTTTTCCTTATCGGCATAGGCCATTAACCGGGTGCCATCCTCATAAAAGTATTTGCAAACAGGATCCAGTTTTTGATACCTGAAATAATCGGAGGGATTTTTGCCGGCCAGTTCAAAAAGCTCGTCGACATATTGCGGCATGGTAAACAGGCTCGGTCCGGCATCAAACCGGTAACCATCCTGCTCAAACTGGCTCAGCTTACCGCCGGGGTAGCTATTAGCCTCATAAACTTCAACTTTATATCCTTTTACCGCCAGGCGGATAGCTGTTGCAATACCCGCTATACCGGCGCCAATAATCAAAGCTTTTTTTGAGGAGGGCATGGTGGCAAAGATAACCGGGATTTGGGGGGATTTTTAGGATCAATAGGATTTTTCTTTGACTTAATTAGAAAATCCAGCTGATCTCAAATCTTATAAAACCCCAATTCAGATTCTTCAGAGCTCTTTAAACCAAAGAAAAATCCTGTACTCTCAAAAATCCAATAAAAACCCCGGTTCAGGAATTACACATGATGAACGCCTTCGCCTATCTCTTCAATAGCCTTACGGTTAAATGCTTCCAGATCATCGGGGCGACGACTGGTCACCAGGCCGTTATCAACCACTACTTCTTCATCAACCCAATCGGCACCGGCATTTTTAAGGTCGGTTTGTAGCGAAGGGTATGAAGTTAACCGCCTGCCCCTGATCATACCTGTTTCTATCAGCAATTGCGGGCCGTGGCAGATAGCTGCTACCGGTTTGCCTTCATCTAAAAAAGCAGAGGCAAATGCCACGGCATCTTTATTTTGTCTTAACTTATCGGGGTTAAGCACACCGCCCGGCAAAACCAACGCATCGTAATCATCAGGACTTACTTCGCTTAATTGTTTATCAACATTAATCTCGATGCCCCAGTTGGTTTTGTCCCAGGCTTTGATCTTTCCGCTTTTTGGCGATATCACGTGTACTGTTGCACCTGCCTGCTCCAGGGCTTCTTTTGGGCTTGTTAATTCAACCTGCTCAAATCCTTCTTCGGTAAGGATAGCTACCTTACGACCATTTAAACTTGCCATAATTTATAATTTTTTAATTAATGATTATAAAAATTAAATACAATATAAATACAGGTAAAAACAAGGATGGTTTTAGGAATTTAAAAAGAGGCTATAAGTAATTGATTAGTAATTTATCCGGAGTTTGGCTCCTTAAGCAGCTTCTTCGCAGAGACGCGAAGACGCAAAGTTTTTACTTAGCCACTACGTACTTAATCATTCGGAAGATTGTCCGGTATGCTGCAGCGCAAAATTGATAAAGTTGCTTGTCAGCCCATAATCCTCCGTTCCCTTACGGCGGATGAAAAAGAAATTACGGGTAATTCTAAGGCCTTCAACAGGCACTTCAACCAGGTCGCCTTCGGCCAATTGCCTGATGATGGATGGCCGGGGCATAAAACCAAGGCATTGATCGGCCAGCAGGAAGTTTTTCAAAGCTTCGGTACCACCAAGACGGATCTTCACCGACAGATCGGCCGGTTTAATGTGTAAAGGTGAAAGCGCTTTCAAAACTGCATTCAACGTACCCGAACCGCGTTCCCTTACGGCCAAAGGTGTTTTTACAAACTGTTTTAAGGTTAATGATTTCCCGGCCAGTGGGCTTTTAGCCGAGCAAACCGGGATCACCTCATCGCTCATAAATGGCTTGTATGAAACCGTAGTGAGCTTATTATCAACCTCAATAATACCGATATCAACCTCATGGTTAAGCAAAGCGTTCAGAATATATTCGCTGTTGCGGTTTACCAGTTGTACATCTACATTTGCATATTCACGCTGAAAGCCTGAAAGTATCGACGGTAAAATATACAGGGCGATAGTTGTGCTCGCACCTAATCGTAAATGCCCGGCAGCTTGCGAAAGATTGCTTAGCACCGAAAGATCATACTCAATTTTCCGTTCAATTTCGGTAGCCTGCTGTAAATACTCGTTTAGCTTATTACCAGCTTCGGTTAATAAAATGCTGTTGCCCTTACGCTCAAACAAGGGTACTTTATATTGATCTTCGAGCGCCTTAACGTGCTTGCTGATGGCCGGCTGGGTTATAAACAGCACCTGGGCAGCCTTACTGAAACTCAGGTTGGCGGCAACTTCCATAAATACGCGATGGGCGAAAGAGATCATGGGGCAAAGTTAATTTTTTACCCGTTCAAAGTACTTACCGGTAAATTTATACACGATATAGTCGCGGGTAACCTGTCGGTTTGCATTAACTAACGGACTATGGATGCTTTGTGTTTTAGCATCGTAATAAATAGTCGGGATCACCTTCATATTAACTACCGACAGGAAATTATAATCAAAATATAACTTACTATGCATTCCGGTTTGGGTTTTAACCAGCAATACCGTACCATTTAACTTATCCTTTTCGATAGTAAAAAACTGGATGCCCTGGGTAGCATCCACACTTGAACGTACCGAATTATACGCAGCCAGGTAATAAACTTTATTATTAGCCTTTAAAGTATAAATCTTAGAGTACCAGTAAACCGGGTTATGCTTTTTCCCTACCGAATCCATTTTTAAGGAAGAAAATGTTTTACCATTAACTTTGTACTGCAATACATTGTCAAAATCATAGCCGGTGCTGCCCAGCCTGGTATCCCATGAATAGGTGCGGAACAAGCCATCGGCAGATCTGGCTATCACTACCCGCTCTTTAACCAGTTCGGTAAATGGATAATTAATAGTTTCGGGATATTTGGAGGTGTAATACTTCAGTTTAAAGCCGAAGATTTTATTCATTTTCTCCAATGAATCGACAGCCTTCCACTCTTTTTTGTGAGTACCGTAATAGTTCACCCTTTTAAAAATCCGTAACAGATCAGCTTCAATGGCCTGCGGACTTTGGGCAAACAAATTTGCTGAGTAAAAACAGCAGCAGAAAACAATTATAAACTTAAAGGTTTTCATCGGTAAACAAGATACGCAAAAAAAGCAAATCCGGCGGATATTCGTAGCAAATCAGTGCCAGATGCTTGTTTTTTAGCTTGTTATTTTTTCGAAGTATTGCCCGTTGAATTTGTAGGTAATGAATTTGGATATATAAAAAAATAGGGATAACCAAATGATTATCCCTATCCTATTCTTATGAAAAGAAATATTCTACTTACGCCTCAACCGGCTGACCAATCAAATGCTGAGCAGCAAGGTACTCTGCAATTTGCACGGCGTTGGTAGCTGCACCTTTACGCAAGTTATCAGATACTATCCAGCAGTTAAGTGTATTGTCCTGAGTTTCATCGCGGCGGATGCGGCCTACAAATACCTCGTCTTTATCGTGCGCGTCAAGCGGCATCGGGTATTTCAGGTTAGCGGTATCATCAACCACGACAATACCCGGCGCGTTAGCCAATAACTCACGTACTTCGGCCAGATCAAAATCATTTGCAAACTCAATGTTAACCGACTCAGAGTGACCGCCCATAACCGGGATGCGCACAGTAGTAGCAGTTACTTTGATGCTGTCATCGCCCATGATCTTTTTGGTTTCGAGGATCATTTTCATTTCCTCTTTAGTATAACCGTTTTCGGTGAATACATCAATCTGCGGGATCACGTTCAAATCGATAGTGTAAGGGTAAACTTTCGGCCCGTCGATACCTTTACGCTCGTTAAACAGCTGATCAACAGCTTTAACACCTGTACCCGTAACCGATTGGTAGGTTGAAACTACAACCCTTTTAATTTTGTATTTATCGTGCAGTGGTTTTAAAGCCACTACCATTTGTATGGTTGAGCAATTCGGGTTAGCGATGATCTTATCTTCGGCAGTAAGCACATCAGCATTTACTTCGGGCACAACCAATTTTTTGGTTGGGTCCATACGCCATGCCGATGAATTATCAATAACAGTTGTACCAGCAGCTGCAAATAAAGGAGCCTGCTGCAATGAAGTGCTTCCGCCGGCCGAGAAAATTGCTACGTCCGGCTTCATCTTAATCGCATCCTCAACAGAAACCACCTTAAACTGCTTACCCTTAAAAGTAATTTCTTTACCAATACTTTTTTCTGAAGCTACGGGAATTAATTCTGTAACGGGGAAGTTGCGTTCTGCAAGAACCTGCAACATTTTGGTGCCTACTAATCCTGTAGCACCTACTACTGCGACTTTCATTTTTTAAATTGTTTTTGAAATGTATCAGGCTGCTTCACAGCGCCTGTTTTTAATTAATTATGTGTTTTAAAAGTTAAACCCTCAAATATGCACATTTTTTTGGTATCGGAGAAATATTAAGTCTATGGTTTTTGTGGGGAATTAGTGAGTGGTTGATTGGGTTGATTAAGTGAATGGTTGGTTGCCTGAATCAGAATTTTCAGGATTGGAGAATTAACAGAATGCAAATAAAAATGATAAGTAATTCTGATAATCCGACCTTGGGCGCAAGTCTTGAGCGAAAGCCAGCGGGTGGCGGACTTGTGACTTCTTCGTTCGTTTGGATCTTTTTCTGCTTGAACCTGAATTTTCAGAATTTGAGAATTAATTGAATGACAATAAAAAAATGATAAATAATTCTGATTCAGACAACATCCGGACAATCCTTAAATCCTAAAAATTATGGTTCAGAATATGGGCGTTACCTCCGGCCGCGCTATCCGCTCATACGCCTGCAGGCATTACGCTCATTGACCGGTATCCGCTACTATCGCTAACGCAGAAAAAGTCTGAAGTCCGATGTCCGGAAGTCCGGAAGGTTAAAATTGGCCTGAACTTCCGGACTTTCGGACATCAGACTTGCGGACTCCCAACCACTCACTTAAAAACCCTACCTTTGCCCCGTAAACTCAAAATTGCATGAGCGAAAAGATCTTAGTGATAGGCGCCAACGGCCAGATCGGCACCGAACTGGTAATGGCTTTGAGAAATATACACGGGGCCGAAGCAGTTATAGCTTCAGATATCAATAGCCCAACCTATGCCATGCGCGGCAGCACCGGGCCCTTTGAACTGATCAATGTACTTGATAAAGATAACCTGCACCACATATTTGATAAGCACCGCCCCACGCAGGTTTACCTTTTAGCAGCCATACTTTCCGCCGTAGGCGAACAAAAACCCAAAATGGCCTGGGACCTGAACATGACCGGCTTGCTGCATGTGCTGGATTTTGCAGTTGAGTTTAAAGTAAATAAAGTTTTCTGGCCAAGCTCAATAGCTGTTTTTGGCCCGCATTCGCCGCAGCATAATACACCACAGTATTGTGTAATGGATCCCAACACAGTTTATGGCTTCAGCAAACTGGCCGGCGAGCGCTGGTGCGAATACTATTTTAATAAATATGGGCTCGACGTACGCAGCATCCGCTACCCGGGCCTGATAGGCTGGAAAGCTAACCCCGGCGGCGGCACTACCGATTATGCCGTACATATATTTCACCATGCGTTAAAAACCGGCAGCTACGAAAGTTTTCTGGCTGAAGGTACTGCCCTGCCGATGATGTATATGGACGATGCCATCAGGGCTACCATTAGTTTGATGGGTGCCCCGGCCGAAAAAATCAGCATCCGTTCATCCTATAACCTTGCAGGTATCAGCTTTACACCTGAGCAGTTAGCTGCCGAAATAAAGAAACTGATCCCTAAATTTGAGATCAGCTACAGCGATAATGACCCGCGACAAGCCATCGCCGATAGCTGGCCAAAATCAGTCGACGACAGCTACGCGCAGAACGACTGGGGCTGGAAACTGGAATACGATCTGCCCAAAATGGTAGCTGATATGCTGGAGAACCTTAAAAATATTATTTAAGGTAAAAGGCAAAAGGATAAAGGTTAAAGGTTTTTATCTATCGTTATTTAAACAAATATTATATTTACCGTCTTGTCTTTACAGGGCAAGCTTTGTAAAACAACAAGGTTGATCCATGAACCATCAACCATGAACAATGAACTAAAAAAACATGGGAAGAGCATTTGAATTCCGCAAAGAAAGAAAGTTTAAGCGCTGGGCCAAAATGGCAGTGCAGTTTACCCGTTTAGGTAAAGAAATTGTAATGGCTGTTAAAGCCGGCGGCGGTGATGTTAACACCAACTCGCGCTTACGTACTGCAGTACAAAACGCCAAGGCCGTAAACATGCCTAAAGACCGTGTTGAAGCAGCCATTAAACGCGCCAGTAGCCGCGACGAAAAAGATTACGAAGAGCTTGTTTACGAAGGATACGCGCCTTATGGCGTTGCCGTTTTGGTTGAAACTGCAACTGATAACACTAACCGTACCGTTGCCAACGTACGCAGTTACTTTACAAAATATGGTGGTTCGTTAGGTAAAACCGGATCATTGGATTTCATCTTCACCCGCAAGTCGGTTTTCACTTTTGAGCCGGGCGAACGCGACCTGGAAGAACTTGAATTTGAACTGATAGACGCAGGTTTGGAAGAGATTTTTGTCGAGGCTGACGAAAATGGCAACGATATTGCAGTAATCCACACAGCTTTTGAAGATTTTGGTAAAATGCAAAAAGCATTGGAAGAAATCGGCATCGAGGTAAAATCAGCCAAATTAGAGCGCGTACCGCAATCGTTCCACGCCGTTACCGAAGAACAGGTTACCGATATCATGAAACTGATTGACCGTTTGGAGGAAGATGACGACGTGCAGGCTGTTTACCATAATATGGCGGAGTAAGAGCCCCGCCCAACCCTCCCCGAAAGGGAGGGCTTTGAATACATAATATTAAAAACAAAAGTCTCCCCTTCCGGGGGAGATTTAGAGGGGGCCGATATGCCACTATTCAACACACGTAAAGGAGAGAAAAAAGTAAAGGTTACCTTTGCTAACGGCTTGCTTTTTGTGGAAACTGATGGTGGCAAACCCCAGGCTTTTCCGCTGGAATGGTTTCCACAGTTACTGAACGCTACCGACGAGGAACGTGAAGACTGGAGCCAAACCGAAAAAGGCATCCGGTTTAACAAGCTGGGTGTGGATGTTTCGCTTTAGCTTAGAGTCAGGACAGCAAGAGTCAGGAAACAAGAAAAAAACAAGAATAGGGTACGAGATGTAAGAGGTTAAATCTTCATCTTACAGTCTTGATTCCTGATTCTTACATCTAAACAAAAAATGGTTTTTGAAGAATTTTTAAAGAAGAAAAGAATTGACCTTGCCGCTCTGCAACAGGGCGAACCGGCTTTGTTTTCTGAATTTAAAGATCATTTTGAACAGATGGGCGAAAAAAGTTTCGACCATACTAAAAAGTACTGGTTTAATAAACTAAGGCGCCAGTTCCCGGTACCGCTTGAGGTTAAAACCGAAAAGGCACATATCAAAAACCCGCTTGCCGAACAAACCATTACCGAAAGTTTGATAGAACCCGGCACAGCGGCCAAGGTTGGCTTTACACCGAAGTTCCGCGCAGTGACACCAAAACCGGCGACTCCTGCTGAAGAACTTAAAGAACAGGCAACGGAGCCGGCTACACCGGAAGCTTCATCTGCGGAAGCGGCGCCAAAACCGGCATTCAAGCCGCGTTTCAACCCGGCTATGGCAAAAGCCAAACCGGCAGCAAGTGGGGAACCACAGGCAATAAGTGACGAGCCACAAACCGGAACTCCGACTCCTGCTGCCGAATCACCGACGACAACACCTGCCAAACCCGGTTTCAAGCCCCGCTTTAATGCAGCCATGGTAAAACCAAAGCCAGCAGAGACTGAAGCATCGGCAGAAGATAAAAAAGAAGAAAACACAGCAGAACCACAGTCCCCAACTGCGGAAGCACCCGCACCTAAAATAGGCTTTAAGCCACGCTTTAACGCAGGTATGGTGAAACCCAAACAGGCTGAAAGCGAAACACCTCCTGCAGAGAAAAAAGAAGATACATCTGCTAACGAACCTCAACAACCGGCAGTTGAAACACCGGCGCCTAAAATAGGCTTCAAACCTCGTTTTAACGCGGCTATGATGAAACCGAAACCGGCTGAAAGTGAAGAAGAAACTGAAAATAAAGAGGAGGAACCATCAACTGAAACTTCACAACCAACATTTGAAGAAGTAAACCCGACTGAAACTCCCGCTCCAAAACCTGGCTTTAAGCCTCGCTTTAATGCTGCTGCAATAAAACCCAAAGCCCCTGAAGCTAAGGCGCCGCCAGAAGATAAAAAAGAGGATAAGCCGACCGAAGAGCCTCAGTCGCCGGCTACAGACACTTCTGCACCTAAATTGGGATTTAAGCCACGCTTCAACGCCAAAAATCTTCCTAAAAAATCAGAAGGGGGGGAATAAACATTATTTATTAACCGATTGTCATTTCGATACGAGGAACGAGTGAGAAATCTTGTACACCCTGCTAAGCCGGCATACTTATCGGACTTGCGTGGTGTAGAAGATTTCTCTTTCGCTCTACCACTCAACCCGCCGCTGCTCTATCGAAATGACAATTCTTTAAAGATGTGTACACACGATAGTCTCGAGAGGGGGCGCTGAGGAACGAGTGGTGGCAGGGGTGTATTTCTGCTACAAGCTTATCAAAGCAGAAATACACCCCTCCGCCCCTCTCAAGAGAGGAATCACACAATCCCGCGCTTTTTCTTCCTTAAGTTAACGGCTATGGGCCAAAGCCGGGTGGTAACTATTTCACGGCCTCCGGCCGATGCCGTTATCACTTACTATGCGAAAACAGCCAATGCAGCAAATCAGGCTCATTAAAAGCGTTATCCCAGCTATTATGCCCTACACCAGGATATAGGGTAAACCTTGGATGTCCTCCCGCCTCTTTAATGGCATCAACCATTACCTGCGAATGATCAGCAGGTACTACCGGGTCATTATTGCCGTGGAATATCCATAGCGGAACTTTTTTGGCATATTTTTTTGCATTTAAGGTGTTATCACCGCCGCAAATGGCAAAGGCGGCTGCAAATATCTTAGGTTCGCGGCCAATGATCTCGAAGGTGCCCATGCCGCCCATACTCAGACCACCTACGTAAACTTTGTGCTTATCAACAAAAGGTTTCTCCAAAAACTGGTCAACAAGCCCCATCAACATAATCATAGCCATTGTTGGCGGCGCATCCTCCTGGAAAATAAATTTCCGTTTATTGGTTGCTGAGTCGGTAACCTGTTTCACATTACTCCAGTAGCTTTTTGTGGGGCATTGTGGAAAAACCACTATGGCTTCATACAATTCTCTGCAACTATCCTGCAAAAGTCTTTGCGCTCCGTAAGCCAGCTGCGATTCGTTATTGTTTCCACGTTCGCCCGAACCATGCAGCACAAATAACAGAGGGTACTTTTGCCCCGGGTTAAAATGTTTGGGAAATAAAATGCGGTATGGCAGTGTATCTACTTTAAAAATAAAGCTGCCCCTATCAAACGAGGTCAAATTTTGGGCTTTGGCTAAAAAAGAAAATGCTAAGAGCAAGCTTAGCATTCCTGTGATTCGTAATATTTTGATCATGGGTTAAAATGCTTCTTTGTTTTGCAAGCGGTGTAATTACCGCTGTAGCTTCAAAACAAATTTAACCCCTTTAACGGCCTTTTGTTTATTTTTTTATGCCGAATTAATTTTTTGCGATAGCAGGGCTTTCAAAACCAAGCTTTTTCAAGCCTCCCTGTACTTCGGGACAGCTCATGAAAAGTTTCCAGAGCAAGCCGGTACGGTAATTTTCAATCATCACAATAATCGGCCCCTGGTCTATAGCTAAATAGGAGTTGGCGTACCAGTTATGCGATTCGCTGAAGGCATCGGTAAAACCATATTCGCCCCAGATCTTATCGCCCAGGTCATAATAAAAATGGCGCAGTGCTTTCATCGAGTATTCGGGGGTATAAGGGAACGCCGATAATGCCGCAGTTGGGGTAATTACACCCAGATCGTTAGTTGGCGAATGGGCATTGTATCCTTCAAAGTTATCGCTGGCAGTTAGGCCCCAGCAATTTTCACCATAGCCCTTAAACTTTTTAGGGTTATCAACACAGTAAGCATGATTGATCAATGTGTGGTTTTTATTTTGCTCCCAGTAATCGGCATACTCATCCTTTAATCCCTTAGGATTAAGGCCGAGGAATGAATATTGCGAGAAGAATAGCGGACCGCCATAATCAAAACCAAGCGGCAGTTTAAAACCATAAAAAGTTTTCCCGTTTTTAAAGAAGTCGCTTTGCGCCCAGCCGCGGTGATATACCTCAGCGCTAACCGGGTAACGCTGTGCCGATGCTGCCAGTACATACGTTATTAAACATTCGTTAAATCCGTGGATCGGAAAATTCATGGCCCAGCCATTGTTGGGGCTCCAGTGCCAGTAAAGGGCATCGCGACCGTCGCGGGTGTACCAGTTCCATTCCATTTCGCCCCACATCCAGTTAATTACATCACGGATCCGGCGCTCTTTAGGGGCATCGGCATTGAAATATTGCCTTGCACACAACAAGCCCTGGAATAAATAAGCCGACTCAACAATATCCCCACCATCGTCCTTCCGGCCAAAGCGGATCACTTTGCCTGTTTCACCATTTAACCAATGCGGAAAAGCACCGTGAAAAGCGTCGGCCTTGTATAAAAAGTTAACGATCTTCACCATACGGTCAACCGCCTGTTCATGGGTAATCCATTTGCGGTTGTCGGCCACAATGAGCGACATAATGCCAAAACCCGAACCTCCCGTGGTTACCACTTCATTACCATAATCAAAAGAAGTATTACTGCGTTCGCGGGCCAGTCCGCTTACCGGGTGACCAAAATCCCAAAAGTAACGGAAGGTTTGGCGCTGCACCACATCAAGCAGGGCGCTATCGGTAAGGTTTTTAATAATTCCAACAGGTTTGATACCATCATCTGTTTTTTTTGCTTGTTTTTGAGCAAAGGAACAAATGGCAGCCAATATAAATACCGGAGTAATAAATAGTTTTTTCATAAAGCTATTTGCGTTTGAATATGAAAAACAGGGTTTTCATTAAAAAAAGAGGTTGCCCGTTAAACCCAACAAGGCAACCTCATGATCAATCAACTGTGTGTATTTTATTGGCTAATTAATAACCAGGGTTTTGCGTTAATGCGCCACCGCTCAGGTCAATTTCATTTTGCGGTACAGGCCATACTTCATTTTTGCCAGCTTTCCAACCACGTGAACCAAAAACTGCAGTACCCCTGCCCTGACGGATCACATCGAAATAACGTTCAAATTCCATAGCAAGCTCAACCCTTCTTTCATTGTATATGGCAGTGCGTAATGCAGCCTGATCGGTAGTTGTAACTTTAGGTAAAATAGCGTTATTTCCAGCACGGGCGCGGGCACGAACCTGCTCTAACGGAATTAATGCAGCTGCAGAATTACCAAGTTCATTATTTGCTTCAGCGTTCATCAGCAATACGTCGGCGTAACGTAATACGATCTTGTTTTGCTGGCAGCCTTCATTAAAACCTGATACATACAGGCTGAAAGGCACGTATGATTTTTGGTTATACATTGGGTTATCGCCGGTAGCCGGGATCTTATCACCCTCGGGTGTAGTTTCGCCCCTGAATATGATAGTAGCATCACGACGCGGGTCGCCGGTTTCGTAAGCAGCAGCTAAACCTGCGCTCGGCACGTTAAAGCCCCAGCCGCCGCCCGTAACACCACGTACGCCCTGTACCTGAGAGTACTGCGAATTTGAAGCAGCCGGATTATTAGGGATCAAAGCACACTGTACCTCAAATATCGATTCCTGGTTGTTTTTATGCGTTGTACGGAACATTTGCTCATAATCAGGATACAATGAATAACCAAAACCCATAACCTGGTTGGTATAGCTTAAAACATCGCTCCATTTTTTTAGATACATGGCAACTTTTGCATGCAGTGCAATGGCGGCGCCTTTTGTAGCGTGACCTATATCAGCAGAACTGTAGGTTTGCGGCAATACATTGGCAGCATCAGTCAAATCTGTTTCAATAGCTGCCCAAACCTGTGCTTTGGCAGTACGTGGCAGGTTATATTCAGAAGCATCCTTAGGTAAGCTTAAACGTAATGGTACATCGCCAAATGCCCTAACCAACCTGAAATATGAATAAGCCCTGATAAACTTAGCTTCGGCCAGGTATCTGGCTTTTAAAGTTTCGTCCATCGTAATACCAGGCACATTAGTCAGGATCTGGTTAGCAAAATTGATGTTTTGATACTGCCCTTTCCAGAAACCACCCAGTTGGGCATCACCCGAGGTAATGGTAAAGTTATGGTAGTCATTAAAAAAGGTAGCATCGCTGGCGGTACTGCCTTTTTCTACATCATCAGAACCCATGCTCTCTACAGCAATAGGTGCAAAGGCGATGTTGTTCCACTCGCGCAGGTTGGCATACATGGCGCTAACCGCTTTAGTAGCATCATCCTGGGTTTTAAAAAATTGGGTAGCCGCGGTATTTTGTGCCGGGTCCACATTTAAGAAGCTTTTTTTACAGCTTTGAAACGATATGATTGAAGCGATAAGGCCTAAAGCAACGACCTTACGCGAATATTTTGTACTATTTTTCATCTTTATATTGATTAAAAAGTAACGTTAACACCAAAATTATAGGTAGCAAACAACGGATACACACTTGCATCAATACCACGGCTGCCTACATCACCGCCGATCTCCGGCGAGAAGCCTTTGTAGCCGAACAGGTTGATGGCATTTTGCGCATTTGCATAGATCCTCACTTTTGAAATATTCAGTTTTTTCAGGAAATCGCCCGGTATGGTGTAGCCCAATTGTGCATTCCTCATCCTGAAGTATGCACCGCTTTCAACATAGAAAGAGTTGGGAGCGGCATTGCTATTTTTACCAACATTTACTGAAGGGTAGGTATTTGAAGTATTAGCTCCATGCCAGCGGTGTTCATAAAAATCCTGCGTGAAGTTTTCGTTACCAAAGCGGTAAGCGATATTGGCATTATAAACACTGACACCGGCTACACCCTGGAAATCTAATGCCAGGTCGAAGTTTTTATAAGTGAATGAAGTATTTATACCATAGTTATATTTTGGCAAAGGGCTACCTAAAGCTACACGGTCGCGGCTATCCAATATACCGTCGTTATTGGTATCCTGGTAAATGAAGTCGCCGGGAGCCGCACCAGGTTGTTTTGAAGCAGCAACCTGCGCTGCTGTTTGGAAAATACCCGTCACCTTGTATCCATAAAACTGGCCTATTGGCTGGCCAACCACGGTACGTGTAGCCAATGCACCATTGGCAATACCTTCGCCGCCGTCATAAATTGGGTTTTGACCGGTTACAACTTTAAGTACTTTATTATTGTTGATGCCAATATTAGCACTAAGGCTGTAATTGAAATCTTTAGATGGATTATCTTTCCAACCTAATGAAAACTCCCATCCCCTGTTTTGAATACTTGCCTGGTTGCCTATCAATGAGCTGTTAACCGTACCTAATGAGCCTGCAACCGGGATTGCGAAAATAGCATCCTGGGTTTCCCTGTTGTAATAATCGGCTTCAAAAGTTAATTTATTTTCAAGCAGGCCACCTTCTATACCAAAATCAGATGATACTGTTTTTTCCCAAACGATAGATGGCGGTACTATTGAGTTAATACTTGCACCCGGATAAATTGTAGTCGGGTTGCCGAATAAACCTGTCAGGTAAGGATCTGTTGCAATAACCTGTACGGTTGGGTTAATGGGTACCCCTGAGTTACCAACTTTTCCCCAGCTTCCGCGTAATTTCAGGTTACTGAATACTTTCTGATCTTTCATGAACTCCTCGTTAGTAATTACCCAGCCCGCACCAACCGAAGGGAAGTATCCATAAGTATGGTCTCCATAAAACTGAGAAGCACCATCACGACGAATAGAGGCGTTCAGCAAATATTTATCCCTGAACGAATAATTAACACGTGCAAACTGTGATAATGCACGGGTATGGATCTGGCTGCCCGGAGTTGCAAAGTAGTTTACATTGGTGGTATCAGGGAAAGAGCTTCTGATGCTGCCGTTTTTCACATACGGAACATAATCAGCCTTACCGTCTATTTGTTTAGTATGGTTATTTTGGGCACTGTAACCTACCAAAGCTATAATTTTATGATCTTTTATTTTAACATCATAGGTAAGTGTATTCTCCCAAATCCAGTTACGGACATCAGTATGGTTGATGTCCAGATTGGTTTTATTACTCTGTTGTTTTAAGGTAGCAAAGTATTGAGGGGAATATCCCCTTACTTCATTCTGGCTGATATCGCCGCCAAAGCTCGACTTAAATTTGAAGTTTTTAAGGAAGGTAACTTCGCCGTAAGCGTTATAGGTAAAACGCTTGTTTTTTGTACGCTGATTAAAGAAATCAATAGTGGCCTGCGGGTTATAGTTATTACCATCGCCGGTGCCGTAATCGTTAGGATCGCCATAACCGCCATCAGCTTTTCGTACAGGTAGTGTAGGGGCCGCGCCAAATAACTGGTGAAAAATGTCGCTGTTAACATCACGCGATACATCCGACAAACCACTTGCGGTATAACCGAATTTTAAGTTTTTAGTTGGCTTAAAATCATTTGACAAGTGAACAGTGTAACGCTGATAATTATTTGTTTTAGCCAAACCATCCTGGTTAAGATAACCAAACGAATAGTTGTAAGTATACTTATCAGTACCACCGCTTATTGATGCCTCATGGTTTGTAGTAAATGCTTTGCGCAATATTTGTTTATACCAGTCGGTTCCTTTACCGTATGATGAAGGATCGCTGAATATCGGGTCGCCGCCATTTAATGCCGAAAGCTCATTCACTGCTGTAGCATACTGGTTAGCGTTTGCCATTTTTACCTGGTTAGTAACAGCCTGAAGACCTACATATCCATTGTAATTAATAACCGGTTTACCCTTTGTACCACGTTTTGTTCCGATTAACACTACACCGTTGGCTGCACGGATACCGTAGATAGCTGTACTTGACGCATCTTTTAAAATACTGAAGCTTTCAATATCCTGGGGGTTAAGGAAGCTGATGTCATCGTACCAAACACCGTCAACAACAAACAGCGGTTTGGTATTACCATAAATAGTACCTAAACCACGAATAGTAATATCCGGCGATTTACCCGGAGTACCGCTGTTGGTGATTTGTACACCTGATACTTTACCCTGTAAACCGCTCAGTGCGTTAGGTGAAGCTTGTTTGGCAACATCGGCGCCTTTAACCGTAGCTATCGAACCGGTTACGTCAAGCTTTCGTTGGGTACCGTAGCCAATAACAACTACCTGTTGCAGTTCGTTGGTTTGCGGCTGCAAAGTTATGTTAATGGTTGTTTGCGTACCTACGGCCACAGTTTGTGTGGCATAACCTATATAAGCAACATTTAAAGTGGAATTAGCGGGGGCGTTAAGTGTGAACGCGCCATTTACGTCTGTTTGGGTGCCTATAGTTGTTCCTTTAACTGAAACAGACACGCCTATTAAGGCTTCGCCTGTTTTTCCGTCAGTTATTTTACCTTTTAGTGTAACGTTTTGTGCAAACGCTGCGTCATTGCAAAACAACAGTAACAACATCAACCCTGAAATAGTAAATATTCTTTTCATAGTGGTTAATAAATAATACGGATTGAAAAAATAATTGGTTTGTTGATTTGCAAAGCTGTACAGATAATCAGCCTTTAACAAATAATGTAACTCAACATTAATACACCTGTATAAGAATACTTTCACATGAAATGTTTTTACAAAACATAACAACCTATTTAACAGATAGTTAAAAGCAGACCTACTACTACACAACGTGCATAGCATCCAATGCCTCAAAATGACACAATGAGAGGTAATGATGTAGTGTTAAAGCTCGATGAGAAACTCGGTAAGGTTTTTATCATGCTCCAGGTTGAGCTTTTTGCGGAGCCTGTACCGCCGGATTTCCACACCCCGTAATGAAATATTAAGTAGTGAAGCCATCTCTTTACTGCTCATGTTCATACGCAGGTAAGCGCATAATTTAAGATCATTTGGTACCAGATCCGGGTGGCCGGCTTTCAATTTTTTAAAGAAATTTTCGTGTGCTTCGTTGAAACTGTTTTCAAAAATGTTCCAGTCGCGGTCATCACTCATGCCTTCATCAATCACTTTCTGGATGCGCCGCAATTGCTCATCTGCAAGTTTCTTACCATCGCCTCCTTTCAGGTGGGTTAGTTCGTCGCTTATCTTTTGCAGCAACTCATTTTTATAAACTATGTTCATGGCCGAGTTGGCAAGCTCACGGCTTTTGCTGGCCAGGTCGGCCTGCAGCTGTTCATTTTTTATGTTGATGATATGCTGCTCGTTGGCTATGGCCTCCTGTTTCAGAAATTCCTCTTTTTCTTTTTGTAGCTTTTGGTGAATTTGCTGCTGATGTTTTTTTAATTTAAGGCCGTAATAATACCTTATCAAATAAAACAGCAATACAGCCAGCAACACATAAAACACCATTGCTATTTTGCCGGCATACCAGGGCGGCAACACTGTAAAAGTTATTGTTGAAACAGCAGATTGGTACTGATCATTGATTTTTGCGCGTACCTTGAAATTATAGGTGCCCTGGTTAAGGTTGGTAAACTCTTTTTGGCTTAAAGGCGTCCACTCGCTCCATTGATGCGAGTATCCTTCCAGGTAATATTGAAACCTGATCTTTGCCTGCGTATAGTAAGGCAGCGAATAACTTATGCGAATGTTATTCTCTGCATAAGGAACTTCAATGTTGTTGCTTTCCTCTCCTGCTTCGCTTATCAGCGTAACCTTATCAGTAACATTCTCTATCCTCCTGATCAAAACATCGGGTATTTTGACCCTATTGGGCAGTTGGGCATCCGCATCGTTCAAGATCACAAAGCCATCATCAACGCTTATTAAATAAGTTGAATTGTTAATACGGTTGATGGTTTCATAGTGTTGTACCATTTGGCCGTTCAGAATAGAAAACCTGTTGGTATCAATAGTTAGCTTACCGGGAACAGACATGTCGGCCAAACCAACCCTGCCCTGGTTAATGAACCAGTATTTTTTCCCTATTGCCTTTATGATTTTGCTTGAGGTTGCAAATGTACCCAGCTTGCTGTTAAGCTGCTGATATTTATAAAACCTGTCTGTAATATCATCATAAACATAAAAACCTGAATCGGAAGAGAAAACGATGCGATTATCCAGGTCAAATACATTGATGTTGTAGCTTCCGGGCAATCCATGCTTTTTGTCGTAATAAATGTGCGATACTACAGAGCGCTGATCGGCACTTAAAGTGAGTTTATAGATCCCTTTATAAGCATGGCTCACCCAAATCTGACCTTTGGCATCACGCTCCACGTAACGGGAGGGCTCACTAAACCCTGTCAGTTTGTGGCTATACTGCCAATTGCCTCCGGCATCTTTCCGGTAAATAACCAAACCTGTATAGGTACCCTGCATCAGCACATCGGGAGCCATTTTCTTGATAGTCCAGCCACCTGTTACGTCGGAGATTTTTTTCATTGAAGCTCCGTTTACCTGGTATGTTCCATCATTATGGCCGCAAAGCAACCTGTTGTCCTGTAACGACAAATCCCACACCTGCCCCTGCGAGCCGGGGATCAGCTTAAAATCAAATGTTTGAAATGGGCTGTTATAGTTATCAGGCAGCCAATCGCTGTAAAATAAACCCTGATTGGTACCGAGATAGATCTTTTTATCAAAAATGATACTGGAATAAACCGTACCAAACTTGCCTGTTTTGTCGAAATAAAAATACAAAGGCGAATTAACCTCTATCCTGTCGATCCCATTATCAAGCCCTGCCCACAAGTTTTGCCCCGCATCCGTATAAAGGCTTAACACGGTATTGTTTTGCATACCACTTGCTTTATTGATATGCTGAACCACGCGCCCCGCGGTGTCAATGATCACTATGCCATTTAGGATAGTGCCATAGGCAAAATATTTATTTGCTATAGCTGCGCCATTATTTAGCTGATAGGTTGTTAAAAAATCGTTAGCCTGGTTGGCCCATGGCTTTACTGTTTTTCCGTCATAGATAAACAAGCCGCTCTTTGCCGTGCCGATGAGATATTTATTGTGCTGAAAAGGCAAAATAGATAACACACCGCTTGCACCTAAAATGTTGCTCCCTTCAATATATTGCAACTTTGAACCCTTAAGCTCAAAAATGCCTTTAGTTAACTGCTCTACAAAAAAATGGCTACCGCTTTTAAAAAGAAACAAATACGGCTCATGCGTTTTTACCACCTCAATTTTACCGGCCGAATAAATATAAATAGCACCGAATGATTGAAAAAGCACCCTGTCGTTATCGCAGTATATCTTCCAGATTTCTTCTGTTACCGGCAAAAAACTTTTAGGTACCAGGTTAATAAGCGAGGTATATTTTAAAATACCCCTGCCATCATTGTGCCAGTAACCAAACTCGCCATAGCCCCCTGCATAAACCTTTCCCTTGCCATCCGCACTAACCGAACGTACAATTAAGCCATTAGGCATGTGGTACTGCTGCCAGTACTTGCCATCAAAGGTCAGCAGGCCTTCGGCATTGCCAAAGTACATGATCTCATGCTCATCGCGCGTTACCGACCAGTTTTGATTGCCAAACTGGTAAAGCGCTTTGGTATAATTTTGCACATATGGTACCCCTATGCTCTTGATATCAACCGCAAATGCTTGCCAAACCGAAATACAAAGCAGGTAAATAAAAACTAACAGGGGTTTACGCATGGCTAAAATAAAATGATGCTAATGTAATTCAACTTACGAAAGTAATGTTTGAGCCAGATAAATAAAAAAGCATACCCTTATGGATAAGCTCGGTATCATTTATCATGCAGATGATTTTAATCGGCAGGCTGCAATTTGCTTTTACTTACATTTACTGGCTGCGGCACTTTTACATAATAACCGGTACCATCATAAACGCGTTTACGCGGATGCTCTTTACAAGCGATGCTGCAGCAGCCATCCATAGCAGTACCGCATTCATCGCACTGGGTAAAATGCTCATTGCACTCGGGGTTGGCACAATTGATCATTTTTGGCGTAGTTTTGCCGCAATTTAAACAAGTTGAAATAACAACCGGGTTAACGCTGTTCACATCAACAGAAAGGCGGTTATCAAACACATAGCATTTGCCCTCAAAATCCTCGCCGCCTGCTTCCTTGCCGTATTTAATGATGCCGCCATGCAACTGGTACACTTCAGGAAAACCCTCATGCAAGAGTAATGCCGATGCTTTTTCGCATTTGATACCACCGGTGCAATAGGTCAGGATCTTTTTATCCTTGTACTTAGCCAGCTCATTGATCATCGCCGGAAAATCACGGAAGTTATCGATATCAAGGGTTACCGCATTTTTAAACTTGCCTAAAGAGTGCTCGTAGTTGGAGCGTACATCCAAAACAACCACATCGTCCCTGTCCTTCATCGCCAAAAACTCTTTTGGCTCCAGGTGTTTACCTGTTTGTTGCTTAGGGTCGATCACATTCGGGTCACGAAGACCTGAGTGTACGATCTCCGATTTATAACGCACGTGCATTTTTACAAACGAAGGCGTATCTACTTCATCAATTTTAAAGTCGATACCGGCAAAACGCTCGTCGGCGTGCAGGGTATCCATGTAGGCTTTACAAGCTTCGACAGAGCCCGAAACGGTACCGTTAAGCCCTTCATCGGCCACAATAATGCGCCCGGTTAAACCTAAACTTTTACAAAATTTTAAATGATCGGCAGCAAACTGCTCCGCATTAGCTATTGTTGAATAACAATAGTATAGTAGGGTATTATACATTTCCATAAAATCATTGATACTGCTGCAAACAGTGTTAAATGAGCGCGGCAAAGATACGAACTTTGTTCGTAGTCCGAAAGTCTGAAGTCCGAAAGTCCGTAAGAAAAAGATCAATCATTAAAATCACGAGAAAAAAACTTTCGGACTTATGCGGACTTTCCGACTTCCGGACTCTCCCCTACCTTATTCCGTAAAAGATCCTGAAGCCCTGAATGTACTTTTTATCGCCTGCGTAGGAAATACCATAGTCAACCCGGAAAATGAGGCGCTGGATGCCTACATAAAACTCGCGGTAGTTTCGGTTGTTTTTTGTGGTGAGATAATTGGCCCCGATAATCTCTTCGAGCTTAAATTTCCGTAACAGCGGAATATGGTTAAATATCGACCCGGCAAAGTTATGCTGGTAATGCGCTTCTAAAAAAGCGCCGTTGGTACTGTAGGTATAAAACGGCAGGAAGTGAAAGCTGCCCACATAGGTAGGGTCGAAAGTGGTACCCTGGTTACCTAAAAAGTGGTTATAATCCATGTAATACAGCGTATTGTTATTGAAAAAACCGCCGCCTGATAGTTTAAAGGATGAATAGCCGGTAAGCCCTACGCGGATATGGTCTTGTGAAAGATCCACAGAAGCAAAATCATAATCTACATCCGAGCCAATGATGTTTTTAAACCCCTTGCGATAGTTTACCGTTAACGTTGGATATTTTGAGGGCAGGTTAAATTTGCCGGTGGGCCGGGTTTCGTACCGCTGGTCGAAAGTAAAGGTGGCCGATGCGTTAAATACCAAAGCCTGGTTATCCGGAAACAAAAAAGAGTGGTCATTAGCCGGGGTGCCCGGAGGGGCCAACGGGTTGTTTGAAGTAAACTCACGATCCTTATTATCTTTTATCTTGCTAAACGACGTATTGTACAACTGCGAACGACTTGAATACGACAACCCGCCTTTTAAAAAAACGCCATTCAATATTTCGCGCTGGTAGCCAAAATCACCATAATGACTGCGGTAATATTTAACGTAGTTGTTTTCGCTCAGGAGCGTACTCAGCGTATTGAAATATAATGAACGTGTGCCAACATTATTAAGATCGAGTACATCGCTGCCAAAATCAGCGTAAAACTTAGCGTTATGGAACGGATCATTCTTATACTCAAAGCCCATGTTGGCGCTGAAGATCTTATTGGAGAAACCATAGCGAACAGCCGGCGTAACCGTTAAAGAATGAAAATCATCAATAGTACGGATATAACTTACCTTAGCGTTAATCCCAAACCCCTCAACCGTGTTGTAATAAAAAGTTTGTATAAACGGGAAAATATACAATGAATCCCTGTTGCTTTTATTGCTGGCGGCGTAACCAAAAATCAGGTAACCCGGATAGTTGATATGGTTTTTATGATGCTGAAGCGAATCCAGGTAAGTATCCGTTTTTTTATATTCTTCAAAAGCATCTTTTTTCCTGTAATCACGATCCTCAGAAGCAGTTAAAGGGATCGGTCGTGCATTGGCCCAGTAACCGGGCTTTTTGCTATTGGCCACGGTATCAATTTTTAAAATCTCCCCGGTAAAAAAGCCATCAGGAAAAGTTGGGTTGATTTTATAGTTATTGTAAACAGCGGCGTAATAACCACCAAATTTAAACCCGAAAACGGCACCTTTAAAGTTATATTGGGTTGATGCAGGCATCCATACGCTATCAGTTATGGCTACGTATTGCTGCCTGATCTTTAAAGTATCAACCAGGTTAAGGTTGCTTGTTTTATTTTCAATAAACAGGTCAACGCTGTAAATGCGCCAGTCGCCGTCAACAATATAAATGTCACCTTGAAAATACTGGCCATGCCCGCGCTTCGGAATTACCTGGATCTTATGAATGGTATGGCCATTTTCAACCGAAGTCCCTAACAATTTGTAATTATAAAATCTGGGACCATATGACGCAACCGGCGATACAAAGCCCCGGGAGGCCAATCCGTTTATGATAAATACATTCTGGTAAAAATTGGCTTGCAGGTCGGATGCTTTTTTGTAGCCGAATGCCGTGTTCTGCCCGGCCATTCGGTTAGCAATGGTAATCTCCCGCACCTTGTTGGGCTTTTGAAAATTATATTCGGATAATGATTCGGACTGATAGAGGATACCGCGTCCGTTAGTATCCAGATCGAGTGTTTTCCTTACCTCCTGCCCCAGCAACGATTTGGGCACACTCAACAACTTTTGCACCCCCTTAATATAAACGGCGCATGAGTAGGACGCAGCCTCTTCAATATAATACTTCCGCTTTTTTAGCACCTGCTTCATGATGGTATCGGCCGCATCCCGGTTTTTACGATAAATTTCGGCTACCCTGTTGGTGGCAAATACTTCATCATCCATTTGTACGTTATGTTCCTGATCCTGATCTGTTATGGCTACCTGCTCTATCTTTTCAGTATATCCAACATAGCGATATATGACGTTATAGGTGCCGGGAGCAAGTTTGAACTGGTAAATTCCGTTTTCGTTGGCGGTTGTACCATAGGTGGAATTACGGATATAAATAGAAACAAAAGGAATGGCCTGTCCATTCTTATCGGCTATTTTTCTTGTCAAAAGCGATTGCTGTGCGGAGGCTGTTATTACGCTTAAAGCAATGGTCAATAGTAGTATGTATTTTCTCATATGTTACTTATGCGTAATACTTTAGAGCTTAAAAATGTTTTATTATTCACTTAATAATTATTTAAGGTTTAATAACCCCTATCAAATGCCTGCGAATGCTTAATTTTGTACCCTTTAAAACACGCACGCTATGTACAATACACTAAAGCCGGTTTTACAGCAGGAACTAACCGAAATTGAAAACGCAGGGTTATATAAAAGGGAACGGATCATTACTTCGCCCCAGGGCGCCGATATCACTGTACAAAGCGGTGCCGAAGTAATTAACTTTTGCGCCAATAACTACCTTGGCTTATCTGGCAATGCCAAAGTGATCCAGGCGGCTAAAGATGCCATGGATACCCATGGTTACGGCTTATCATCTGTACGGTTTATATGTGGTACACAGGACATACATAAAGAGCTTGAAAAAAAGATAGCCGAATTTTTAGGCACTGAAGATACCATACTTTACGCTGCGGCATTTGATGCCAACGGCGGAGTGTTTGAACCTTTGTTCAACGACCAGGACGCTATAATTTCTGACGAACTGAACCATGCATCGATCATTGACGGTGTGCGCCTTTGCAAAGCCCAGCGCTACCGTTACAAGCACGATGACATGGCCGACCTGGAAGAAAAACTAAAAGCTACACAGGAACTACGCCACCGGATTATTGTAACCGATGGTGCTTTCAGTATGGACGGCACCATTGCCCAGTTAGATAAGATCTGTGATCTGGCTGATAAATACAGCGCGCTGGTCATGATAGATGAGAGCCATTGCTCCGGCTTTATGGGCAAAAGCGGTCGCGGTACGCATGAGCACCACAACGTTATGGGCAGGATTGATATCATCACCGGTACATTAGGCAAAGCTCTGGGTGGCGCGTCGGGCGGTTTTACATCGGGCCGTAAAGAAATTATTGACATGCTGCGCCAGCGTTCACGCCCATACCTTTTCTCGAATACTTTGGCCCCGGCCATTACAGGAGCTTCTATTGCAGTGCTGGATATGCTGAGCGAAACCACCGAGCTGCGCGATAAACTGGAAAGTAATACGCAATATTTCCGTCAAAAAATGACGGAAGCAGGTTTTGATATTAAACCCGGCGTACATCCTATAGTCCCGGTTATGTTGTATGATGCCAAGCTGGCCCAGGAGTTTGCCGCTAAAATGCTTGATGAAGGGATTTATGTGATCGGTTTTTACTACCCGGTAGTACCGCAAGGCAAAGCAAGGATCAGGGTACAGATCTCGGCAGCGCATGATTTGCACCATTTGGATAAAGCTATTGCAGCGTTTACTAAGGTTGGTAAGGAGCTGGGAGTATTAAAATAAAGTAAATTGTCTTAAATTTGTACATTAACAGTTAAAAGTTATGGCAAAGCTGATTTTGGATATTGAACCGGATGTTTTAAAACAGGCAGAGCTTTATGCCGATAAAACGCATACCAATCTGTCCAAGTTAATTGAACGTTATTTAAAAAGGGTTACAACCAGCGCTACTGCTATTGACGAGCCTAAGGCAAATGTAAAAATTGTAGAAATAGGGGATTGGGTAAAAAAACTAACATTATCAAAAACGCCAACTCCTGACTTTGACGCCAAAGCAGAGTACCATAAACATCTTGATGAAAAATACGGCTTATGAAATTGGCCTTTATTGACTCAGATGTTTTGCTTGACGTTATTTTAAATAGGCCGACCTTTTATAGCGCATCTGCACAAATTCTATCGTTATCCATAGGTAGCGGATATAATTTTTGCACAGCGGTACATACCCTCATTAATGTTCACTACTTTACAAAGAAATACTTAGGAGCAGAAACCGCGATCGAAGCTATAAAATTACTGTCGAAACAGCTACGGGTATTAGGCGAAGACGCCACAACTATAAATGATGCGATAGCTTCGGACTTTAAAGATTTTGAAGATGCCGTTCAATATTTTGCCGCCAAAAATGCGGGAGTAGATCTAATTATCACCCGAAATATAAAAGACTATAAAAACTCAACAATACCGGTTTTAACAGCCGAACAATTTTTAAATACATTATAATGCAAGCTCAGATAGACCAATATACCGCCGAGATCAATGCCTTTTCACCTGCCAACGCAGATGAACTGGAAGCGTTCCGTATTAAGTTTTTAGGCACCAAGGGTATCATTAAAGACCTGTTTGAGCAGTTTAAAAGCGTTAGCCCGGAAGAGAAACGCACCTTTGGTAAAGTACTTAATGAGTTTAAACAACTGGCTGAAGCTAAGTACAACGAACTAAAGGAAAATGTTGGCGCAGATACTCAAAGCAAAGGCAATGATCTTGACCTTACTTTGCCCGGTGATGGTTTTACTGTAGGCTCACGCCATCCGCTGTCGTTGGTTCGTAACGAGATCATCGATATTTTTAAGCGTTTAGGTTTCGTTGTTGCTGAAGGCCCGGAAATTGAAGACGATTGGCATAACTTCTCGGCCCTGAACTTTCCCGAAGAGCACCCGGCCCGGGATATGCAGGATACCTTCTTCATCAAAAAGAATAACGGCAAGGATGATATTGCCCTGCGTACCCACACCTCATCGGTACAGGTACGAATGATGGAAGCAGGCAAACCGCCGTTCCGCGCCATTATGCCGGGCAGGGTTTATCGCAACGAGGCTATTTCGGCCCGTGCGCATTGCTTTTTCCACCAGGTTGAAGGTTTATATGTTGACGAGAATGTATCTTTCTCCGATCTGAAGCAAACCCTTTACCACTTCGTTCAGGAGCTTTATGGCGAAGGTACAAGGGTGCGTTTCCGCCCGTCATACTTCCCGTTCACGGAGCCATCGGCCGAGATGGATATTTCATGCACCATTTGCGGTGGTGCCGGTTGTAACATGTGTAAGCACAGCGGCTGGGTAGAAATTTTAGGCTGCGGCATGGTTGATCCTAACGTGTTGGAAAACTGCGGTATCGACAGTAAAAAATATACAGGCTTTGCCTTTGGTATGGGTATGGAGCGGATTGCCAATCTTAAATACGTGATCCGCGACCTGCGCCTGTTCTCAGAAAACGATGTGCGTTTCCTTAAACAGTTCCAAACTGAAATGTTATGAGGAAACTGCTGTTCATGATATTGGTAAGTATCAGTTGCTTTTCGTGCGGAAAAGCAACTGATAATGTACCGAGCGTACCTGTTAATTTTCAGGCGGCATTGGGCACGCCTGCATTAAGCCCGCTTAACGTTTCGGGCGGCGCGGTGGCAATTAACGGCTATGGCGTTGCCGGACTGATCATTTACCGCAAAGTGAACGGCACTTATGCAGCTTATGACAGGTGCAGTAGTTATCAGCCTGAAAAAAAATGCGCGGTGACTATTGACAATACAGGCTTTACAGTGACGGACCCCTGCAGCGGATCTAAGTTTAGCCTTGAAGATGGCACACCGGTAAAAGCCCCGGCCACAAAGGCATTAAGAACCTATAGGGTAGCTGTTACCCAATTTGAAATTCAAGTAACTAATTAATGGAAGCCGATAAAATAAAAGATAGCATTAAGCGGGCAGCACAGGAACTTTTCCGCAAATTCGGGTACCATAAAACCAGTGTTAATGAGATTGCCAAAAAGGCAAAAATCGCCAAGGCAACCATCTATAAATACTTCGACAGCAAAGAAGCCATATTACACGTTTTGCTGATGGACTACATCAAAGCCAGCGTTGACGACCTGGTACAAAGCAATTGGAACGATATTGATGAAGAGGTTTATCTCAATAACCTCATCATGAAAACCTGCCGCCTCTCCTACACTGTTTGTAATGAGTTCATTGGCTGGGACTTTATCCGCGAATCAACCAACTCCCAGGATTTTTTAAAAAACCTCTCTAACGAACTGGAAGAACTGCTTATGGCATCATTTATCCAGTTGCCCGGCATCCGCAAGCATGAAACTTACCAGCAGCGCTTACGCTTCCTGATCAAATGCAGCAAAAGCATTGTGTTTAGTTTTGCCTTTACTTCAGTAAGTGATTCGGACGTACGGAAAAATTTTGTTTCGTTTCAGAAAGAGATTTTGCCTTATTTGGTTAAGGCCGCGGTCTCGGTTTAATCAGGTTATCTTAATATTAATTGAACCCGACTCTTCAATATCCCATATTGTAGCTTTTTCTAAATTAATCGCATTGAGGTTTAAAAACGAATCGGCTTTTTGTTGATAATCATCTAACCCTTCACCATACCTTGGCAAGGCAATGATACTATTGTCATCTTCGTCGTGCATTCTCCTCAGTCGATCGGCAAGAAGCTCAATCGTGTTTTCTGAATAAGTACATTGAACGTCATCAGCAGGTGATAAATCCTCATTAAACAAAAAATAGTCTGTTACAAGAATAGAGAAAAACTGCTCATCCCTCCTATCAAAATAAAATATTTCAGAAAGCCATTTTGGCGACTGGCGTAATCCTGCTATTATCCAGCCATAAATTTGCTTTTCTTTTTCCATTATGATATAAATATAAAAATTCAAACAACGCCATGTATTGAAACATGCTCTCGTGTTCTAATTATTTTTAATTTACTTTGAAATACAAAGTACTTTACACTATCTTTGTCATAGGCTTAGCAAAAGCCCTTCTTTTTAATCATAAACTTTGAGATGCAAAGTACTTTATATCTAAACAATCATGATAGAGGAACAATTTCCAAAACAAACAACATTAGGCTGGCTCAGGGAGTCGGCAACATTTAAATTAATCTTCATAGGCATCTTAGCGCTTTTACTGCTAATTCCTTCGGCCTTCATCCAAAACCTGGTAACCGAACGTGCAGTCAGACAGGGTGAAACGGCCAAAGAGGTATCAGATAACTGGTCGGCCAGCCAGATCATCAAGGGCCCAATATTGGTTATCCCTTATAAAAAAGGAATAAATATGACCGACACTGCTAAGCAGGCGCCTATAGAAAACCTGTACATACTGCCCGATAACCTGCACATTAAGGCGGGCCTTACAACACAGCTTCGGCACCGTGGCATTTTTGATGTGGCGGTGTATAATACACAGGTAAAAGTAAGCGGTAATTTTGCCAAACTTGATCTCTCCTCACTCGGTATAAATATAAATCAGCTTCTTTTAAACAAAGCCAGGTTTGAATTTAGTGTGAGCGATTTGAAAGGTTTGAAAAGTAACCCGGTCATAAAAACAACTCAACCCACATTTAGCGCCGAACCTTCGTTTGAATCTGTGTTTGGCAATGGTTTGCAGGCCGCAGTTGATCTTTCAGCAATAAACAATAACGAGATCCCATTTGATTACACGCTTGATCTGAAAGGCAGTGAAGGATTAAGCTTTTTACAACTTGGTAAAACTACCGATGTGCGCGTAAATGGCAACTGGAGCAGCCCGAGCTTTGATGGCAATTTCCTTCCCGATGATCCTAAAGTTGATAAAGGCGGCTTTAGCGCCAGCTGGCGCATGATGTATTACAACCGCCCCTTTCCGCAACAGTGGACCGGTCAGCAAAAAACATTGGATAACGATAAAAAACTGGAAGAGGCCACTTTTGGTGTAAAACTTCGCCTACCGGTTGATCAGTACCAGAAAACCATGCGCACCAGCAAGTATGCCATATTTATCATCCTCCTTACTTTCATCTCCTTGTTTTTAACCGAAGTTATCCGTAAGCAGCCCATACATATGTTCAACTACATACTTATTGGCACGGCTATGGTTATTTATTATACGCTGCTGCTGTCGTTTTCAGAACAGGTTGGATATAATGTCGCTTACCTGATAGCCTCTGTATCAACCATAGCGCTCATATCCGTATTTATATCATCACTGTTAAAAAACGGAAAGGCAGCCATGTTATTCGCCTTTATTTTAGCTGTGTTTTACGCTTTCATCTTTGTGATCATTCAACTGGAGGACCTTGCCTTAATGGTTGGCAGTATCGCCCTCTTTATCATTATAGCGGTGTTGATGTATTTTTCGCGCAAGATAAACTGGGATAAAAATTAATCATTATACGCACTGATCAGCAAAGGTTTCAGCAATCTTTGCTGATTAGCAATTAAACCTTATACCAATTTGGTTTTTAGTTTAAAAATCACTATGTTAGCATAGTAATTTTTTATTTTATGAGCAGCGAACTAACAGACTTTTCAGACCTGATTGATGAGCAATTTGAGATAGAGGATATCGATACCACTGATATGGTTAAATATCTGCTAAGCTTATTTGTTAAAGATCTTGTTTTAATATCGTAACGCCTTTTAAAGGCGAACGGCTTTCTTTTGCTTCTTCCCTCCCATTTTCAGGATTAAATAAATACGGTTAACTTTGCAGCCTGATGAGTAAAGCTAACAAACCAAAGTTTTTTGAGAACGTACAGATCATTGACATTGCCGAAGAAGGCAAAGGCGTAGGCAAAGCCGATGATTTTGTTCTTTTTGTAGATAAGGCCGTACCCGGCGATATTGCCGATGTACAAGTGTACCGGAGTAAGAAAAACTTCGGCGAAGGCAAGATCACCGAATTAAAACAAGCTTCTGAATACCGCACTACTGCTTTTTGTGAGCACTTTGGTACCTGTGGCGGCTGCAAATGGCAACACATGACTTATGAAGCACAGCTCAAATTCAAACAAAAATCAGTTGTTGATGCTTTAAGTCGTTTAGCTAAGATCAACGTTGATGGCATCATGCCTATTGTACCATCTCCTGCCGACAGATATTACCGCAATAAACTTGAGTTTACCTTCTCTAACAAACGCTGGCTCTACGATGGCGAAAACAAGGAAGACGGCACCCTGAACATGAATGCGCTGGGCTTTCATATCCCCGGCCGTTTTGATAAGATATTGGATGTAAACCATTGCTATCTGCAAGCCGAGCCATCCAACAGCCTGCGCAATGAAATCCGTGATTTTACCATACAGCAAGGCTACACCTATTATGATCTGCGTAACCACAGCGGCATGCTCCGCAATTTGATTGTGCGCACCTCATCAACCGGCGAGATCATGGTGATTGTAGTTTTTGCATACGCGGAGCAAAGCGAAATCGATGGCCTGATGAGCCATATCGATGCCCGTTTCCCGGAAATCACCTCATTGCTGTACATTGAAAATCAGAAAAAGAACGATACCATATTTGACCAGGATGTTGTGGCCTTTAAAGGACCTGAATACATCCACGAGGAAATGAACGGCATTAAATTCCGAATCGGGCCAAAATCATTTTATCAAACCAACTCCATCCAGGCGCTTCGCCTGTATGAAATAACCCGCGATTTCGCCGAATTTAAAGGGGACGAGCTGGTATATGACCTTTACACTGGCGCCGGTACTATTGCCAACTTTGTTGCCAGTCATGTGCGTGAGGTTGTTGGTGTTGAATATGTACCAACGGCTATTGAAGACGCCAAGATAAACTCGGCCATTAACAATATCACCAACACCAAATTTTATGCAGGGGATATGAAGGATGTGCTGGTAGCTGATTTTGTAGCAGAGCATGGCAAACCGGATGTGATCATCACCGACCCGCCGCGCGCAGGTATGCACCCGGATGTAGTAGCCCGTTTAATGGAAATTGAAGCACCCAAAATTGTTTACGTAAGCTGCAATGCCGCCACCCAGGCCCGCGACTTGCTGGTGTTAAAGGAAAAATACGATACCGTGAAGATCCAGCCGGTGGATATGTTCCCGCATACACAGCACGTGGAAAATGTGGTGTTGCTCTTATTAAGAGATTAGAGATTGGAGGTAAGAGATTAGTTGTAGTTGTCCTGTCCTGAAATAGGTTGACAAAAAAAGGTTAACAAAAAGGCAGGAAACATGACAAGAAGTAGCGTAAGAGTAGTTCGGTACAGTATTAGCTTTAAACAAAAAGTAGTCAGGGAGATAGAAGAAGAAGGTCTGAGCCTGACAGAAGCAAGCCGTCGCTACGGGATCGGTGGAGCAGAGACAGTAAGCAGATGGCTTGGTGCATTAGGTAAACAATATTTACAAAACAAGGTAATCAGAGTGGAAACGAAAGCAGAGAAGGGTCGGTTATTAGAATTAGAACAGGAAGTTAAAAAGTTAAAGCTGGCTTTGGCAGATGCTTACCTGGCGCGGGATTGCGCAGAAGAGGTAGTCAAGCAGGCAGGCAAACTATACGGGGAGGATTTAAAAAAAAAGTTTGGCGGTCAAGTATCGGAGCGCTCCGGTCAAAATACAGATTAAATGAGTTATGCCGCTATTTTGAAGTAAGCCGGAGTGGTTACTATAAAGCGGTATCTGCTGCAGACAGAAAAGCATTAAATGAGACAGTTATCTTATCATTGGTACATGAGGTTCGCAGGAACCATCCGCGTCTGGGAGGCAAGAAGTTATACTTTCTGCTAAAGAAAGATATAACTAAAGCAGGAATACGGATGGGTAGGGATATGTTCTTTGAGTTGTTGGGCCGGCATAAGCTATTGGTAAAAAGACGCCGTAAATATGTTTCTACGACAGATTCTTATCATCGCTTCAGGGTCTACAGGAACCTAATGAAGGATAGACAGCTTACCAGTGCTCATCAGTGTTGGGTATCTGATATTACCTATATTCGTACATCAAAAGACTTTGTATACCTGTTTTTGATCACAGACGCGTTTTCGCGAAAAGTGGTAGGCTGGCATTTGTCAGATAGTCTTAGAATTGCGGGGGCTATCCGTAGCCTTCAAATGGCTATCCGGCAACGACAGTTTACGGATAGCCTGATCCATCATTCAGACCGGGGAATCCAGTATTGCAGCAATGATTATACAAAACTGTTAAAAAAGGCTAAAATCGGTATCAGCATGACAGAAGAGAACCATTGCTACGAAAATGCCATGGCGGAACGGGTGAATGGAATCTTAAAACAAGAATATGGTCTTGATAGTACATTCACTTCCGAAAAGGATGCACTTAGGGCAGTAAAAGAGGCTATAAACTCATATAATATGAACAGGCCGCATTGGTCCTTAAACCTGGCAACACCGCAGCAGATACACATGGCTGCATAAGTTATTAACAAAAGAAACGCATCTTTTAAAAGAAAAAAAGAAGCAAAAAAAGAAAAGCTGTTAATAAGTCGAAAACTCTTCGAGTTTCCGACTTATTAACAGCTCAAATAAACAACAATAATGTCTACTTTTTTCAGGACATGACAAGTTGGCTTATAGTTCATGGTTAATAGTTCATAGCCGAAGCCTCATCAGCGAAATCAACATAATCAAAAAAACATCAACGGTCAAAATCGGTGTAATCACCCGGGAATCGGTGTAATCACAAAATAAAAATATGAACCCTGAAGAACTGCTTAACGAAGGAAACGAACGCAACAAACCGGCGGCTGATAGTCCGCTGATAAGTTTGGAGCGCGACCTGAAATATTTTAATGAGTCAATCAAAGAGGTGTCGGAAGAGATTATGAATGAGGGACTGTCCACATACCCCATTTTTATTGCCCACCAGCATGAATTAAGTCTTGGCGAACTGATCCTTGACCGCCACGATTTAAATTCGGAATGGAGCATCCATGCCTCCACACTCGAGGAATTTATAGAACGTGATGTAATAAAACCCGTACTGAAAGACCGTTTTATTAAAAGCTATAAAAACCCGTACGAGTACATGTGCGTGTTTGTTGTAGTGCCCGAAGGGGCAAACTTTGTGTACTTTCCATACGTGAAATAATTATTGAAAGTTAAAAACTGCAGGGTTGCTTGTATACACGTTACTTGTATATTTACCACAGTTTAGCCAACGTTACAACAACACAACATGTCTGAAAAAAAGCTTCTCATATTAAATAAGCAACAGATCCAGCAAAAGCTCGACAGGATGGCCTACCAGATACTTGAGGACAACTTTGACGAGGAAGAAATATTAATAGCCGGGATCCTTCCGCGCGGCAACCACATTGCCGAACGCCTGAAAACCATACTCGACGGAATAGCACCATTTAAAAGCCGCCTGCTTACCATCGAGCTGGAAAAGCAAAGCAGCAGCCTAAGTGCCAATATTGATTTTGAGGTTGAAGAATGCAGCAATAAAGTAGTGATCCTGGTTGATGATGTGCTAAACAGCGGCAAAACCCTTGCTTACGGCTTTGGTGTATTTTTAGACGTTCCGCTGAAAAAACTTCGTACCGCAGTACTGGTAGACCGCAATCACAAAAGTTTCCCCATCACAACTGACTTTGCCGGCGTAGCCCTCTCAACTGTTATTAAGGAACATGTTGATGTAGTGCTTGATGAGGAAGACGGCGAAGAGGATGCCGTTTATTTGAGGTAGGATACATACATAAAACTATGTCATTGCGAGCGATAGCGTGGCAATCGCACGTAAGCAAATCCGCCCTGTACAGCATGCGATTGCTTCGTACCTACAATGACGTGATCGTAAGCTATTGATTATTAAGTGTATTTTTCGATCAATTTTATAACATGGGCGTTCCCGTTAGCTAACGGGCCGGGCTTTCCGTTCCAAGTCCTCGCTTTGCCTACCCACAAAGCTTACCCGCGCTGTGGGCTTTCCTCTACAAATCCTGAGGACACACTTTTTTATGCAGGGACTAATTGCATATTAAACTGTAGTGCCAATTTTTCAAGTTGCTTCCTTTTCTGTTCTTTTAAATGGTTTTGATAGGCCTCTATTCCTTTTTCTACAAACTCACTGCCATTAGTCATTACCCTATAATAATAGCACGCTATCTTTCGCGCTATTGCCTTTATGGCGATAGGACTTCCCCGCCTTGCACGTATTCTCCGACCAAATGCCCCAAGAGCGAGGTGTTTGCTGTTCAATAGACCCTGGGCCAGATTTCTGAATATCAGCCCTGCATTATTTTGACGCTTCATCCGTACCCGTTTATGCATCTTTCCCGAACTCGATTTCATCGGTGCCAGTTTCAACCAGCCACTAAAGTGCTTTTCTGTTGGCCAGGGACTCATATCTGTTCCCACCTCGCTTACGATCTGGAGAAAACTGTAATCGGTTATTCCTGCTATGCCTATCGGGTCTTTGCCTCCTGTCAATTTCAGCAAAGGCTTATGCAGGTTATCTATTTCAGGTTTATGGTAACGAATCGGTTTGCGTTTTACAGCTGTTTCAATATCGTCTTTATCTTTTGACATATCTTTTAACTGACGCTCTATCTCTGCATCGCATTCTTTTATTAAACTATTGTAATAGCAACAGGTGCCATAAGCCTGACGCAAGGCGAACAGATGCTCCTCGCTATAATGCCCCTCCAGTGATTTAATCACCAGATCTCTTTTCTTTTCCAGTATCCGCTCATGACATAATTCTGCCAGCGTAATGGCATCTCTTTCGCCTCCAAGTATGGCTGTTATCATGCGTATTCCGCTCGCTCCGCTGATATCGTTAATCACTTCTGTAAAACGGATATTCATTTGGGTTAGAGCTTTCTGCATCAAGTGAACCTGTGTGGCGGCGGCACGGATATGATCTTGCCGCAAACGGAGGTAACTTCTAACTTTACGCATTTCAATTTCCGGTATAAAACTTTTCCGTAAAAGGCCATAGCCATGCAATTGACGAAGCCACTGACAGTCTTTCACATCGCTTTTTCGACCTGGGACATTTTTTACATCACGCCCATTTACAAGGTAAACTTCTACACCCGCTTCCTCCAAAACTGTGTATAGTGTTATCCAGTAAACACCCGTGGATTCCATCGCTACTGTATTGATACCTAAAGAAAGCAAGTAATCACGGATCGCGTTACAGTCTGCCGTAAAAGTGGGGAAGATACGGATCTGATCTTCGCCTGCGTCTACAAAGAAATTTCTGCTGCCAATATCTATCCCTGCCGCATTGGGATGGACGATCTCAAGTGTTTTTGACATAAGCCTAATGGTTAAATAAATAAGCTTTAAGGCCTGCTGCTTATAAAATTCGATAGCATCCTGCACGGGAATACCGCTCTATAGAACGGCATCACCAATAAACCTTTCAATAAGCAACTGGAACAAGATTCCCTATCAGGTAATTAACACTAATTTGTAGCACTGTTACTTCCTGTAAAGCCTTATCCAAATTTAAGGCATGTCCCTTTATAAACCAACCGGAAACCCGGCCAGACTTCCCTAACGCAGCCCCCGCACACCACCACTAAAATATATTTCACACGTCATCACATTTTTTTTCAGGGTTTCCCTGATGGTTACTCGCAATGACATATTAATATTAATACCCCCCCAAGGCCTCCTCTAGTTTCTCAACCGACATATCTATCCCTTCAACGATGTTACTTGCCTGTAGGTAAAAACCTTCACGCTCCGCCAGTTTGCCGGTGATAAATTCAACCAGTTCATCGCCTTTTTTGCCCTGTAATACCGGGCGTATGGTTTTGCTGTTCTCCAGCCTGTCGGCAAGTGTTTTGGGTGATAGTTTTATATACAGGGTTTTCCCGTTGGCATTCATCCAGTCCATATGGTCAAAAAAGCAGGGTAATCCACCTCCGGTTGATACTACGGTATTTTCAGGATAATCGGTTTCTTTCAACACTTGCGATTCCAGCTTACGGAAGGCATCTTCGCCAAAAGAAGAAAAATATTCGGCAATGCTCATGCCTGCTTTGGCTTCAAGCACATGGTCAAGATCAATAAATTCGTAGCCCAATTTGGCGGCCAGTTTGCGGCCCCAGGTTGTTTTGCCACAACCCATAAAGCCCACCATAAAATATTTCATATAAATTCCTTCAGCTTAATTTTACCCGCGGATCTATCCACACATAAATAACATCCACCAGGATACTGATCACCACAAATATAAACGCGATAAACAATATCGAACCCATCACCACCGGAAAATCCGACATTTCCAGGGCATCAACCGTGGCTTTTCCTAATCCGTTATAACCAAATATATATTCTACAAAAAATGAACCTGCCAGCAACGAAGCAAACCAGTTGGCAATAGCCGTGATCACCGGGTTCATAGCATTTTTAAGCGCGTGACGATATATAATCGTACGGTTGCTCAAACCCTTTGCTTTAGCCGTGCGGATATAATCCTGCCCTAAAACATCGAGCATAGCATTACGGGTAAGCTGCACAATAATAGCCAGCGGCCGTAAACCTAAAGTAATTACAGGCAGCACCAGGTTTTTAAGGGTGATCACTTCGCCCTTAAATGGGTCATAACTGTATAAACTACCCGACATGTTTAAATGCGTATAATTACTAAGCACAAAACCAAAGATCCAGGCAATAATGATCCCTGCAAAAAATGAAGGAGCGGAAATGCCCAATGTAGAAAAACTAATAGCCAGCTTATCAATCCAGGTATCTTTATTTACCGCACTCGCCACACCCAAAAACACGCCTATGATAATAGCGAAGATCATCGCAGCAGCAGCAAGCACCAAAGTATTAGGGATCACTTCCATCAGCAATGAGGCTACATCCTTGCGGGTTTGGTATGAACGCCTCAGGTAAGGCCATTTTAGCGCAAGTACTTTGCTCTTGCTCACCGGTAACAGTTTTACATAGCTATAGCGCTGTTGCTCTTCAGCCGTATTAAGATGGATGCCCAAGGGCGAAAGGTCATTCAGATAATAGGCAAACTGTACCGGTACGGGCTTATCCAGCCCAAACTCTTTGCGTACGGCCTGTAATGATTGCACATCGGCACGCTGCCCTTGGGTCATGCGGGCTGGGTCTACAGGCAAAATATTGAACAGAAAAAACACAACAAAAACTACCCCGAGCATTACTGCCAGTCCATACATTAATTTGCGGAGCAGGTAGGGGATCATTTTGTTAGCGCCTCTTCTATTTGGGTTTTGAACCAGGAAGTTTTTGCTAAATCAATCCGGTTAAGATTCTGCCTTTCTTTTATCTCAGTACCATAATCTTTGGCAGGAAAAACGGTGTAAAAAGTTTCAAAATCATCACTGTCAAACAACCGTAATATAGCCTCGCTGTTTGATCTAAAGGCCCGTCCTCTCGATTCGTTTTCATTTTCCTTATAAAATGGATATCCGCCCCGAGCTCCTGCTATGCCAAGCAAAACCTTATCTCTGACCGATTTCTTTTCGGCTACAATTGATGCTTTATAATTTTCTTTATTAAACTCTTTGTTGCCCTTTTTATAATGCTCCTCAAGGTTATCCGGATGAAAAAGATAATTCTCTATCGAGTAATATTTAAGCAGAAATAAATTACGATAACGACTTAACAAATCTGTCCGTTCTTCATCTGATAGATAATCCCTATCGGCTATGCCATCATATGAGGGGTTGTTCTTTGCCTTATAAAATACATCAGCTTTATCCTTTGCATTAAAGAATATCGTATCATCAATACTCAGATTGTTGTACAAAGGTGTATCTGTATTTTCTGAAAAAATTATTCGTTTCCCTTCAAATAGGTTAGCTAAAAACTCTTTACTGACTGCTATTTCAAATACATCAAAATTCTTTTTGGGAGATGGGTGGATTATTTGCCGCAAATCAAAATTCAAGCTATCCAAATCAATTATTGCGGCATGCTCAGCCTCGTTGGCATATTCTATAAACCCTAAAGAATGGCTGGCTGTCCACAACTGACAATTATCAGGGATCCAGTTCTCTGTAATTTCCTTAAGTAGATTTTTTTGGAGTTGAGTGTTTAAATGAAGATCTATTTCATCTAAAAAATAGATGGTATCCTGAAAATATTCTTTTCTCACAAGTAGATTAAGCAGGATATTGAATATTTCTTTTTCGCCGCCACTCAAAAAATCATAGGGTATTATAGAATTTCCCTTTTCAAATAAAATCTCCGCCGTTTTACCTTCCGACGGCGGTTTAAACGAAACGAGACTTATTTGGGTGCTATCATCAAAACTGAAAATATTTTCAAAAGCTTTGTTAATTGGAGATACATAACTTTCTTTAATTTTCTCGGTTGTCGTATTCTTCCCAAAGACGTCCTCCAATATTAGCAAAGTAATTTTTTCCAGGTCGTTTTCGAAACGATTATCGCGTTCAATAAATATTCTTGGTCTATCCGAATCGGCTGCAAGCGACACCGAATTACTTCCAATATATGTTCTACTTAACTGTGGAACTTGACGGATGCTCGTTCTTCCATAAAAGGCGTTGTCAGGAATTGGGTTTAGATCAACTATAAAAAAATCACTATGAAACGACCCGCCATTATCAAAAAACAAATCGATTTGGTATTTTTTCTTCTTATTTTTCTGATAATACTCTAACCTTGAAGGCTCATCTATTTTAACATCTCTTTTTGCAAGATTATTTGCAACCTCAAACGCATCGAAAACAGATGACTTCCCTGATCCATTAGTTCCTATCAATAACACAAGTTTAGCTGGTTCAGCCAATGATGTCATATCAATGGTTAAATCGTCAAAGCGTTTAAAATTCTTTAATTCCAGCTTGGTAATCTTCATAAAAATAAAAGTAAGGATTTTATTTCTGTAAGTACTCCTTTACTATATCCTCGTATTTAGGCACCGAATGATAATGCCACTTATTAATAACAGTGCCGTTCTTAATCAACAATACACCGGGATTAGAGCGAACCATTGATTTCAGCGGAACACCATCTGCGTAAAAAATCTCGCTGATCAGTTTATGCTCTTTGGCAAACGCTTTGGCATCGGCAGCTGAATTTGAGGTGAGTAGTATAGTACGGATATTATAATTATCGGTAAGATTAACAGCCAGCGCGTTGAGGCGGTTGATAGCATCTTTATCTGTTTCGCTCAAATCGTAGGCAACTATAAACAGGCTATAGAAGGGGCTCGAAAGTAATTCTTTGGTATAGTCATTCCGCTGCTCATCCTGGATAGCCAGGTCGCGGATCTTTGGCTCATAGCCTTTTTTCACCAGGCGGTTTTCCGGGTCGCCAATAACTTCCCAATCCGCATCCTTCCAGATATTACTTTTAAGATATTCCTTATCGTTCATCACTTTGGTAGCGCCTGTCTTTTTGTTTTTGAGGTGATAGGTTAACTCAAACTCATCAAGGGGCGCGCCGGGCGGAACCTTCATTTCATCGGGCAGGTTAGCGCCTATTTTATATGGCAGAAAATCGATAACCGGCGAAAAATTGTAGGTATATACGCCGAAGCCAACCGAAATTACAGCTGCGAATATCAGCCATTTATCGCCAACCTTCGCACTAAACAATGGCTTAATTTCTTTGCGTTTAACAAACAATATCAGCACTACAGCCAGCAAAACCATGTCCTTACTAAACGACTGCCATGGCGTTAAAGGGATAGCATCGCCGAAGCAGCCGCAGGTTTGCACCACTTTAAAAAAGGCCGAGTAAAAGGTTAAAAAGCCAAAAAAGATAATGAGCAGTAACAAGCCCCAGGCAACCTTTACGGCCCTTGCACCAATGAGCAGGGCAAAACCCAGCAGCATTTCAAGCGCACACAGCACAATAGCCATTGTAAGCGCCAGGCCGTTGAGGAATGTGATATGAAATACCTCGAAATACTCCACCAGCTTATAAGAAAAGCCCAGCGGATCATTGGCTTTGATCAGTCCCGAAAACATAAACAACAAGCCCACCAATAAGCGGGGAATCCACATAACGGCACTATTTGATGATGTATTTTTCATAAGCCCCCTCTAAATCTCTTCCACCTGCCGGCGGATGGACTTTAGTTTATAGTTTATTAAAATTTTATTTACCCAAATGGATATTAAGCTTGATCAATGCGAACACCGCATAATTCAGCATGTCCTGGTAGTTGGCTTTCACCCCTTCCGATGCTTCTGTAAGGCCCTTATTATCCTCTATCTGCTTTACGCGGAGCAACTTCATTAATATCAGGTCGGTAAGGGAGCTGATCCGCATATCGCGCCATGCTTCGCCGTAATCATGATTTTTGGCAAACATCAGTTCTTTGGTTTCATTCACCTTCTCGTCAAACATTTGGCTCACATGATCAGGGTTAAGCTCGGTCGACATTTCCGGGCCGCACTCCAGCTGCATCATGGCTATCACACAATAGTTAACAATGCCAATGTATTCGCCGGTGATATCATCGCCCACTTTTGATACTTTCTTTTCTTCCAAAGTACGGATACGCTGAGCTTTGATAAAAATCTGATCGGTAATGGATTGCGGGCGGAGGATACGCCATGCGGTGCCGTAGTCGCGGGTCTTTTTCATGAAAAGGCCTTTACATATATTAATTACGCCTTCGTATTCTGCTGCTGTATTAGTCAAAAGATGATATGTTTGGATGTTGTAAAGTTTAAATGTTACAGGGTTGTGAAGCCTGTGCTTACAAAGTTAATTAACTTTACCACATTCAAACTTTACAACATCCAGTTAACCGTGATAAAAGATACATTTTTCCGTAAAAAAGTTACGCTCAACGCCGGCGGCCAATTGATCGATCTTTCATCGCCAAAAGTGATGGGCATTATCAATATCACACCCGATTCGTTTTTTGCCGATAGCCGCAAACCCGGTGTTGATGAAGCCTTGTTACAAGCACAGAAAATGCTTGCCGATGGGGCAACCTTTCTTGACATCGGCGCTTATTCATCCCGCCCCGGTGCGGTTGATATTTCCGCGCAAGAAGAAACGGATAGGTTGTTGCCTGTTGTTGAGGCCATTGCTACTGCATTTCCCGAAGCTATTATGTCGATAGACACTTTTCGTGCAAATGTTGCTGAAGCGGCTATAAAAGGCGGCGCACATATTATTAATGATATATCGGGCGGGATGCTGGATAGTGACATGTTTACCACAGTTGCCCGGTTAAATGTGCCCTATATACTGATGCATATGAAAGGCACACCGCAAACCATGAACCAGCTGGCCGAATATGATGATGTATTCAGCGAGGTGTTTGATTATTTTGTATCGAAATACAGCGAGTTAAAACGGCTTGGTGTACATGATGTGATCCTCGACCCCGGCTTTGGCTTTGCAAAAAAAGCGGAACATAGTTATGAATTGATGAGCCGGATGAATGAGTTTGATATGTTCGGCTTGCCTGTGCTTACAGGAATTTCGCGCAAAAGAATGATCTATGGTTTGCTGGGAAATACTGCTGCTGAAGCGTTGAATGGTACAACTGTTTTGAATACTATCGCGCTTACAAAGGGTGCCGATATATTGCGTGTGCATGATGTGAAGGAGGCGGTGGAGGCGGTAAGGATTTGGAAGGCTTGTAAAAGTTGAGATTCGGCGGCCGGGAGGCCGCTTGATAGTTTGGCACTCGGCCGTGGCCGAGCACCGGCCTTTTTATTTTATTTTTTTATCAACTTCATGCTGACGCTCGGCTCCTGCCGAGTGTCGACTATTTCGCGGCCTCCCGGCCGCCGCAGCCCGAAGAATTGACAGTTACTCATCAACCTTAAAAACCGAATCAGGGTTAGCGCTGCTATATACATAAGCCGTTGGATCGTTAACGAACATAGCTTCAACCGGATTATCATGAATATAATCTACCTTCTGGTCAAATACTTTCGCGGTTATCAGTTCCGTTGGATGAGTTGTCTTTTGCCAAAACTGGTATTCGCTATTTTGTTGTGTTACATTCGCAAAATAACGAAACATGTGAAGCAGCCATTCCTTTCTGCTTTCTGTATAACTATCGGTTATCATTGCGATGATCCGCTTAGCAGTATAACTCTTCAGGTCTCTTATAATTTGTGGCAGTTTTGATTCCTCAGATTCAACAATCAAATGAATATGACTGCTCATTATGCAGTAGGCATATACTTTTAAACCCTTATTTTTTCTGCAAAACTCCAGGTTGTCTAAAAATTCCTCGCAATATTCCGATCTGATAAAAACATCTATCCAGCCAACTACTGTAAGAGTTACAAAAAACGGACGATCTGTATTGGCTTTTCTAAACTCTGACATTGTTTTTAGGTTAGCTTGGGCTTCGGCGGCCAGAGGCCGCTTGATAGTCGACACTCGGCTGGGGCCAAGCGTCAGCGTTTTTTTTTATTATATACTTTTTTATTATTCCGCCACCGCTCGGCTCCTGCCGAGTGGTAACTATCCCCAGGCCTCCGGCCTGCTACCCTCTATAACAACTTTATATTTTTCTTGCTTCTTAATTCTTAAAGTCTTGATTCTGAAAAGCCCCCTCCATCATCTTCAAAATAGCATCCACATATTCCCGGTCATTAGCCAATCTTGGCACTTTATGCTGACCGCCTAATTTTCCTTTTTCCCTCATCCAGTTAAAGAAAGTACCATCGGGTGCGCGGCGTACTATCGGGCGGCGAAGGGCCAGGTCTTTAAAACGCTTGGCATCATAGTCGGAGTTGATGCGGCGCAGGGTTTCATCCAACAGGTCAACAAAACGTTCAAACTCGGCAGGTTTTTGTTCAAACTCAATGATCCATTCATGGGCGCCGCACTCATCGCCGTTAAAATAAACAGGGGCTGCCGTGTATTCCCTGATAATAGCGCCGGTTTGCGAGCAGGCCTCATCCAATGCACGTTCGGCATTATCAATGATCACCTCTTCGCCAAAAGCATTGATAAAATGTTTTGTACGACCCGTAATCTGGATCCGGAACGGCGAAAGCGATGAAAACTTAATAGTATCCCCTATCATGTAGCGCCACAAACCGGCATTGGTTGATATGATGAGCGCATAGTTTTTATTTAGCTCCACCTCATCAAGGGTAAGCGTTTCAGGGTTTTCATCGTGCAGGTTTTCGAGCGGTAAAAACTCGTAAAAAACACCGTAATCAAGCATCAGCAACATATCGCCGGGCTCTTTGGTATCCTGTATGCCGAAGAAGCCTTCGGAGGCGTTATAATTTTCGAGGTAGTACATATCCTCGTGTGGGATTAGCTTTTTAAATTGCTCGCGGTAAGGTGTAAAATTCACCGCGCCATGGAAATACATTTCCAGGTTGGGCCATATTTCAAGCAGGTTATTTTTGCCCGTGATCTCCAAAATGCGTTTAAACAGCACCAGGTTCCAGGTGGGTACGCCGCTGATACTGGTAACATTAACATCCTTGGTAGCATGGGCTATCTTCTCAATCTTTTCCTCAAAATTTTCGAGCAAAGCAATATCCAGGTGCGGTGTACGGTGAAACTCGGCCCACATGGGCAGGTTTTTCATGATCACCGCCGAAAGATCCCCAAAGGAGGTATCCGGACTTAACTGACTGATCTGGTGACTGCCCCCAAGCGTCAGGATCTTCCCCGTAAACATACGGGGGTTAGGCTGGTTATTGAAATAAATGGTAAGCAGGTCCTTACCGCCTTTAAAGTGGCATTCTTCCAATGCTTCCTCACTTACCGGGATAAATTTGCTCCTGTCGCTGGTAGTGCCCGATGATTTGGCAAACCAGCGGATCTCCGACGGCCACAGCACATTTTTTTCGCCTTTGAGCATCCGCTCTATGTAAGGCTTCAGCGTATCATAGTTTTGTATCGGTACCCGTTCCTTAAACTGGTTCAGGTTTTCGATACTTTTATATTGGTATTTTTTACCCCACTCTGTATTTTCGGCAACCGATACCAGTTGCTCAAACCATTCTTCCTGCACTTCATTAGGGTACTTCATAAAAAGCTCTATCTGGTGGATACGCTTCTTCATGAACCAGGTAAATACGGAGTTAAAGAGGGTCATAGGGTTATTATTGAGGAAAAACCTTTCTTTTCAGCACAAAGTTTGCCCCAAGATACACTTTCCTCACCATTTCATTCTCGGCTAATACTTCGGGTACACCTGATTCTAATATTTTACCTTCAAAAAGCAGGTACGCTCTATCCGTGATCGACAGCGTTTCCTGCACGTTGTGGTCGGTTATTAATATGCCGATGTTGCGGGTACGTAATTTTGCAACCATCGCCTGGATCTCCTCTACCGCAATCGGGTCAACCCCGGCAAAGGGCTCATCAAGCAGGATAAAGTTTGGCTCGGCAGCAAGCGCGCGGGCAATTTCTGTACGGCGGCGCTCACCGCCCGATAGCAGGTCACCCCGGTTTTTACGCACTTTATGCAAACTGAACTCATCTATCAGTTCTTCCAGCTTATCTTTTTGTTTGTCTTTTGACATATCGCCCATTTCCAGCACGGCTTTGATATTATCCTCAACCGAGAGTTTGCGGAATACCGAGGCTTCCTGAGCAAGATAGCCAATGCCTTTTTGCGCACGGCGGTACATGGGGTCCTGGGTTATATTTTCATCATCCAGGTGGATAGTGCCTTCATTAGGTTTTATCAAACCTACTATCATATAAAACGATGTGGTTTTGCCGGCACCATTCGGTCCAAGCAAACCAACTATTTCGCCCTGCGCTACATCAAACGATACATCGTTTACAACGGTACGCTGCTTGTATTTCTTAACTAAATTATCTGCTCTTAGTATCATTATATGTCTGAACCATGATTTTTGGGATTCATGGATTACCCTGATATTTAACCGTTGATAGCTTTTTGATTTCGCTGATTCCGTTGATTAAGACTTACGGCTATGAACCATGATCCATCAACTATGAACCTAACTCACCAACCTCTAATCACTAAACCTTATCCCCTTCACATTCAACTGTATCGTTCTTCTTTCGCGCCAAACATTTTCTTCTATAGAATAGCACATTTCAAACGGGGCACCCGGCCGTAATTGTTCCAGGTACTGCCCGTGGTTAAAGGCTATGCAATCAAACGCCGCCGACCCTTCCTGCATTACGCTCATTTTAATATGCGAGCCGCCTACCAAACCGGCGTTACCACTAACATACACATTTTTACTTATGAAAACAGGCGCCATATTTTCGGGCCCGAAGGGAGCAAACTGATTCAGGATCCTGAAAAATTTTGGTTCTATCTGGCTTAAACGTAATTCGGCGTCAATTTGTATTTGCTGTATCAATTGTTCGGGTTTTATGGTAGCGCTTACCACCTCTTCAAACCTTTCAATAAAAGCCTCGAGGTTTTCGGGAGCCATGGTGAGGCCGGCAGCATACTTATGCCCTCCAAACTGGATCAGCAGATCTTTACAGCCACAAAGCGCTTCATACAGATCATACCCCAAAACAGAACGTGCCGAACCGGCCACATGCCCGTTTGAGCGGGTAAGCACAATAGTTGGGCGGTAGTATTTTTCGGTTAACCGCGATGCTACAATACCTATCACCCCCTTATGCCAGTTCTCATTAAATAACACGGTCGATTTACGCGCTACCAGTACGGCATCATTGTCAATCATTCCCAAAGCCTCATCGGTAATGCTCAGGTCATGCCCTTTACGTTCGGTGTTTCGCACATTGATCATCAGGCCTTTTTCTTTGGCGATGTCAACATTGGTAGCGATCAGGAGTTCAACCGCGTGTTTTGCATCATCAATACGCCCCGCTGCATTAATACGCGGACCAAGCAAAAACACCACATCCGATATGGTGTAAGGCCCTGTACGGCCTGCTATCTCCATTAAAGCTTTAACGCCGGTACACGGATCGGTATTTATTTTTTGCAGGCCGAAGTGTGCCAGCACCCGGTTTTCGCCGGTAATGTGGACAATATCGCATGAAATGCTGATCACCACCAGGTCAAGGTAACAATTCACTTCCTCAACCGGGATGTTATTCTTATCTGCATAAGCCTGGATCAGCTTAAAACCTATGCCACAGCCTGAAAGTTCTTTATATGGATATTCACAATCTTCGCGCTTGGGGTCAAGTACCGCCACCGCAGCCGGAATTGATGCTCCGGGCAGGTGGTGATCGCAGATAATAAAGTCGATCCCCTTTTCGTTGGCATAGTCAATTTTATCAATTGATTTAATGCCGCAGTCGAGCGCAATAATCAGGGTAATACCGTGGTCGGCAGCATAATCAATTCCCTGTGTGGAAATACCGTAGCCCTCTTTATAACGGTCGGGAATGTAGTAATCGATGTTGGGGTAAATTTTCTTGAAGAAACTGTAGGTTAGCGCGACAGCAGTAGTACCATCTACATCATAATCGCCATAGATCATGATCTTTTCGCCCGCCGCCATGGCCTGCTCAATACGGAGGATGGCCTTTTCCATATCCTTCATCAGGAATGGGTCATGCAGGTGCCGGTGATCGGGCCTGAAAAAGTAGCGGGCATCTTCAAAAGTGGTAATACCGCGCTGCACAAGCATAGCGCTTAATACGGTATCAATGTTGAGTTCGGCGGCTAATTTTATTACATCATCATGGTTTGTATTATCCTTTAGCGCCCAACGTTTATTCATATCTTTGCAGCTTGAAACAGTAAATATACTTATGCTCTGTTAAAGGGGCAAAGGTACATTCAAAATCTGATACTACGTTTACTATGGAATTTTTTGCTTTAGGTGAGGGCTCATATTCGGTTGATGCAACCAAGAAATTTATCCCGTTCAACCCCGAAACCGATAACCCCAAAGATCGCCCGGCTTCGTTGTTCATCCACGTTAACCCCTTCCTCATCAAAACAAAAACCGATCTGATAGTATTAGATACCGGCCTTGGTTTTAAAGATACCCGCGACGAGCTTATGCTGCATCAAAACATCCGCAATGCAGGTTTCGATCCGGATGATGTTACACTGGTGATGATGTCGCACCTGCATTATGACCACTCAGGTGGTTTGGTAGTTGAACGTAATGGTAAATTGGTACCCAGTTTTCCGCAGGCCGAACATGTGATCAATAAACAGGAATGGGAATTTGGTATCAGCGGTAAAGGCTCATCATACCATGTTGAAATTTTTGAGGCTTTGCAGGCAAGCGCAAAAATCACCTTTATTGAAGGTAACGGCGAGTTTAAGCCGGGCATCAGGTATGAGCATTCGGGCGGTCATTGCCCGGCGCACCAGGTATTTTGGTTTGATTTAGAGGGCGAAAAAGTATTTTTTGGCGGCGATGAGCTTCCGGAGCCAGAGCAACTGTTGAGAAAATTCATAGCCAAATACGATATGGACGGCCGCAAAGCTATGATGCTGCGCGAAGAATATGGTAAAAAAGCCGCTGCCGAAGGATGGAAATGCCTTTTTTATCATTCCAAATCATTTGCTATCGGAACGGTTGAAACAGAAGGAGATCATTTTAAAGTTAAGCCTGTTTAGTTTTCAGCAGCTACTTCAAAAAGTTCCTTTATTTTTTCAACGTTAAGGGGCTTGGAAATAAAATCTTTCACCAACGGATATGAACGCGCTTTGTTGATATCGTTGCTAAAAACAGATGATGAAATAATATATATCTTGCTTTTGCCCAGGGGATCAAGGTTGAGACGCTTATACTCGTCCAAAAATTCCCAGCCATTCATAATGGGCATATTGATATCAAGCAAAATATAATCGGGTAGTTTATCAGGATCTTTTCTCTGGATATCGGAAAGTTGCTCAATAGCATATTTTCCGTTCAGGCAGGCCATAATTTCTGTATTAAGTAGAGCTTTCTTTATCAGTTTTATAGAGATAAAGTTATTTATCTCATCATCATCAACCAGTAATACACTTATAGCTTTATTGTTAATGTTCATATCTATATTTTAAGCGCGTTGTTTTATACGAGACCACGATTCAAAAGGTTATATTCCTTATAGTTGTAAATTATAAAGAGCAATATATCACACAAATACATTTAAATAACTCCGCTACAGGGCACTTTATTTGATTGGAGGAATTAAATAAAGTTCAAAAAGCAATAAATCCCGGGTAGAAACTTAGCTCTTGATATGTGATTTAAAAGGTATAATCATGTTCCACCCGGCAAATGCGCACTTTATAATTCAGGTACCATTTATCGCGCCCCTGCTGCTGCGCAAACAGGTGCCGGGCATTAGCTTTCCAATTCTTAATAGCTTCTACCGACTGCCAATAAGACACTGTTATTCCGACATTGTTACGCGCCGATTCAACACCCAAAAAACCTTCCTGCTGCCGGGCCAGTGCTTCCATCTCAACGGCCATATCACCGTAACCATCATCGCCAGGTGTGCGTACGGAGGTAAATATTACAGCGTAGTAAGGGGTTGGAGGTGTTTGGGCTATAAGCCCCTCCAAATCTCCACTAAAGGGAGAGACTTTTGAATGGCCTTCGGGATTAGCTGAACTCATAATATATAACTTGTGTAAAAAATAAAAACCCTCCTGGTTTAGGGGAGGGTTGATTTAAAACTTATTCAATTACGCTTTCTTCAAACTCATACTCTTCAGGCGGAGGGCATGAACAGATCAGCGTTCTGTCGCCATAAGTGTCATTAACCCTGCCTACTGAAGGCCAGAATTTATTGGCAGCTACATAAGGCAGCGGGAATGCAGCTTTTTGGCGGGTATAAGGATGCTCCCACTCGTTGCCGGTAATTACGGCTACGGTATGAGGTGCATTTTTTAACGGATTGTTTATCTTATCAGACAGGCCGTCCACCACATCGGCAATTTCATGACGGATAGAGATCATGGCATCGCAGAAACGGTCAAGCTCATGTTTTGGCTCAGATTCGGTTGGCTCAACCATCACTGTACCCGCAACCGGGAACGAAACAGTTGGCGCATGGAAACCATAATCCATTAAACGTTTGGCGATATCAGTAACCTCGATACCTGCCGATTTAAATGAGCGGCAGTCCAGGATCATTTCATGCGCACAACGACCATTTGCACCAGCATATAATACAGGATAATGTTCCTGCAACCTTGCTTTAATATAATTAGCGTTCAGGATAGCATAACGGGTGGCATTAGTCAAGCCTTCGGCACCCATCATCGCTATGTAAGCGTGTGATATGATGAGGATAGAAGCCGAGCCCCATGGCGCTGCCGAAACAGCATGGATTGATTTGCCCCTGTCGATATCAACTACAGCATGGCCTGGCAGATAAGGCACCAAATGTTTTGCAACACCGATTGGCCCCATGCCGGGGCCGCCGCCGCCGTGAGGGATACAGAATGTTTTATGCAGGTTGAGGTGACAAACATCGGCACCGATATTGGCCGGGCTGGTTAAACCTACCTGTGCGTTCATGTTAGCGCCATCCATGTAAACCTGGCCGCCATTTTCATGAATGATCTCACAAATTTCGATAATGCTTTCTTCAAATACGCCGTGAGTTGATGGGTAAGTAACCATCAAACAGGAAAGCTCATTTTTATATTGTTCGGCCTTGGCACGCATATCGGCAACATCAATGTTTCCGTTATCATCGCACTTAACCACCACTATCTTCATGCCGGCCATAGCTGCCGATGCAGGGTTGGTGCCGTGCGCCGATGAAGGGATCAAAGCAATGTTACGGTGGCTATCGCCCCTGTCTTGATGATAGGCGCGGATCACCATTAAACCGGCGTATTCGCCTTGAGCACCGGCGTTTGGCTGCAGGCTCATGGCTGCAAAACCGGTAATTTCGCTTAGCCAATTGTTGATCTCATCAAACAGCTGCATGTAACCGCCAACCTGGTCGGTTGGGGCAAACGGGTGGATTTTACTAAACTCGGCCCAGGTAACCGGTACCATTTCGGTAGTAGCGTTCAGTTTCATGGTACATGAGCCCAAAGCTATCATAGAGTGACACAGCGAAAGGTCTTTTGCCTCCAATGATTTAATATAACGCAACATTTCATGTTCAGACCGGTGGGTATTGAACAGGCTGTGCGTTAAATATGCCGAAGTACGCTGAAGCTCTGCCGGAATAACAGTTTCGAGGCTTGCATTAACGCCATCGAAATCAACATCATTAAAGGTTTTCCCTTTAACTTTAGCAAAGAACCTTACAATGGTTTTAATATCTTCAACCGAAGTTGTTTCATCAATCGCTATCGTAACTACCGAACCTTCATAATTAAGGTTCATTTCGTTATTTAATGCCTCCGAATGGATAGGGCCAACCAGGTTACCTACGTCAAACTTAACGGTATCAAAGTAAGCTTCGTTTAGCTGCTCATAGCCAAGCTGCCCTAAGGTTTTGGCTAATAATACCGCTAAACCATGAATGCGCTCTGCAATAAGCTTGATGCCATCCGGGCCATGATATACGGCGTACATACCGGCCATAATAGCTAATAGCGCCTGTGCGGTACAGATATTTGATGTAGCCTTATCACGGCGGATATGCTGCTCGCGGGTTTGCAGGGCCATACGCAGGGCGTAGTTGTTGGCGCTGTCGATAGTAACACCGATGATCCGGCCCGGGATAGAACGTTTATATTCTTCTTTAGTAGCAAAGAAAGCAGCATGCGGGCCGCCAAAGCCCATCGGTACACCAAAACGCTGGGATGAACCAACCACGATATCGGCGCCCCATTCGCCCGGGGGCGTTAACAGGGCAAGGCTCATGATATCGGCAACAACGGTAAGTTTAATGCCTTTTTCGTGTCCTTTTGCGGCAAAGTCGGCGTAGTTATAAACGGCACCGTCGCCGGCTGGATATTGTACAATGGCGCCAAACATATCGTCGGTTAATTCAACGGTACGGTGGTCGCCTATTCTCAGCTCAATACCATAAGGCTCTGAGCGGGTTTTTAAGATATCAATAGTTTGCGGAAACACTTCCTCCGAAACGAAGAAAACGTTGGCATTGCTGTTTTTACGCAGGCTGTATTGCATAAACATCGCTTCGGCTGCGGCTGTACCTTCGTCGAGCAAGGATGCGTTGGCAATCTCCATACCGGTAAGGTCAATAACCATGGTTTGGAAATTTAGCAAAGCCTGCAGGCGGCCCTGTGCAATTTCGGCCTGGTATGGGGTATATTGCGTGTACCATCCCGGGTTTTCAAGAATGTTGCGCTGAATAACGCCCGGTACAATTACATCATAGTAGCCTTTACCGATAAAAGACTTAAAAACTTTGTTTTTTGAAGCCGTTTGTTTCAAGGTGTTCAGGTAATCGAACTCGCTTTTTGCCGCGGGCAGGTTAAGCGGTTTGGTAAGCCTGATCTTTTGCGGTATGGTTTGCCCTATTAATTCATCAAGTGAGTTTACACCGATGGTTTTTAACATTTTGGCCGTGTCGGCCGCACTTGGAGCAATGTGCCTCGACTGAAACTGCTCCTGATAGGTTGTATTCAACTTCATGAATTAATCGTCCCTCTTAAATTTACCGCAAAGGTACGATTTTGCAACATGAGTAACAATTAGCTAATATGATATTGACAGTGTATTTACAGGAAAAAAATGTATTTTGCAGCTGATTACCTAAATCAATGTTTATTAATAAATTATCACTTTTAGTACTACTAATATCGATCTTGTTTTGCAATGTGGCCTTAGGTGCTACATTTACAGTAACCAGCAATGCCGATACCGGCCCTGGAACCCTGCGTGAGGCTTTAACAAACGCCGCGGCCAATGGCACCGCAACGCCTGACATCATTCAGTTTAAATTACCGGGAACACTTGTATCTGACCGAACCATCAGGTTGAAAAGCCAGTTGCCTGCAGTAACTTCAAATTTAGTAATTGATGGTACAAGTCAGCCCGGTATAGCCTTCGGCGTATCTGATGCAAGGGTTATTATCGAACCTGAGACTTCCCCAGCCTACTTTAACTGCCTTTTCATTAACGGTGATATTAACAGCGGCGGGGTAACTGCAAAAAGCATCGGGATTTATGGATTATATATCCGCAATTTTGCCCGCGTTACCAGCTTTGCCAATCCCGATCTTGGGCAGGGATCAGGCATTGTGATCCAGGGCGATGCTTCGGCTATTATAATAGGCGCGCCGGGTAAAGGCAATGTAATATGCGGCAACATCAACGGCATTGTTAACAACTCTTATTATTATAGTACCGGGCTTGCCGACATTCTCATTCAAAGCAATATCATAGGTTTATTGGATGATGGTTATACCGCCGCAAGCAATATCAACGGTGTTAGCCTGGTATTGAGTAAAACAGCAACTATAGGCGGTACAAACGCTAACATGGGCAATATTATATCGGCCAACGTTACTAACATTAATATCATTCGCGGATATAATTTCAATGTTACCCCAAGCGTTGTTGACATTCAAAACAATAAAATAGGTACGGATTATACCGGGAAAAAAGATTTTAAAAACATCCTGCTGTTTCAGCAGAGCGCCTTTATCAAAGCATACGGCATTAATGTAACCACCGATTATACCACCGTGAACATCAATGCCAATATTATTTCCGGGCAGCGTTATTGCGGCATTTATATTGAACGGGCCACATTCAATATCACCGGCAACAAAATTGGTACAGATATCACTGGTACCGCCAACCTCGGGAATGGCGAAGGCATCAGGGCCGGCGAGAGCTCATCGGGTACCATTGGCGGCCCGCTCGCTACCGATAAAAATTACATTGGCTATAATCAGTACGGCATCGAAGCCCTTAACAGTGCTCATACATTAATAACCCGCAACAGCATTTTTTGCAACAGCGACTATGGCATAAGTGCCATCAGTAATTATTATACGGTTCCGTTTGTACAGGTACTTAATTTTGGCAGCACAGCGGTATCGGGTATAGCGACGCCAAACTCGGCCATCGAGCTTTTCTTTTCGGACGATTGCGGAACGATATGCCAGGGTAAAACCTATATTACTACCGTACAGGCTGACGGGAGCGGTAAGTGGTCTTACTCGGGGGCTATCAGCAAGGCTGTGATAGCCACGGCTACCGATGCCAATAAAAACACCTCCCCGTTTTCATCCTTAGTGATTAGGGAAAGTGACATTGTAATAAAAAATTACACCTGTGCGTACCAGGGCAGCATTGCCATACAGCAAAACCGGAGCGGCCTGTTATATCATTGGGATAAAAAGGAGCAAAACGGCAGCCTTACATCGGTTGGTGATGGCCAGAGTATCAAAAACCTTTTACCAGGCACTTACCAGTTAACAGCACAATATCCTGGCGGCTGCCAAAAAGTTACGCAGCTTTTTGAGGTAAAAGATTCAAGGATCAAAATACAGAATGTAATTGTGCCGGTACCGGAATGCCGCCAGAAACAATTTCCGTTTGATGTGAACTTTACAGGAGGTACAGGTAATATCACTTTCGCGTGGAAAGATAAGAATGGCAACATTGCAGCAACAACCAAGTCGGCTTCTTTACCCGAAGGCACGTACACCGTAACCATTTATGACGAGGCCAGCTGTGCTGTAACCTCAAGCCCGGCTGTAACTATTAAAGCCAAACCAGGTCCTGATTATGACCTTTCAACCATGGCGGTAAAGCCTGCCCGATGCGGGGTGGCCGACGGGAGCATAAAAAACATTACAACTATAGTAGGTATTGGTACACTTACCTACAAATGGCTTGATGCTGCGGGCAAAACCGTTAGTACTTCAAAAGATCTGACAGGCGTGAGAGGCGGTACCTATACCCTCGTACTGATGGATCAAAGTGAGTGCAGCCCATATTCCACCCCGCCGATATATATTTCGGAAACAAATTCGGTAATAATTTATGACGGCTTTATTACTCCGGCTAAATGTGGTGAAAATAATGGTTCGATAACCGGTGTTGGATATCAAAATGCAAATCAATTGCAATGGTACGATCCGCAAGGTAATCCGATACCTACCAACCCGGCAAACCTGGATATATTTAACCTCGCCGATGGCACATACCGGCTGAACGCGTTAAATACTAACACACAATGCAGTAATGATAAATATTTTATTGTTAACCGTTTGGCACCAGAGGTATTTACCATTAAAAATCTTATTAACACACCTACTACCTGCGGGCTCAACAATGGCAGTCTGCATATTGATTTTGAGGGAACTATAAAGCCAGGTTCTTATCAATGGGTTGATGCAGCCGGCACAACACTAAGTTACGGTACTGATGTTCCAAACGCCGCCCCCGGTTCATATACGCTTCATGTAACTGATAAAAATGGATGTGCTTCTGTGCTCGGTACCTGGGCAATACAGGCAACCCCTTTGTTACAATTTTCGGCAAATAATGCCCCGGTAGCCAAAACAGATGAGTGCGATCAGCTATTGGGCAGCATCACAGGCATTGATGTTTCCGGCGGTGTGCCTCCATATAAATTTATCTGGACGGACGCCACGGGCAATACCGTGGGGAACGATAAAGATTTAATAAATGTTGGCAAAGGAACTTATTCATTGACAGTTACAGATAACACTACCTGTGCAATACCGTTGCCATACACCAAGGAGATAGGCAACCAAAAATTTATTCCCGACGCACCGGTATTAAACGACCAAAGGATCTGCCTGCCCGGAAAAGTGGGCCTGTCTGTTTTAAACAAAACTCCAGGCATGTATAACTTATATGCCGAGGCTACATCAACAACGCCGCTTCAAACCAGCAATACCGGTAATTTTGAAGTATTAACAACCGAAACCAGCGATTATTATATCTCATACAGCATAGGGTCATGCGAAAGCCCGCGCACCAAAACACATATTGAAGTTGTATTGGTCGACGTAAGATTCCCCAATACCATAACCCCTAACGGTGATGGTATAAATGATTACTGGAAGATAGAAGGCCTTGAAAAATTCCCAGGCACCTTAGTTCAGATCTTTAACCGTTACGGAAAAAAGGTATTCGAGTCAAGAGAGTACGCCACGCCATTTTCCGGGCAGTTGAATGGCTGGCTGCTGCCTTCCGGGGTGTATTATTATATCATTAACCTCAATACACCTTGTAAATTACTATCGGGCAACCTTACATTGATCAGGTAGTTTTTAATAGCCCGCTGCTTCTAATTGTAACAGGCTATTATATTATTAAAAAAAGGATATGCTCATCCTTTCAATGGTACGCAAAACGGACGTGAATTGCCAGGCGGCAACTATTATTATATCATTAATCTAAGCTCCGGTTGTGGCTTATTATCAGGCAGTTTAAGCATTATCCGTTAGCGATAATTGCCTTAGGTACATTTGTATTGTGTTTTCCAGACCATAATACAAGGCATCGCTTACCAATGCATGGCCAATACTTACTTCCAGCAGGCCCGGTATATTTTCGGCAAAATATTTCAGGTTATGCAAATCAAGATCATGCCCGGCATTAATGCCTAAACCGGCTTGCTGTGCGGCTTTTGCAGCCTCAATGTAAGGAGCAATAGCTAATTCTCTGCCCTGGTGATAATGGGTGGCGTAACCTTCGGTATAAAGCTCAATACGGTCGGTACCGGTTTTAGCGGCGCCTTCAATCATTTCGGGCAGCGGGTCAACAAAAATAGAAACCCGGATCCCGGTGTTTTTAAATACTGCTATCATATCCTTTAAATAATGATAGTTGGTGATGGTATCCCAGCCATGATTTGAGGTGATCTGGCCCAACACATCGGGCACCAGGGTAACCTGTTCGGGCTTGTTAGCCAGCACCAGGTCAATAAATTTTTGTTCCTGGCAATTACCTTCAATATTAAATTCGGTGGTAACAATTTTTTTGAGCTCAAACACATCATTATAGCGAATGTGGCGCTCATCGGGACGCGGGTGCACGGTGATTCCCTGTGCGCCAAAACGTTCACAATCTTTAGCAACCTGGATCAGGTCGGGGTTATTACCACCGCGCGAATTACGCAAAGTGGCTATTTTGTTGATATTGACAGATAGACGGGTCATATTTCAAAGTTATATATCATTTAGATAAAATGCCCGATATATTTAACTTTAGGCTATGTTTTTAACCTTGTTATAAACCTTTATCAAGTGCGTCCAGCTGCGCCCAAATTTTATGCTTATAGGGCTGCGGGGACGCTTCAAAATAAACTGCAGCAATATCACTACCGGGTTTTACTTTTTTAACATGAATACGGAAGTTAAGAATCAGCGGATTTTGTGTCATATAATCAGTCATTTCGGCTTTACCTTCAAAAGCCTGGGTATCGGTATCACCTGCTTTAATATTTTGAAGTTTTACCTTTACAGGTGTGGCAACTGCGGTATCAATTTTTGCCTGTTTTAAATTGCTTTTTACCAGGCCGCTATAATAATCATGCAGGTATTTTTCAAGCTGTGCCCTGGTAAAAGTAGTCTTATCAGTAATTATCCACAAAAAAGCATACGTCCAATAACCATCAGCTCCCTTTTTAGCCCATTCAGGTGAAAAGCGGATATCTTCAGTACCCTTACAGTTGCAAATTGCGGAGGCAACGCAAATGTTTCGGTATGCCAGTTTTCAGGAACCAGCAATGGATATACCGGCGCAATTTGCTGACCATAACCGGCGCATTTCAATAATATAATTAACAAGCAGGTAAAGAGTATTTTAACACGCATAACAGTTTAGATTTTACAATTAAAGTTACGCTAAAGAAACCCGGTTATCTGTTAAAAAAGGTTAAGGTTATTGCGGGAAAATAAAAGCCCCATAGCACTCGCTGCATGGGGCTTTAAACCTAAACCTTATCACAAATCCGGGTTTGGACACCCGTAATTGAACTGTAAATGTAAACATGATTTTTTATAACTGTATCGCGTTTGTTACAATTTAATTCTTTTGCATCATATAGCATCCATTTATATAAATCTCATATTTTTTTACATTAATTTAACGGTATATTCACAATAGAAACCTGCGTCAATCTTATTTGAATACGGAACACATCTCTCTCAGGACTTGCACGATAAGAACAAGCTATGACCTGTTAAATATTTTTTACTCATTCAACATAAACTTGTCAACCCCATCTGCCGGCTGCCATTTATCCGCAGGTTCAAAATAATGCCAAAGCAGGGCCGATATCTTTTTGATCAGTAATCCGGCCTCGTTATTGGGAGTCCAGCTGGTATCTGTATTGTGATTAGTGATGATCGAAAACACATAATCGCCATGCGGGGCATTAACAAGTACCGTTTCTGAGCGCGATTCATCAACTGCACCCTGTTTAGATATGGTATGCACATAAGGTGGAATTTGCGATAACGCATGCTCATCCCAATAAATGCGGCCCATGTTCCGGTACATCCTTTCGCTGGCTGCCGGGCTTACAGCCTTGCCTTCGCGGATCATGGTGAACAGGCGGCACATTTCGCGCGGGGTGCTTACCCCCCAGCCGTAGATCTTACGAATGGCCTCCCTGCCCGGCACACGCGAATTTACCCGCATTACCTTAAAGCCATTTTGATTGAGCCAGTTGTTGATATAATCACTTCCCACCAGCTTTTGCAGCCACAGGCTTGCCGTGTTATCGCTCATGGTGATCATGAGCATAGCCACCTTACTTAGCTGCACGGTGTCTTTATCTTTGAATGAGCCCAGCAAGTCTTCACCTGCATAAAGCAATGAATCGCGGTAAACTAATTTTTGATTATACTTCAGCTCACCCTTCTCTATTTTATCCATTACTCCGCATTGAATGCTCACTTTGATCATGCTGGCCGTAGGGAATAAGGTGTCGGCATTGATCTCTGCTGTTTTACCTGTTTTTAGGTTATGTACATAGACGCCAACCTGGCCCCGAAAATCTTTGACAGCTTCTTTCAATTTAGCGGTAAGTTTACTATCGGTTTGTGCAAACGCCGGTGCAGCTAACATTATCAACAACAATAAGGTAAGTTTATGTTTCATGGAATGTGTGATCTAAAAAATGAAAATACGAATTTTAATATAACAGGCATCATCCGTTATTGATGCCACAGGGAAATCGCGTAAAAAACATTATAGAAGAATTAAAAGCAGATAAGCGAAAAATTTACACACTAATTTTTCCGAATTATCCGAATTACACGAATCTTTAATATAGAAAGAATTTTAATTCGATTAATTGTGGCATACCTGCAAGGCAATTCGTGTCAAAATTTTCCTCCGCAATTTCTTCGAATAACCACAATTATTTAAAAGCAATTTCCCAAATTGATGGCATTTCTATATTTGCTAAAACATCAGTCAACCCATGAACCAGTTTGTTGATATTACCAATCGCAAAGTGCTGTACCGCTTACTGCTTAACCTTCAGCCCGAAGCAGCACCGCTTTGGGGCAAAATGAAACCACAGCAAATGATTGAACACCTTATTGACCAGGTTCAGTATACCAACGGTGTAAAAATGCCAACCTGGGATGGCCCGGATGATAACACAGCTGCGCGTAAACAGGCTGCCATTTATACCGATGCCGAAATACCCCGTAATATCTTTTTAGAACAATTGGCTGATACCTTAATCTACCCCAACCTCGAAACAGCCATTAATCAATTAATGAAAGAGCTGGATACTTTCGACAGGTATTTCAACACGAATGATGTTAAAGTAATTCATGGCGCCTTTGGCCCTATGGATTATTATGAGTGGATCATATGGCACGGCAAGCATTTTACACATCATTTAAAACAGTTTGGGGTGATAGGCTCGTAGTAAATTGGTATCAAATATTAACTTTGCTGTTCTTCAGAAAATTAAAAGAAGAAATGCGTCATTGCGAGGTACGAAGCAATCGCGAACTCTACAGAGCGGACCTGTAATTTGGGGATTGCTTCGTACCTCGCAATGACGGGTTGAGAAAAATCATATATGAAATTCCTCCGCTGGCTTTTAATACCTTTTTCGCTGATTTACGGCCTGGTTGTGGGTATCCGTAACTGGTGTTATAACCGGAGAATCTTTAAAAGTACCGGGTTTGATATGCCGATAATTGTAGTCGGCAATCTTGATGTGGGTGGAGCGGGCAAAAGCCCTATGACCGAATATTTGATCCGGTTATTGAAGGATAGTTATAAAATAACTACACTTAGCCGGGGCTACGGCCGTGCAACCAAAGGTTTTTTATTAGCTTCTGCCGAAAGCAAAGCATCCGATATAGGTGATGAGCCTACACAGTTCAAACATAAATTCCCGAATCTTGATGTAGCCGTTTGCGAAAAGCGGGTGGAGGGTGTAGAACAGTTGAAAGACGATCATGATGTTATTATTTTAGATGATGCCTACCAGCACCGCGCACTTGAACCGGGCATGAGCATTTTGCTTTTTGATTACAGCCGGGTTAACGAACCTCACTTCCTGCTGCCGGCAGGTAACCTGCGCGAATCGTTCGGCGGGCGTAAAAGAGCTGATGTGATCATCATTAGTAAATGTCCTGCTTCGCTTAGTGACCTGGAACAGGGCCGGGCGATTAAACGGATCAAACCGTATCCGCACCAGTCGCTGTTTTTCACCACCATAAACTATCTGCCTGCGCAAACTATGGATGGGACACCGGTTATAAATACTATTGATAATCAAACCACGGTTTTCCTGCTTACGGGGATAGCTAATCCAAAACCATTATTAGCCTATCTCAAAAAGCAAACGCAACTGGTTGTTCATCATAATTATCCCGACCATCACCGTTTTAGCTTAAAAAATATCAGTAAACTTGCCGATGAATTTTCGGCCTGTTCATCACAAAAAAAAGTGATCATCACAACAGAAAAGGATGCGCAGCGTTTAGGGGAACAGGACCTGCTTCCGATGGTTAAAAAACTGCCCATCCTGGTGCTGCCTATAGGCGTTAGTTTTTTAAATAACGGGCAACAACAATTTGACGAATTAGTACAAACATATGTTAGACAATATTGAAGGCACCGCCCGGTACATCAAAAACCGGATAGGCGATTTTGAACCCGAAGTGGGTATAATTTTAGGTACCGGCCTTGGCGGCCTGGTAAAAGAAATTGAGGTTGAAAAACAGCTGATGTATTCTAACATTCCTGATTTTCCTATCTCAACGCTTGAGTTTCACTCGGGCAAGCTTATTTTTGGTACCCTTGCAGGCGTTAAAGTTGTGGCCATGCAGGGCCGTTTGCATTATTACGAAGGCTACAACATGCAGCAGATCACTTTCCCGGTTAGGGTGATGAAATACCTGGGCATTAAAACGCTGTACGTATCAAATGCCAGCGGCTCGCTTAACCCCGATTTTAAAAAGGGCGACCTGATGATCATTGAAGACCATATTAACCTGCAGCCTCAAAACCCGCTGGTTGGCCGCAATTATGAAGAGCTTGGCCCACGGTTCCCGGATATGAGCGAGCCTTACCGTCATGATATGATCGAAAAGGGCTTAGCCATCGCTCAGAAAAATAACATCACCTGCCATAAAGGCGTTTATGTAGCGGTAACCGGCCCTAACCTGGAAACCCGTGCCGAGTACAAATACCTGCGCATCATTGGCGGCGACGCCGTTGGTATGAGCACTGTGCCCGAAGTTATTGTTGCTAACCACATGGGCATCCCAACGTTTGCTATTTCGGTATTAACCGATGAGGGCTTCCCTGAAATATTGAAGCCGATAACGTTAGAAGAAATCCTTGCCATTGCTCAGGAAGCCGAACCTAAAATGACCCTCATACTTAAAGAACTGATAGCCGGTAATTAATGCGCCAAAAGCTCAAATATATTTTTTTATTGCTGATGTGCTTATCGGTACACACTGCTTTTGCGCAGTATGGTAACCGTACCAATCCGCGTAACCTGCCTACCCGTGATACAGCCCGCCGACAGGAAAAACAACTGACCGACGATCAGCTCTTGGACAGTTTGCGCCGTAAAGAAGAAAACAAAAAGGACTCGGTGGTTTTTAGTTCTAAATTTATCCGTGTTACCAATGAGCGTTTGCTGAACGACAGCACGCAACTGTTTCCGATTGATACCGGCATAACCAGCTTTGAAATCTACAGTCCGCTTATTGATCCGCGCAGCCCACGGATCCATTTAGGTAATATCGGCCTGTCACAACGGCCTTTGCTTTTTGAGCCCAGCAGGACCATAGGCTTTGACCTGGGTTTACATGCACTGGATATTTATGCACTGAAGCCGCAGGATATCAATTACTATAATACGCGGGTACCTTATACCAAGCTTACGTTGTACAACGCCTTTGGCGGTTCGGCCATCCAGTTGTTTAATATCGTCCATACCCAAAATATAAAGCCTAACTGGAACATCGGCTTTAATCTTAATTTCAACGGGTCGAAAGGCTTTTACAACTTTAATAATGTACTGGGGCAAAACGTGAGCGATTTGAATGCCTCCATTTTTACCTGGTACGAATCAAAAAGCAAACGGTACAACCTGTTAGCCAACCTGTTATTTAATAACCTTAAAGCTCCCGAAACAGGCAGCATCCTCAACGATTCGGTATTTACCAGCACCAATGTAAACAATGCATTTTCAAAAGACAGGGCGGCTGTGCGCCTCCCTTACAGCTACGAAAACTGGAACGATAAAGGGCTTTACATTAAACAATTTTACTACTTAGGCCGGATAGATAGCTTGAATAAGGGAAAGGATAATTCAAAGATCCTGCCTACCCAGCGCGTATCACATACCCTTCATGTATCAAATAGCAGGTACCTGTATAAACAAAGCGGTGTTGACACCTATAACGTATTTCCCGATTATTATTACAGTAATAACCGGTCGCGCGATTCAACAGTCGTGACACATATTCAAAATGAGTTTTCCTATAGCTTTTACCTCCGCAGTAAATCTGTAAAATTTGTTAAGAATGAGTTGAAGCTTGATCTGGGCCTTGTGCATGATTTTTATTCATACAACCAATATGTTAGCGACACCACCCTTAACGAGTATGGCGCAAAATATGTTCACCAGGACAAAGTGCAGCACAATACTTTCCAGGATATTACACTTAAAGCTAAACTTGGTTACCGCTTTAGCGACCGTATTGCGCTCGACGCCGATTTCAGGCAGATTGCCCAGGGCCGGGATTTTGGCAACTACCTTTATGATGCCAAACTTACCCTGGCAGGCGGTAAAAAAACCGGAAAGATCATTTTAGAAGCTTATTCGCAAAACAGCTCTCCGCCGCTGGTTTATAACAACTGGATCTCCAATCATTATATTTTTCATAATGATTTCAGTAATCAAAAAACAACCAGCGCATCGTTTAACTACATTAACAATGCCCTGCAAATTGATTTAAAGGCCGAATACTTTTTGATCAGCAATTACCTGTATTTTACAGCGCAGGATGGCGGTACTGATGTCCGTCCGGCTCAACTTAACAACTCTATCAACCTGTTAAAAGTAAGTTTGGGTAAAAACTTTACTTACCGGAGCCTGCATTTTGACAACTACGTGGTATATCAAAAAACCGATTATCAAAACACGCTTCGCACGCCGGAAGTATATGCTTACAGCAGCTTATATGTTAACAGGGTTTTGCTTAATGTACTGCATGCCAGTATGGGTATAAATGGAAGGTACAATACAGAATATGTTGCCTCTTCATATGCCCCAGGCCTGGGCCAGTTTTATAATGGCGCAAACGTTACGTTTTCATCCTATCCGATATTTGGTGTATTTTTCAAAGCAACCTTGCAGCGTACCAACCTGTTTGTTGCTTATGATTATATCAACCAGCGCGCCTGGAGCAAAGGCTATTACACGGTTAACCGTTACCCACAACAGGATGCCATCTTGAAATTCGGCGTTTCATGGACATTTTATAATTAATAAAGAATCCTATCCAGTTCAAAAAAAATGTCATTTCCTTTGGTCTAACAAGAGAACCTTTTCTGGCGCAAGTCTTGTGCGGCAGGAATGCGGGTAGATGACTTGTGCCTTTGGGACTGTATCGTCCTAAAATAAGTTTACAGTTTAATTGATTAATCCTGCTATAGGTTTACATTATTGATTAGTCCTAAAATAGGTTTACAGATTGACATTTTTTGAATTATAATAACTTTTCCAATTTCGCTGTACAGATAGGTTATTTTGATGTACGATCTCAGGTGTAAGCATATTGCAACTCATGTGAGGCCTTAGCTTATTATAAGTGTTTACAGACTTAGCTAAAAGTTCCATAACCTGGTTTTTATCATTAAGTATATGATGTTCCAGGTACTCCTGTTTCATTATTCCATTTATCCGTTCCGCTACTGCGTTCTCTAAAGGGTCTCCGTTTTCGGTCATGCTGATGATTATTTCATTGTCCTGTAATAGCTTTACATAATCATAGCTACAGTACTGAACACCTCTGTCTGAATGATGTATTAAGCCAGTCAAAGGCTGGTCACTTTCTTTAATGGCCATTTGTAAAGCACTAAGTGTGTGAACTGCATCCAGTGTATCAGCGGCATGATAGCCGACGATCTTTTTACTATAGGCATCCGTTATAAAACTGATATAAACGAATCCCTTCTTTGTCCTGTAGTAAGTGATATCTGACACCCATATTTCGTTCACTTTAGTCGGAATAATTTCTCTTATGCAATTAGGATATTTTCTTAGCCAATGAAAAGATTGAGTAGTATGTATGCGCCGCCTTTTCTTTCTAACTAACAAGTAGTGAGCAGCAAGCAGATCAAAAAGCGCATCCCTGCCCATTTTTATCCGGTGCTCAAGCAAAAAAGGCTGCAGCAAAACATAGAGTTTTTTACCGCCAATAATCGGATGTATGGCCCTTATTGCCCGGACCTCATTTAATAATATTTCCTGCTCAAAGCTTATCGCTTCTGTCTCCCAAAAATGCTGGTAATAGGCCTGCCGGGTAACTCCAAGTAAACAACAGCACTTCACCAGGCTCATCCCAGGGTAGCTGTCTTTAATCTCACGGATTACTTGGTATCGGACTTTTTTCGGATATTGATCTTAAGATCTCTTTCGGCCACTTCTATCATTTTACGATAAAGCTCCTTCTCCAGCAATGCATCTTCAAGTTGCTTTTTTAATAACTTAATTGATGCGCTGTTTTCGGCCGGGACATCCTGATCTTTCTTGGTTGGCATATCATTCGAAGATACATAAATTGTTTTCTTCATCTCCAATCCGAATGATTTGAGCCAAAACGCAATACGGCTATTGCCTAATTTGTATTTCCTTTCAATCGTTGTTCGGCTTTCCTGACCTTCTAAATATTCTTGACAAACTTTACGCTTAAACTCCTCGCTGTACTGGCTTTGCCATTTGCTGCCATACACTTTTGAATATCTTTCCATTTTTGTTTACTGTTGTGTAAACCTATTTTAGGACAAGACAGACTAACGAAAGCACAAGTCACCCGCCCTCTAACCACTACACAAGACTTGCGCTAAAAAAAAGGATAAAAAGAAAAATCAACCTACCCCTTCAATTCCTCACTAAATGTTAGCCTGTTGCCAAAAGGATCATGAACGGTCATGGTGATAGCCTTGTCATTCCATTCAGGCACTTCCAAACCCGGGCGATTGTATTTGTATTTTTTGGCGATGAGATGGGCGTGATAATCCCTTAGCTCGCTAAAGTCATCAATAGCTATGTGGCTGCCGGGACTGGCATCGCCATGATGTTCGGAGAGGTAAAGCACAACATCGCGCAGGGAAATTTGGATGTATACCGGCACACCTTCGGGTTTGTGTTCCCAATCGGTTTTAAAGCCAAGCCAGTTGATATAAAATTCAATGGCTTTATCGTAATCAAAAATTCGGAGGATGGGTTTTGTTATCGACATAGGTAATTAATTGTTAAACAAATTTAACGGAAAATGCTGCCGTTTTTATACGGCGAACGTGCTTGTTTTCAATCAAAGCCCTCAAATGTTAACAGATGTTAAATATGCCCTGAAAAGCTTAGCAAATTAGGTTTCCATACAACAGATACCGTACTTTCGTCGGCACATTTTACCCCCTCGTCTATTATATTAAGTGGGGGTTTAAAATGAGGCTACCTTAGCATGATATGTTTAAACGGATAAAGCCGGCGCTGATTATCGAAGTTTGTATCCATCTGTTATTTTGGGCGTTGATCATTTTTACGCCCATCATTTCCAGGCCGGATATGCGCGGCTTTCCGCAGCCTGCTTTTTCGCTGGGGCACATTATCAGTTTTAATCTCGTGCTCGCGGCCGAATTTTATCTGAACGCTTTTTTCCTTATTCCCAGGATCTTAAAAAACAACATCTGGTTTTACTTTTTTGCCTTGCTTGCCTCCTTTGTGGCGTTTAATATAATACTGATGGAAGTACGGCATTATTTCCCCGTGCCTCATTTCCCGTGGATGGGGCAACATCATCGTCCTCCGGGGCCGTTCCTGGTTATTTTCCCCTTATTATCAGTTACCGCCGGAAGCTTTGCCTATCACTACCTGGCCGACCAGTTTAAGGCTATCAATAAAAAAAAGGATATAGACAATGCTTCGCTGATCTCTGAACTGGCATTTTTACGTTCGCAGATCAGTCCGCATTTCATTTTTAATGTGATCAACAGCGCGGTAGCGCTTTCGCGTTTAAACCCTTCGGCAGTTGAGCCTACATTGATCCAGCTTTCCAGGCTGCTCCGGTATATGCTTTATGTAACCGATGCCGAAAAAGTTACGCTGTGCCAAAAGGAAGACTACCTGCGCAGCTATATCGAATTGCAGCAACTCCGTTTCCGCGACCAGGTGAAGATCAGTTTCAGCTCTGATATTAAAGCTCCTGAAAAAAGCATTGAACCCATGCTGCTGATCCCGTTTGTGGAAAATGCCTTTAAGCATGGCACGGGCGATATTGAGTCGCCGGCCATAGCCATCACACTTTTTACCGATGAAAAGAACCTTCGCTTCAGCGTACAAAATGTATACAACCCAACTGAAGGCAGTAAGGATAATGCCTCGGGTATTGGCCTGGCTAATGTTAAACGCCGGCTTGAACTATTATACCCTGGCAAACACAACCTATATATCAATAAAAACGAGCAGGCTTATATAGTTATGCTGCAATTGGAACTTAAATGATGCGATGTTTAATAATTGACGATGAGCCGCTTGCGCTCGACCTGCTGGAAGACAACCTCAAACATGTGAACACCATACAGGTAGTAGCCCGGTGCCGTAACGCAGGTGAAGCGATCATAGCCATGCAAAAGGAACAGATCGACCTTATTTTCAGCGATATATACATGCCCGGCATCAATGGGTTACAGTTGGTCAGGAGTTTGACACAGAAGCCCATGGTGATATTTGTTACTGCCTACGAAAAATTTGCGGTGGAAGGCTTTGAGCTTGATGTGGTTGACTACCTGGTTAAGCCTGTACCCTTAGACCGCTTTTTAAAGGCCTGCCACAAAGCGCTCGATTTGTACGAGCTTCGCCGCAGTTATGTACCGCAGCCTACAACAAAAAACCATTTCTTTTTGCATGCTGATTATAACCTCGTTAAGATCAGTTTTGACCAGGTTGAATACATTGAGGGCTTGAAAGATTATATTAAAGTACATCTCATCAATCAGCAAAAACCGGTATTATCCCGTATCAGCCTCAAAGCTATCGAGCTGCAATTACCCCCGGACCAATTTTTCAGGGTACATAAGTCATACCTCGTAAACCTCGACCATGTATCGCAGATGCGCCGCGCCCGCATCAAACTCATCAATACGGAGATACCGTTAAGTGATGGTTATCGTGATGTGATCAACAGGATGATCGGGAAGGTGTAAGCAAACAGGTGTGAGTGTTTAAATCCCTGGACTCAGAAGTTGAAATAACATCTCCATGCCGTCATGCTGAACTTGTTTCAGCACCCCACAAGAAAGGTAGGCGATTTGCTTAGCATGTGGCTTAGCGAGTGAGGTGTTGAAACAAGTTCAACACGACGATAATTTTTTTATTATGTAATTAGGTAGCGCGGTGTGGCAATCGCATACTATACGGGGCGGCTCTGCTTCCGTGCGATTGCCGCGCTGCGCTCGCAATGACATTCTTTATAAGCATTTTCCCATATCGCTGCGTCAAAACCTGCCACTATCACTAACAACTGTCATTTATCTCTGCTAACCACCAATCCCCCTACCACACATCCTGCCGTCTGGTCGACACAAAGCCTCCCATGGTCGATTTTATTTGAGGCACATCAAAACAAGGTGCAATTTCGGCGCTGAAGAAAATATACCCCTACATGAAGAAATTTTCCTTATTGTTAATATCCACCCTTGTATTGTGCGGTACGGTGGCCCATAGTCAGCAAACGCAGCAAAAACTTAAAAAGATTGTGGTTAACCATTTTTTTTCATGTCCGCTTGATGAGCTCTTTGATACACTGGCCATGAATTACAAGGTCCGCATCGTGTTTGAACGTGAGCCCTTGCATGAAATGGATATTGTTGAGCATTTTTTTGAAGAGCCGCTGAAAGAAGTAATTGCCAAAGTTTGCAATGAGAACAGTTTACATTACTGGATAGAATCAAGCGGCACCATCTATATCCTTCAAAACACCGACGACCTGGCGCGGCTTCAAAAACTCAACAAACTCTCATTGCAGGCAGCCAATGCAGTAAAGGCCAAAGAGATTGAGGCCCCCAAAGCTAAGCCCAAACATTTCCTGGTCAGTATTAACGGCCGGGTGATTGACCAGCAAACGGGCGAGTCGCTACCCTCCGCAACGGTGAAGATCAGGGGGACCGACCTGAATGTGATGACCAACGCCGACGGCTATTTTACCATGTTCAGGGTACCTTCAGATACATCGGTAGTGGAGGTTTCATATACGGGATATCAAACCGACTATTTCAGGCTGAGCAGCGAAAAGCTGAATTCGCCGCTGATCTGTGGTTTGTACTCATCGCTCAACAGCTTAAACGAGGTTACCATTACCGGTAAAAAAAGCGGCGTTATGAATACCGATAGCAGGCAGGTTGGCGTGTTACAGCTTTCGCCGGCCAATTTAGATAAGCTGCCAACTATGGGCGATAAAGATGTACTGCGGGCCTTCCAGCTGATGCCCGGCGTAAGTGGCACCAACGAGTCATCATCAGGTGCATACGTACGCGGCGGTACGCCCGACCAAAATTTGGTTGTGCTGGATGGTTTTACCATTTACCAGGTTGATCACCTGTACGGCTTTTTTAGTGCTTTTAATGCCAGTGCAATTAAAGATGTGCAGTTGTATAAAGGCGGCTTTACGGCTAAGTATGGCGGCAGGCTTTCGAGCGTTACCGAACTTAACGGCAAGGAAGGGAACAAGAACGAAACCAATATCGGCACCGATTTGAGTTTACTAAGCGCCAGCGGTTACCTGGAAACGCCGCTGTCGGATAAGTCGACCTTGCTGTTAGCGGTAAGGCGCTCGTACCAGGGGCCATTTTATAATAAGATCTTTAACCAGTTTAATCAAACTACTACCACACAGGGCGGCGGTCCGGGAGGTGGCGGTGGCCGGGGTGGCTTTGGCGGCGGAGGTTTTGCCAATCAAATTACCCCAAGCTCCTACTTTTACGATTTTGATGCCAAGTACACGTACAGCATCAGTCAAAAAGATAAGGTATCATGGACCTTATACACAGGTACCGATAAAACAGATAACAGCAGGGAACTGGGCCTGCCATCATTCCTGTCGTCGGGCAGCAGCGGCATTAACATAACCGACTATACCAAGTACGGCAACCTGGGCAGCAGTATCAAATGGTTCAGGCAATGGAATAAGAAGTTATATTCAAACAACTACATTACTTACTCATCGTACTTTAATGACAGGAACAGGAGCACCTCGGGCTTTTCACAGATCGACACCAACGGGATCTCGCATACGCTGAGCAACGGCACGCTTGAAACCAACAACCTGAAGGATGTGAGCTATAAATCTGAATGGGAATGGACAGTCAGTAACAAATATAAGCTGCTCTTCGGTGGTTTTGCATCCTACAAAAAAATAGATTACGAGTATACCCAAAACGATACCAGCAAGCTCATTAACCAGCATAATAATGCCATGCTGGCCGGCTTTTATACCGAGCTGGCAATCGACCCAAACAATAAATTCCATATTCAGCCGGGTTTGCGCACCAGTTATTTTGGCCCTACATCCAAGCCTTACTTTGAACCAAGGCTCTCGGCAAGTTATAACCTTACCGATAAATTTACCATAAAAGGCGCAACCGGGCAGTTTTACCAGTTTGAGAACCAGGTGATCCGCGAGGATATTTTAGCCGGGAACCGTAATTTCTGGGTACTATCCAACAACAGCAATATCCCCGTTGGCATGGCAAGGCATTTTATATTAGGCACCAGCTATGAAACTGATGAGCTTTTGTTCAGCGTTGAAGGATACTACAAAACACTCAGCGGTCTCACGCAGTACACCGTAAGGCAAACGCAGCCTGCCGGTGGTTTCAGGATGGATCCAAACCAAAATCAAACACAAAGTGTGACCGAAGATTTTTACCAGGGAACGGGCCGTGCTAAAGGCGTTGAGTTTTTGGTGCAGAAAAAAATGGGACGTTATACCGGATGGATCAGCTATACCCTTGCACAGGCTCAAAATAAATTCTCAGCTTTTGGCACTGATTATTACGCCGCAGACCAGGATGTACGCCATGAGTTTAAATCCATCAATATGTACCATTACGAGCGCTGGAACTTCGCCGCTACCTTCCTGTTCAGTACCGGGCACCCTTACACGGCCCCGCTATCCAGCTACACCATTAAAACGGTTGATGGCAACAGCATCACTTACCTCAACATCAGCGACAAAAATGCCGAACGTTTGCCGGCCTATCACCGGCTGGACATGTCGGTATCATATGATCTGCTGAAGATAGACGGGCATAAAATAGGATCGATAGGCTTGTCGCTGTTTAACGTTTACAATCATACCAATACCTGGTACCGCGAATACCAGATGCAAAACAACCAGGTTATCACCACCGATGTTAACTACCTCGGCTTTACCCCTAACGTTACATTAAGCTTAAGATGGAAATAAAAACACACATACGATATATATGCCTCGCATTAATAGCCGGCTGCCTGATGATGGCATCGGCCTGCAAAAAAAACTCTTCTGATACAGATGCGGTAAACAAACCGGTTGTTGAAGCTTACCTTGTTGCGGGGCAACCACTGTCGCTAAAAGTCTATCAGCAAAAAGACCTTACCGATACAGCTACTTACGGATCCGCCATTACCGGGTTGACAATCAATGTAAGCAACGGTATACAGACGGTAAAACTTACCGAAGGAACAAACGGTACTTACACATATGCTGATGCCTCATTCATAACTGCAGGTAAAACCTATTCCATGCAGTTTACCTACAACAACAGCAATGTGAGTGCGTCAACAGTGATGCCCGGCAAACCAATTGGGTTTAAACTGACCGACACCGTGTTCCATGAGCCTAATACGCTTGACCAGGCTTATAATGATAAGGTGCGTGCTACCATCACCTGGACCAACCCCGATTCGTTACAGCATATGTTGCTTTTCAAAAACACCGACAGTAATCCTTTTGAGATCATAGCGGTAAGGAACAACAGGAACCCAAGCTTCGAAATCAATACCGAACGGGCCTCGACATACAGCATAACACAAACCACTTTCAAATACTACGGGGCTTATAAAGTAATATTGCTGAGGGTAAACGATGAATACATTAATATATTAACCAGCAATACCCGTGGCAGCTCGCAAAACCTGGTAAATACCCCAACCAATGTTGTTAACGGGCTTGGCATTTTTACCGCTATGCAGGCAGATACATTGAATTTGAAGGTAACAACGGAGTAAAATCCCACGTTTCATCTGCTGGCGCAAGTTTTGTGTGGTTGCCCGGGCCGGGGCCCACTTATGCCTTCTCCTAAAAAAAGCGTTGAATCCAGCCCTACGAAATTCTAAAAACTGCGTAGGGCTTCAACCGCTTTGTCATTTCCCCTTACTCTGCTGGCGCAAGTCTTGTGTAGCTGCCCCGGGCCAGGCTGACTTGTGCCTTCTCCTAAAAAACGACGTTGAATCCAGATTTACGAAATTTCGAAACTTCGTAAATCTTCCCTGGCGTTGTCATTTATTTCCCTAAGTTGTATCACTCGCAATTGACATGATTCTTATCATTGTCACCCATCGCAAATCCCTCTTTTTAATCCCCCATTGTAAAATCCGCGGTTACATCATGGTAGTGTAACTTATACATTACAAATGCACTATTTGTAAAAAAATAAAAATTCAGCATGTAACATTTAAAGTATTTTCGCCTCCAATTACCAAAATAATACTAAATGAAACGTTTTTACATACTTATTGCATTGTTCTGCTTCGCGTTATCGGCCCGGGCCCAGTTTGGTGTGGGGGGCGGGGGAGCTACCACAACCGGCAGAATATCAGGCACTATCATTGACTCACTTACCAAAAAACCAATGGACTATGCTTCGGTTGGTTTATATCGCAGCGGAGGCAAATCGCCAATTACCGGTGTTGTAACTGATGATAAGGGTAACTTTAAATTAGACAATATAAAGCCGGGCGTATATAAGCTGGCTATCTCATTTATTGGTTATCCAACTAAATATATCGATCAGGTAACCACTACCCCATCAAAACCCGATGCTAAACTTGGCCAGGTACTATTGGCCCCAAGCTCACACGCGCTTAAAGAAGTTTCCGTAGTTGGCCAGGCCGCATTAATCGAAAATAAGATCGATAAGATAGTTTATAACGCGGAGAAAGATCTTACTGCTGCTGGCGGTAACGCTACCGATGTGTTACAAAAAGTGCCTTTGGTTGCCGTCGACCTTAACGGTAACGTATCTATTCGCGGTGACCAGAATGTACGCGTATTGATCAATGGCAAGCCATCCGGCGCTACATCGGCCAGCTTATCAGATGTGTTAAAAACCATCCCTGCCGATCAGATCAAGAGCATCGAGGTGGTAACTTCGCCATCGGCAAAATATGATGCCGAAGGTTCGGCCGGTATTTTGAACATTATCACCAAGCAAAAAAATGTTTCGGGTATCAGCGGCTCAATCAGCGGTGGTGTTGGTACACGTCAAAACAACGGCAACGCCAATATCAACTACAACCACAACAGGTTAAGCTTATCGGCAAACGTAGGTGGTAATGCTACATGGCCGCAAACATCCCTTACATCAAGCGATCAGGACTTTTTCTTTAACGACCCAACGCAGCACCGTTCACAAACTTCAACAGGTACCAGCCGTGTTAAACGCCATGGTATCATTGGTTCAGCATCGGCCGGGTATGATTTTAACGCGTTTAACAATTTGCGTACGTCAATCCGTTTAAACCAGGGCGGTTTTGATCCTAACAGCAAAACCGACTATACCCGTACTTATTATTATGATCCAACGCTTAATAACGCTTATCAAAGCAATAATATAGGACATAACTCATTTGGCGGCTTTGACTGGAATGTTGATTATACGCACAAGTTTAAAAAAGAAGGCCATGAGTTAAGCTTATCTACCCAATGGAGCCACAGCAAAATTGTGACAGATTACACCACCTATTTTTTCAATACCGATGAATTTCAAAACCTGAAGAATAATATCGACGGAAAGAATAATGAGTACACCATACAGGCCGATTACGTTTTGCCAATTAACAAAGTACTGAAGCTGGAAGCCGGCGGTAAAAACATTATCCGGAGGATAAAAAGCGTTTCGGATTATTTCAATCCCGGCGGTGATAGTTTTGTTTATGACCCTGTAAATTCAAATAAATATAACTATAATCAAACTGTTTGGGCCGGTTACTCGGTATTAACGGTTACCCTGCCTAAAGGTTATTCAATACTTGCCGGTGCAAGGCTCGAAAATACCGATATCCATGGTGAACCGATAAACGATTTACAGAGCCTGCAACCGTTTGATCAAAACTATAATACTTTTATACCAAGCTTAACCTTGCAAAAAGCGCTTACCCCAACCCAAACCATCAAACTGGCATACAGTAAACGTATAACAAGGCCAAGCCTGCAATTTTTGAACCCGTTTGTGAACAAGAGCAATATTACTGCACAAACAGTAGGTAACCCGTTACTTGCGCCCGAGGTTTCACAAACTGTTGAATTAGGCTATAACACATTCATTAAATCGTCGGTAATTAACTTATCGGCATATTATAAACATACAACAGGTTTAATTGAAGGTTTAGTAACTAACCTGCCCGAAGACCAGGAGGGTACCATAACTACCTATCAAAACATAGGTACTAACAACTCTATAGGTGCAAGTTTCTTCGGTTCGGTTACTCCGTTTAAAATCCTGACCATTCGCGGTAGTATCAACGCTTATACTTATAAGCCAACTGCTATTAACCAGTTAACTCATGAGCAAACACAAACCTCAACCTATTTTCAGTACAATGCGTTTTTGAGCGCCCAGGTTACTTTGCCAAGTGGTTTTATTGCCGAGAGCTTTGCAGTTCAAAACTCGGCACGCCGTACCATCCAGGGTTCAAACCCATCGTTCAGCATATTTGGTGTGGGAGTTAAAAAACAATTCATGCAGAAGAAAGCTTCTATCGGTATTAACGCCATTGAGCCGTTCAGTACCTATAAAAACTTCAATACCGATTTAAAAACGCCAACATTTACACAAAGCAGCAAATTTGCGTTCCCATTCCGTTCGTTTGGTGTAACGTTTAGCTACAGCTTCGGTAAATTAAGTTTCAGCAACCCGCAACAGCAAAAAAAAGGCATCAACAATGATGACATGAAACAAGGCGACCAGGGTGCCGGCGGTTCACCTACAGGAGGCCGATAGTTTTGTTTAGAAATCAAGTATAGAAGTCAAGACTTTTAGAATAAAGAATCAAGATAAAAGAGCCGGGGGCGTAAATGCTTCCGGCTCTTTTTCTGAACCGGGATTTTTTGGGGGGGGGATTTTTTTGATTCCGGGGATTTTGTCTGAAACTGACAAAGGAAAATCCTATAATCAAAAAAGTCCCCCCAAATCCCTGTTCAGGTTACTCTTCCCCTACCTCAATCCCTATCTGCCTAAGCAACAACGAGGCATTAAAAGTTTTACACTCGCCATGTTTGATCTTGTAATCAAACAGCATTTCGCCGTTCACTACCTGGATATCAAAATAAAAGTTACGTACGTAATCAGGATATTTGGTTTCGAGCTGAGCTATCTGCAAATCGTGAGTAGCTACCATACCCACTGCATTTTTGCGGATGAGTTGCTCGATAACCGCCTTTGAGCCGAGGTATTTATCAACCGAATTGGTACCCCGCAGCATTTCATCTATCAGGAAAAATACTTTCGGCTCATTTTCAACGGCAGCCAGCAGCATTTGCAGGCGGTCGAGCTCGGCTTTAAAGGTTGAAGTACTTTCATTGAGCGAATCTTTAATGCGCATGTAGCTGATCATGGTGATCACCGAAACCTGCATACTTTTGGCGCAAACAGGTGCACCGCTTAAGGCCAGCACGGTATTAATACCCACCGTACGCAAAAAAGTACTCTTACCGGCCATATTTGATCCGGTGATGATATCAACTTTAAAAGTATCATCCAGCTCGTAATCATTTTCGATGCGCTTAGCGGCATCAATAAGCGGATGGGCGATGGCATTGGCAGTAAGGGTATAGCCGGGCCTGTCGTCAATTACAGGAAAACTCCAATCCGGGTAGTTTACGGCTAAACCCGCCAGGCTCAGGAGTGATTCAAATTCGGCGATGACATCAAAAGCGGCTTCAAGGCTGTCCTGGTTTTGCCGTTTCCAGTTTTCGATGGCGATGATCTGGCGGATATCCCACAAAAAAAACAAGTTGAGTACAAAGCCAATCAATAGGTTAAGATGATAATTAAGCTTGTTGATCAACTCCCCCAGTTCTTTTATTTTGGCTGATGTTTTATCCGTTTTTAGCTGTTGTGCTAATACACTGCTATAGGTAGCCTGCCATTGCTGGTCTTCGATACACTTAAATACACCGGCATAGTTGGCTAAAGTATCGCCAATTTTACCGGCAATAAGATCGGCTTTGCGGATGTAGGCTGCTTTTGAAAACACCACACCCATATTAAACAAGCCAACCACAATGGCCGCAAGTTTTGCCGGGGAATAAAAATAAGCAACTACCAACAATGCCGTAAACAGGTAAGGAGCTATTTTGGTATAAGCGGCAAGCCATTTTTCGCCGGGCATATCAAGCGGGATGTGCAGGTATCTGAACAGGTTTTTAAGCTGGTTCACATCCTGCTTTATGGCAAAAATGAGCCGGGTTTGCAGATCGAGCTTCCAGCTGTTTTTGGCGGCTATTTCTTTAACGGCTTCCTGCCTTTGCAATACGGCTTGTTTGCATGCCGGGGCATTAAGCCAGCCGGCCAGTTTATTATTACCCGGTGTGGTAGCTGCACGGTTAATGAGCTGATACAAGGATGCATTACCGTAAATGTCCAGGTCGGAAGTATAAAAGTGTTTATCGTTGCCATAGCGTGCGCCATTGTTGTAGATATTGCCGTGGGTTTGGATACTGGCTATTTCGTTTTCATTCACCTGTTGCAGGTCGTCATAATACTGTTTCTGCTTTTCAAAAGTACTTTGGCGGGCTACCAGCCAGGCAAAGGCAAAAACCAGCAGTACAAAGGCTATAGCAATAATGCTGAAATTGTCGAAATGAATGGCGAAGGCTATAGTTATAGCCACCATGGCAAAAATGCCAAGCCTCAGCAGCGAATAGGTATTGGCGAGCTTTTTATGTTTGGCGGCTTCGGTGGCGGCGAGGCTTGCTCTTTGGGTATAATCGTTTATAATTGTTTGTTCCATGTGCAGATAAATTCAACCAAAATAAACACATATATTTTAAATAAACGTTTATTTGTTTCAGATATGAAGATCACGTTCCTTACCGTTGGAAAAACTGAGGATGCCTACCTGAAGGAAGGCATTGATAAATATGTAAAACGGCTAAAACACTATACCAAACTGGAGCTTGCCGAAATTCCCGAGCTTAAGAACACCAAAGCCCTGAGCCCCGAACAGCAAAAGGCCAAAGAGGCCGAGCTGATCCTCAAGAAAATCACCCCGCTTGATTTTGTGATCCTGATGGATGAGAAAGGCTCCGAATTTACTTCAACCCAGTTTGCGGCTTATATCAACAAAAAGGAAGTTACCACATCGGCCAACTTAATATTTATCATAGGCGGGCCTTATGGTTTTGATGCTTCGGTTTACCAGCGGGCCAATGATAAGATCTCCCTTTCGCGCATGACATTTTCGCACCAGATGGTACGCCTGTTTTTTGTAGAACAACTGTACAGGGCTTATACCATTATGAAGGGGGAGCCTTACCATCATGAATAGAAGCCCCTCTAAATCTCCCCTGAAGGGGAGACTTTAAAAAGCCTTTTAAGCCCTCTCCCTTTAGGGGAGGGTTTGGGTGGGTTTATGAACAACACATGAATCCGCACATCTAAAATCTGCACATCTAAAATCTTTCCCTACCTTTGCTAAATGTCAGCAGGTCACGATCATTCGCACTCACATTCGCACGGGCATCATCACCATGACCATGCCCCTAAGCTTGATCATTTAAATTCGGCTTTTATTTGGGGAATTGTGCTTAACTCGGTGTTTGTGGTGGTTGAGGCTATTACAGGTTTTGTTACCCACTCTTTGTCCCTGTTAACCGACGCCGGCCATAACCTGAGCGATGTGGCCTCGCTTGCGCTGGCTTTGCTTGCCTTTAAGCTCACCAAAGTGAGCGCCAACAGTAAGTATACTTACGGCTATAAGCGGTCGACCATCATCGTATCTTTTTTTAACGCGGTAATATTATTTGCAGCCGTTGGTTTTATTATTTATGAGGCTATTACGCGCTTCATGAACCCCGAAACGGTATCGGGCGGTACCATGGCATGGGTTGCTTTTATAGGCATTGGCATTAACGCTTTTACGGCCTGGCTTTTTGTTAAAGATAAAGATACCGACCTCAATATTAAAGGCGCTTACCTGCACATGGCTGTTGATGCTATAGTATCCTTTGGAGTTGTGATATCAGGTATTATCATATACTTTACCAAACTGTACTGGATTGACAGCGCAGTGAGCCTTGTAATAGGTTTTGTGATATTACGCGGCACCTGGAGCCTGCTTACAGCCAGCCTGCGTTTGGAAATGGACGGCGTGCCTGCCGAAATGGACCTGGATAAGATCAAAGCCGAACTTAAAAAAGCCAAAGGCGTGGTTGATGTGCACCATATGCACGTTTGGGCACTCAGCACTACTGAAAATGCGCTCACTGCCCACCTGGTGATCAACCCCGATTCAATGGCCAATTTTGATAACATCAAGCATGATCTCCGTCACCGGTTGGAGCATCTGGATATCAGCCACAGCACTTTTGAACCCGAATTTTCGGAAGAAGAATGTAAGCAGCCGGAGTGCTTGTAGGTTACTTCTTCCTATTTCATAAAATCCCCCATTTTCTTATTTTTAAGGTAAAACAATTACCTGAAAATGTGCAAAGCCAAAACCTTAAAAGTACTTTCCGTTATCACCTTTCTTGAAATCATCGGGATGTTAATATGGCCAATTATATTGGGATGGGGCCAGCTTATGAGTTCTGCCGGGCTGCTGCTTTCTGTAATATTTATTTTTCCGCTTATTTACTATGTTGTTTTTATCATATTCCTGTCCCGCTATGCACAAAGAGAAGCGCAAGATCAGAACATCGGACTTGTGATATTTTTAAATGTGCTGCCTGTTATGGTGCTTCTTTATGTTTTGGATGTGTTTTGATATACTATAATAACTATCTGTGAAATGACTGCGACGAAGTTTACGAGATATTGGTTTGAGTTTGAATTTAGCCACAATATTCCGCCTGGATTAGGGTATGGATGTGGTATAACCGCATACAGTTATGACGATGCGCTTGGGATACTTAGCCGTGACGTATTTAAAGGCGGTATCCCTACTATAAAAAACCTAACCGAAAATATTGATGTTTCTACGCTTGACGCCGGGCATGTTTTACCAAATATCCTGCCGCCCACTTCGAGGGGAGTTTGGTTTCCATATGGATATAAAAATTTTAAATAATTCTTGCTACCTTGAAAGCGATTATTTAACCTGTCATGAAATCAACCCGAAGAAAATTCATAACCACTACAGCGGCACTGGCCGCAGGTACAGTTACTGCCTCGGCAATATCCCTGAAAGAACAAAAAGAAGAATGGCCGATAGTCCACCATGTATTTTTCTGGCTTAAAAACCCCAGCTCGGTAGAAGACCGGGATAAATTAGCAGCAGGCGTTAAAACCCTTGCCAAAATTGAAACCGTTCGTAAACTGCGCGTAGGCATTGTGGCCAGTACAGAAAAACGCGATGTAGTTGATAATTCATGGGCAGTGTCTGAACTGATGTTTTTCAGCGACCTGGCCGGGCAAGCCACGTATCAAACCCACCCTATCCACCTGGAGTTTATCAAAAACTGCAGCCACCTTTGGGAAAAGGTTATTGTTTATGATGCGATGGATGTGTAATTTCAAAAAACTATTTACCGCGAAACAAGTCCTTACCGACATTATTGCTCCGGAGGAAACGCCACTTTTAAAAAGAAGGCCAGCGCCCGGCGCAATAAAAGAAGCGTTGAATCATCCTAACGGTTGGGTGTATGAAATAGACGCCACCTTTGAGCATGATGCAAACGTGCCGTCGCAAGCTATTAAAGGTGCGTGGAAGGTGGATTCAAAAGGAATAATTGAAGGCGATTTTATTCCCAATCCTAATTATTTAGATCTAAAGCCAGGTATTTGAATTTCATCATGAAAACAAAATACTTAGTTTATTTCATAAACATTTTTTTGATACCGGGTGGGTGTAACTTTATTTTAAGCTGCTCCAATCCTAAACCTATTGCTTTACAACGGCTAAAAAGTATGAATAGGGCCAAGCTTGATAGTATTAAAGGCGAGGTATTAAGAAGTTATAGGGATACCATTAAAGTGGATAGCACAGAAATAGCAGATAATGGTGATACTATATCGGTAAAATTCAGGCATTACTGTAGTTATGATAATAAAATAAGCATACCACAGGAATATCTGGATATTTATGGAATCTCGAAATTTCAAACTCACGACTTTATATCGGAAGTAGAATTTAAGATCAATTCCAGAATAATTTATAAAGGTGTTATAAGTAAAAGTGATTTTAGCAGGACTATCACCGGCGAGCTAAAAAAATATGGTGTGCTCTATTACTCTCCCGATCTGAGTATATCGGGAAAACAACTATCCATAGATTATAATATAAGCATGCCTTTATCCGGAGAAGGTTGGGGGTATACCATTAGTATAGACTCAACCGGCAAAAAGCTTACTGGCGCGCTTGATTAAGATGCTTAACACATTCTTAACCAAATTTTCCAAACCAATCATTTATGTTTTAGTTAATTAATACAGTTAACCAAAACACTAAATGATATGAAAGTTAAACACCTGGCCATTTGCCTTGCTATTTGGGGCTTCACATTCCATTTAAGTACTACCGCCGATGCAAAAAACGGAGGCGCGCATCACAAATCAATTATTGCGGCCCCGGCCGTTGAAGGATGGTATTTCAGAGCTGTAAGTGGTTATCCTGCTGCCATTGCCTTTGAACCCGTAGTATTATTCAAAAACGGTGAGTACTTTGATGTTGGCGATGAGCCAATTGAAACGCTGGATGTTTCAGCCGCCAAAAGCAGCCGCCCCAAAGCCTGGGGAACCTGGAAAAAAACGGGCGCAACTTTTTATCTCACTAATAACGAAGGAAAAACGTATGACTATAAATTAGGCGCCGGCAATTGGTTTCCGGCCTATCCATATACAGGCAATATCAAGCTGAAAAAAGGATATGAAAAAGTGAGCGGTGGCGATTATGGCAACGGCACAAATGCCCTGGTCATCAAAAAGATCAATTTTATTGATGATACCCATTTTACCCAAGGATCAAACGGAGGCATCATGACACCTGCTGCCAGTGCCTGGAAAAAGACCGGGGGAAAAGGCGGCACCTATAAAATATACGGCAACACCATCGAATTGAATTACGGTAGTAAAGTGATCAAAAAATCATTCGCACTTGGTGCTTCGGGCTCACCTGCACACCCAACCAATACCATGATATTTATTGGGGGCGATGCTTATACTGACACTGAATAGGAGAAGAAGTTATCTAAAACAAAAAAGCCGATTACCCGGCTTTTTTGTTTTAGACCATCTCAATTATCTCTTTATCTCCTTCAGCAGATCTTTTGATTACCTGTTCCTTGCGTTGCAACGCAAAATGCATAGCCATTTTAACAAATTCATTTAAGGTGATATTATTAATAGCTGCAAATATTGATGCCTCTTTATGCAATACTGAAGGAACACGGACATTAAATGTACCTTTATATGTTTTGTCTGGTGATTTACCAATAGTGCTACAGGTATCGATATAGTCTTCAACAGCCTCTTCAAATGCAGCTTTAAGTTCTTTTACAGATGTGCCTTCAAAGTTAACCAAATCATTGATACCTAAAATTTTACCATGAAACACCTCGTCATCGGCACTAAAATGTACCGATGCGTAGTAGCTTTTATACTGTATGATATCATTCATCTTTTAAATGCCCTTTCACCTTTAAATGTTCAATAATTTCCTTTATTGCGTAGCCCTTTACGATGTTGGCGGGGTGAGGTTTATGAAGCGTTATAATATTCTTGTTTTCGTCAACAAATCTTCTTCTTGATCCTCCGGTTTTCCCACCCTTTAACTCTTCGTACCCAAAAGAATTTAATACTTTGACCAATTCATCCCATGTAAAATCTTTAGGGACAGATAATAGACGAATGATTAGTTTTTCGTGTCTTGACATTGTCTTTTGATAATGCTTTTTTATTTATCATAATAATCCCCTTTCTACATATCTATAGGTAATTCCTTCAACAGTTGAAGTAAAATATAAAGTTAATAATAACGCCGCTTTTTTGCAACTAATTTTTAGTTGCAAAAAAGCGGCGTTATTTCACAAAAAAAGCCGATTATTCGGCTTTTTTTGTGGCTTTTTTAGCTTTTGCTTTTGGGGCAGCAGGTTCGGCTTCCGGTTCAGCACTTACTGCTTCGGCAACCGGCTCTTCTGCAACCGGGGCAGGTGCCTGGGTTGGATCGGCCTCTTCAAAAATCGGAAGCGGCTTTAATATCTGGAACCAGGCTATTACCTTTTTAATATCCGATGAGTAAACCTTTTCTTCATCATGATCTGGTGCTACTTCGTAAAAGAAGGTGCGTAATGCTTTGCCGTCGGCTTTAACATCAGGTATGTTTGATGCCGATTTCATACGCTCAAGCACATCAGTTAACCTGATATCATCCTCAACACCAAAAATGGTGATCTCACTTAAAGCAGCTAATTTGGCTGTAGAAAGGTTGGCTATCAGCTTTGTTTTCTGTGCATCTAAACTTTCCAGCACGTAGCCGGTTTTGTTTTGTGCCAAAGCTTTCCATAAACCCGGTTTTCCTGATACTGATACAATTCCCTGTAAATTCATATATTTTTTGTTGGTCGGATTGATGAAGCGGATGACTTACCATAATAACAGGCAAATCATCCGCCCTATCAACTATTCACTTAATCCTCTATAACTTCGATAGTTAAAATCTTGTCTCCCTGGCGAATAGCGTCAACTACCTCAACATTTTCAATCACTTTACCAAAAACGGTGTGGTTACGGTCAAGATGAGCAGTGTTGTCGCGGCTGTGACAAATGAAAAACTGCGAACCGCCTGTGTTGCGGCCTGCATGAGCCATTGAAAGCACACCACGGTCATGGTATTGATTGTTGCCGGTAAGCTCGCAATCAATTTTGTAGCCTGGGCCACCTGCACCGGTACCGGTTGGGTCGCCGCCCTGAATCACAAAATTAGGGATAACACGGTGAAAGATCACGTTATCATAAAAGTTTGATTTTGCTAATTTTTTAAAGTTAGCAACGGTATTAGGGGCATCCTGATCGTAAAATTCTACGGTCATGTCGCCTTTTTCGGTTTTGATTATTGCTTTGCTCATGTTTTTGTTTTTTAGAAAACAGTTGGCAAAGGTAATAAAATTGAGGATTAAAGAAAAAGGTAAAAACTGAAAGGTAAAAGGCGAAAAGAGGTGCAACAACATTGACTACCACGGTGTAAATGTCATGGTAAGCGTTTTCTCTTTAGGCGAGTAACTGATCTCGCCTTTCCTTTTTGAATCAAACATTTTGATCTCCGAAATTGGCTTTTTATAATCTTTGCCAAGTTCGGCTAATTGGGCAAAAAACCAATCGAGCCCCTCCGGGTCGCTCAGCGTATTGGCAAACCAGGCCAGTTTTTACAGTTCTATCAGGTTTACCTTTTCATCAGGTTTGAAAACATAAGTCCACTTTACTATCATAAGTTCATCAGGCTTGCCAATTAGCTGGGCCTGGCTTCCGTTGGCATCAACAGCAACAAAATTGGGCAGCAGGCTGATATCTGTGTCTTGTTTAAAAACAAGGTCTTTATCAGCTTCTGTGAGCTTTTTTATTAGCACATCGCGGTTAAGCCGCATTCCTGCATTGCTACTTTGAGCATGCACAGGCAAACAGGATATTAACACAACAACGGCAAGGAAGATATTTTTAATAATAACAGATAAGCTCATTTAAGGCAAGGATTTTAACAGCACCATAAAACTAAAACAACCCGCCCGATACCAGAAGCCCCGATGTGTTAAAATTGGTTAAAATACATTAGCCGTTTATTCGTTACATTTGATAACCCGGCAGTAAACAAATCATCAAGGATCGTGAATAACCAATCAGGCAACAAACACTTTTCACCTCTTACCTTTCGTCTTTTACTTATAAAGCTAAAGTTCCTTTTACCCTTCGCCTTTTACCTTTTACCTTTTACCTCAAGGGCCGCTTCTATATTAATCCCTATGGATGATGAGCAGAAAGACCATCTCAAATCATACGGAATAGCTTTTTGGGTGCTCAAAAACGGCGAAGAAGTTGATTGGCTGCTTAACTATCGTGGTGGCAGCTTCATGATGAAGTACGGGCAAAAAGTTGAGGAAGAATGCAAGATCCGCGGGGTGAGCTACGAAGTTATTGCCGACGCCAAAGCAAACGAAATTATTACCGAAGTAAGCGATCCATCAGTAAATATGGACCTGGTTAAACTGGAGAAAGCCCCACGGATGGCGGTTTATTCGCCAAAAAACAAACTGCCCTGGGATGATGCCGTTACGCTGGTTTTGAAATACGCCGAAATTCCGTACGACGTAGTTTACGACGAAGAGGTGATCCACGGCGAACTGCCTAAGTATGATTGGCTGCACCTGCACCATGAGGATTTTACGGGGCAGTACAGTAAGTTTTACGGAGCCTTCCGTTATGCGCAATGGTATACTGATGATATCAAGATCCAGGAGGCTATGACCCATAAGCTGGGCTTCAGCAAGGTATCAAAAATGAAACTGGCCGTAGCCCAAAACATCCGCGATTTTTGTGCCGGCGGTGGCTTCCTGTTTGCCATGTGCTCAGGTACCGATACCTTTGATATCGCCCTATCCGCTGCAAATACCGATATCTGCGAGCGCATGTTCGACGGTGATGCCGCCGACCAGGACGCGCAATCCAAACTCGACTTTAGCCAGACTTTCGCTTTCCAGAATTTTACACTGGACATGAACCCCATTTCGCACTCTTTCAGCAATATCGATGTTACCACAACCCGCCAGGTTGACCGTACCCGTGATTTCTTTACGCTGTTTGATTTCTCGGCCAAATGGGATGTAGTGCCCAGTATGCTTACGCAGGATCATGATAAGGTGATTAAAGGATTTATGGGCTTAACTACGGCCTATAACAAAAGCATGCTCAAACCCGGCGTTACCATCATGGGCGAAATGAAAACCGGCAACGAAGCCCGCTATATTCACGGTGAATATGGCAAAGGTCAATGGACATTTTACGGCGGCCATGATCCTGAAGATTACCAGCATGCTGTAAATGACCCACCGACGGATTTAAAGCTCCATCCCAATTCACCCGGCTACAGGCTGATATTGAACAATGTACTTTTCCCGGCAGCTAAAAAGAAAAAACAGAAAACCTGATTTTAATTCACTCACATTTCGAAGGATAATCTTATTGTGCTACATCAAAATGAAACTCCTGCACCAACGGCGGGTTTTCAGGTGTAAGGGTAAAACTCACCCTGATGTTGCCATTTTCGCATTTGATAATAAAATATCCGCGTAACTGGTTTTCGGCAACTACATTGCCCGTGCTTATTATTTTACCTTTTTTGGCGAAGGTTTCGGCGGCGGTAGCTTTCAGTTTATCCGGGAAATAATCCATGAAAAAATTATCAGCAAAAATGCCGCTTTCCTTAGCTTTGCTCCAGTCAGCTATAACCTTAAGCAGGTCGTTTTTACGTTGCTCCAATATGGCAGAAGCCGGAAGCTGCCTTGGTTTTATGCCCGAAAGCGCGAGTAAGGTATCCAGCGCCTGGGTATTAGGGTAACCTGCGCGGGCATAGGTAAGGTTAGCGAATGATACTATTCCTATCCCATACTCCGGCAAAATGTTCCATTGGCTACCAAAACCAGGCAAGCCACCGGTGTGGCCAATGTATACCCGGTTATCACAATCCTTAGCCCAGCGCAACCCATAAGCATAGGCACTTACATTGGGACAAGGCCTGCCGGTAGTGGTTTTGGCATTCACGGTTAAATAATTCACATCCCATGGATATTGCATTTCGCGGATAGAGCTGCGCTTTACCGGCAGGGTTTCGGCATCGTTGCGGGGTGGCCAAGCATCCATATGTATGGCCATGTATTTGCTAAAGTCCTCAATGGTTGTGATGAGGCCGCCCATAGCTCCGTACGCGCCATCATGCAGCAAAGGTTGCTCAATCCACCGGCCGTCAAGCCAGCGGTAACCATGGGCCAGTTTGTTTTCGGGCACTTTAGTATATTCCCAGTAGGTATGGCTCATACCCAAAGGCTTCAGGATATTATCCGCAATGTATTGTTCATATGTTTTACCCGATACTTTTTTGATGATATATCCCAGTGTAGCAAAACCAAGATTACTGTACTCATAGCCCTGCCCCGGATTATTGGAAAAGGATATGCCTTTTTTATATAGCGCCAGCAGTTCGTTGTCAGTTACGGCAAGCTGTCTGTCTCCCCAGGGGTTATCTTCGGGGTATCCTGCCGTATGGGTAAGCAGATGCTTTATGGTAACCGGAATGGCATCCCTGGTCAAATATTTCAATCCCTTCATTTCAGGGATGTACAGGTAAGCCGGATCATCCAGTTTAAGTTTGCCTTCATCCCTGAGTTTGAGGATAGCCATAGCGGTGAGGCTTTTGGTCATGGAAGCGATCCTGAAATCGGAGGTGGAATCCGCTTTTATCTTAGCGTCGATATCGGTATACCCCAAGCCCCCCGTATGCACCAGCTTACCATCAACCACAATGCCATAAACCAGCGCAGGCCAGTGATTGTCTTCAGCGTACTTCTTATACAATTGATCAATGACCGGAAAGGTAGCCTGGATCTTTTTCAACCTTTCGGGATCGGTGAAGGTTGCAGGTTTGTAGGGTTGGGCAGAGGCTATAAAGCCTATTGCAACTAACAGGATGGTATTAGCAAGCTTAGGTAAATTGTTGACCATATACATAGGTACGAAAAAATTGCCTGAACCTGAATTTGCAGGACCAAAGAATCTACAGATTTATCCTACCTGCTATTCAATTTACGCTTGTTTGTAATGAGCCCAAAAGTTTTTCCAAAACAAAAAATCCCGGCCAATCATAACCGGGATTTTAATATATTTTCTTGCCTCCCCCTTTAGGGGGCCGGGGGGCTATAACTTAGCCAATTCTTCTGCCATGGCAGCACCAATTTCGGCTGGTGATTCAACCACGCGGATGCCGCATTCGGTCATGATCTTCATTTTAGCAGCAGCAGTATCGTCAGCACCGCCAACAATAGCACCAGCGTGGCCCATACGGCGGCCCGGAGGCGCTGTTTGGCCAGCAATGAAACCGACAACCGGTTTAGTACCGTTTGCTTTGATCCAGCGGGCAGCATCAGCTTCCATGTTTCCGCCAATTTCACCAATCATGATAATGCCATGAGTTTCCGGATCGTTCATTAATAATTCAACAGCTTCTTTGGTTGGCGTACCAATAATCGGGTCGCCGCCAATACCGATAGCAGTAGTGATACCCAAACCGGCTTTAACCACCTGGTCAACCGCTTCATAAGTTAAAGTACCAGATTTTGAAACCACGCCAACATTACCTTTTTTGAAGATAAAGCCAGGCATGATACCAATTTTGCTCTCATCAGCAGTGATGATGCCAGGGCAGTTAGGACCAATCAGGCGTGCATCCTTATCGGTAAGATATTCTTTAACCGCAATCATATCCTTTGTAGGGATACCTTCAGTAATACAAACAATAACCTTAATGCCGGCTTCGGCAGCTTCCATAATGGCATCCGCACCAAAAGCAGGAGGTACAAATATGATCGATACATCGGCACCGGTTGCAACAACGGCATCTTTAACCGTGTTAAAAACCGGCCTGTCTAAATGGGTTTGACCGCCTTTACCCGGTGTAACACCACCAACTAACTGAGTGCCATAAGCAATCATTTGCTCAGCGTGGTATGAACCCTCTTTACCGGTGAAACCTTGTACAATAACTTTTGAATCTTTATTTACGAGTACACTCATTGGTTTTTTCGTTTTAGTACGGCAAAGCTAAAGTTTTTGCCCGAATGTCAAACCCTATTGTAATCTAAATTTATATGTTAACATAAAAGTGACTTTAGAGGTGATTGAGGAGGTAGCAGGTTGCAGGAATAAGCGCTGTTAAATAGTTCCTGACATGGCCGGCAAAGATGATATTGTAAGGTACCTGCTTAAGATTTCTTTTACGACTTAGTGCCTTTGCGGGGGCTAAATCATCTTCGATATTGATCCGGGCGTTGCCTTCGGCCCAGGCTATCCGCTCATACGCCTGCGGGCATTACGCTCATTGGCCGGTATCCGCTACTATCCTTAACGCTGTCTGAACCAGGATTTATGAGATTTGCCGGATTTTGAGATTGAACAGGAAGGGAAATCCCGAAAATCAAAAAAATCCGTCAAATCCCGGTTCAGACAAAATCCGAAATTGAAAATCCGAAATCCGAAATCATTCCCTTGGGGCAAACTCTCCCTCACTCTTCGCAATCACAATCGTGGCCACGCCATTGCCAATTACATTGGTAATAGCCCGTGCTTCCGACATAAACCTGTCAACTCCTATCAATATCGCCAAACCCTCAACCGGGATTATTTTAATGGCAGTAAGCGTACTGGTAAGCACAATAAAACCGCTCCCCGTTACGCCTGCAGCTCCTTTGGAGGTGATCATCAGGATGCCGATAATAGTGAGCTCCTGCCCCAGCGAAAGCGGGATATTAAACACCTGCGCCAAAAATATCACGCACATGGAAAGGTAAATGGTAGTGCCATCCAAATTAAAAGAATAACCTGTAGGGATCACCAGCCCTACTACCGATTTGGAACAGCCAAATTTTTCCAACTTCTCCATCATGGCCGGCAAAGCCGATTCGGACGAGGATGTCCCCAGCACGATCAGGACCTCCTGCCTGATATACTTCAGGTACTCCCAAAGACTGAATTTAAACAGCCTGCAAATAATATTCAATACCACAAATATGAACAGGAACATGGTCAGATAAACCGATCCCATCAACAGGGCCAGCGGCTTCAATGTTTGGATGCCATATTTGCTCACCGTAAAAGCCATCCCTGCAAAGGCCCCTATCGGCGCCACCTTCATCACTATCTTCATGATATTAAAAAACACTTTCGAAAGCTTATCAAATAGCTGGATAACCGCTTCGCCGTTTTTACCCATCCTGCTTAACCCGAAGCCAAACAGTATCGCAAAAAACAGGATCTGCAAAATATCCCCCTTGGCAAAAGCCTCAAACATGTTTGAGGGAACAATATGGGCAATAAAATCGCCCCAGTGCATTTCGGCGGCAGCTTTTTCGTACACGGCTAATTTGCCGGTATCCATTTTTGCTGCATGGTTTTCAAAGCCGGCGCCGGGTTTAATAATATTGGCTACGGTAACGCCGATGATAAGTGCAAAGGTGGTTACGATCTCGAAATATAACAAAGCTTTACCACCTACCCTGCCCACTTTTTTCATATCGCTCATGCCGGCAATACCCAGTACAATGGTTAAAAATATGATAGGAGCAATGAGCATGGTTATGAGACTGATGAATGTTTTGCTGATGAGTTCGGCAGTTGGGGCAAATCCTTTGACGTATAAGCCGGCCACTACCCCAAGGGCAATGGCAATAAGTACCTGGAAAGTTAGGTTTGATAAGAGGCGTTTCATAATTCCCCCCGGCCCCCTAAAGGGGGAGCAACAGGTTGGGACGGCAATATAATAAGTTATTGTTTCAGGCACAAAAAAGCCCCGTACCGGAAACCGGCACAGGGCATAATTGATTGATTGAAAGATCGTGATTATGCAGGTGTTGATTTACCGGTCAGTAAATCAATTAAGAAAATTTTATTAAGGAAAGTTAACTTAGCCTTGTGGTTGCCCAAAAAAACAATGGTGCCGCTATAATCCCAGCCCCCGCCGTTTGTTTTTCCTTCCGAACGGAAAGTAGCTGTACCGCTGCTGATATCAAAGTTATCATTGCCGTGTACATAAAGGTTAGTGAACACGTAAGTATTGTGCACCCTGCTAAAGGTTTTGTATTTAGTATACTCGTTATCAACATAGGCTTTCATTGGGCCATCAAGCGAGAAGTTTGAGTTATTGGTGTTAAGGCCCCTAACTTTATATTTCTGCACAATATTATAAACGAATGAATAACCCGGGCCGCTGCCTACCGTGTTTAGTGAATCAACCGAATCGTAACCAACAGTTTTGTTTCCGTCGCAAATAAAATAATATTTGGTACCGCCTGTTTTGGTAGCTTTTAAAGTATCGCCCTGGTTAAATACACGGTTCAGGCTGGTATCAATATAAAAACCACAACTATAAGTACTCTGTACTTTAAGCTTCGATGTTGAAGCATTGGTTGAGGGGGTAACACCGTCGTTAAGGCTGGCCCCTCCAAATGAACCGGCTAATGATTTTGCAAGGTTATCTGCAATTGCCGAGCTGGCTACATTATCGCTTGCTTTTACAGTTGACGGATCGGATTTTACATTGATTCCTGTTTTTGTACAGGCCGAATAAAGAACAGCCACACCTGCTAATAAAGGTAATATACTGCGTAGTTTTAGTTTCATAAACGTGATATCAGATAAAGTTTAGATCTCTTTGCCTCATTGGGCAACAAGCATACCACAGGCAAAATAATTCGCCAAAAAATGCCGTGATCTCTGCTTTAAGGCTCATTTTCCATGTTTTTAATAAAGCACTTTCGGTTTAATAATGCCGATAACCATGCAAAACAAAAAATACCCATCACTGGCTTTCCCCGTTTCGAGGAACGGACATGTAGAAAATATTCCCCATTTTCATCAAATAGGCAGATTATAAAAACCATGCCGTATTTAAAAATGCAACATAAAAAAGCCCTGCATCCGGTTAAGGAGCAGGGCTCTTCATATATTTTAAAACCGGGTTAGTTAACTTCACCGGTCATCAGATCGGCAGTATAAACAGTACCGTCGATAGTGATCTTAGCTTTATGACCGCCCAAAAACGTTATCGTCCCTTTATAGTTCCAGGTATTTTTTCCTATATTTCCTTTACTCGAAAAGGCAGCACTTCCGCTTAAAATAAAATCAGGGTCTTTTGTAGGATCAACAACAATTGATTTAAAATTGTAGTTAAACGTGCCTTCAACATTTGGCTGGTCTGTTGTAGGCTTGGTATAGTTAACCCTGGCATAATAATTCACGGGGCCATCAAAAGAGTATTGCGCGTGTTCAACGCCCGGATTAAGGCTTCTAAGTATCAGGTTTTCACCCATTCTTAAAACCATTGTAAAATCGCTGCCTGCCATAGTCATATTTAAACTATCGTTAGCGGTAACACCCGAAGGTACTCCGTTAGTGCAGGTAAGCTCATATTTTACCTTAGCCCAGATATCAATTTTTGAAGTATCGCTTTGATCCAGGTTAAATGTTATCGTGGTATCCATTTTAGCGCCGCACTGTGGCTGAGGGTCAACAGACTGTACTTTGATCTTACCTTTTTTGTTCAGGGAAAGATCGGTTGGCATACTTAACCCGCTCTTAAAATCAAACCCGCCGTTTTCGGGGTTAAAAATACCGACAAGGCTTTGCGCTATCTGCACACTCGCTTCTTTTTTACTTACTGTACTTTGATTGGTAGGCGCCATATTAAGCTTATGGCACGAGGTGTAAACGGCAGTAATGCCGGCAAGCAGCAATACTATAATTTTGTACTTGTGTTTCATGTTTAGGATTTTAATTCCGCACAAATTTAACTTATTATCAATCAATTAAAGAAATTTTGAAAATATTTAGGAACAGAAGGTTATAATGTAGTTTATGCCTATTTGTATGGTGGGTACTGGCAAAAAGTTAGCCAATTGCCTTGTCTTGGCATTCGGCCTCAGAGAGGCCTCGTGTTTATAGAAAAAAATTAAAGAAATATGGACTCCAGCGGAGTCTCGTAATCGTAAAAATGCTTTCCGCCGCTGTTTAGTTCACATTTAGGTTTTGTGGGTTAACTAAAATCTCTGAAAGACCCTGATGGGACAAACGCCAAAACAAATCCTTTAAAAAGATTGCCATTAAGCCTCAACTAATCCATTAATAACTACTAAACTAATAGGGAAATGCTTAATTTCGCAACCTCATACGCGTAAAACATCAAATGGACTACCAATTTAAAGAGATAGAGCAAAAGTGGCAGCAGTTTTGGGCACAAAACCAAACTTTCAAAGCCGAAGACAAAAGCAGTAAACCCAAATATTATGTGCTGGATATGTTTCCTTACCCATCAGGAGCTGGTCTGCATGTTGGGCACCCGCTGGGCTATATCGCTTCTGATATTTTTGCACGTTACAAACGTTTAAAAGGTTTTAACGTATTGCACCCTATGGGTTACGACAGCTTTGGCTTACCGGCCGAACAGTACGCCATACAAACCGGCCAGCACCCTGCTATAACTACCGAAGATAATATTGCAACCTATCGCCGCCAGCTTGACCAGATCGGTTTTTCGTTCGACTGGAGCCGCGAGGTGCGTACCAGCTCGCCCGATTATTATAAATGGACCCAGTGGATCTTTATGCAGCTGTTTAACAGCTGGTATAATAAGGATGCCGACAAGGCCCAGTCAATTGATAAGCTTGTTGCCCATTTTGAAGCCAAAGGCTCGGCAGGCATCAATGCTGTTTGCGATGAGGAAATATTAAGTTTTACTGCTGATGAATGGAAAGCTTTAAGCAACCAGGAACAGCAGGCCGAACTGTTAAAATACCGCCTTACCTACCTGCGCGAAAGTACCGTAAACTGGTGCCCCGCTCTTGGTACTGTATTGGCAAACGACGAGGTAAAAGACGGCTTTAGCGAACGCGGCGGTTACCCCGTTGAACAAAAAAAGATGACCCAGTGGAGCATGCGCATTACAGCCTATGCCGAAAGGTTGTTGCAAGGCCTTGATACTATCGACTGGCCCGAGCCTTTGAAAGAAATGCAAAGGAACTGGATTGGTAAAAGTACAGGAGCTTCTGTGAAGTTCCCGATAGATAAATCGGGGCACAACGCCGCTTTGGATACCGAATTTATTGAAGTTTTCACCACCCGTGTTGATACCATTTTCGGTGTTACCTTTTTAGTGATTGCACCAGAGCATGAGCTGGTGGCTTCGCTTACTACACCAGAGCAAAAAGCCGATATTGAGGCTTATATCGCCCAAACCAAAAAGAAATCGGAACTGGACAGGATGGCTGATGCTAAAACTGTATCCGGCGCTTTCACCGGCAGCTATGTGCTTAACCCGCTGAACGGTCAGCAGATCCCAATCTGGATTGCAGACTATGTATTGGCCGGTTACGGAACCGGAGCGGTTATGGCCGTACCATCGGGCGATCAGCGCGATTTCCTGTTTGCAAAACATTTTAATTTGCCGATAGTGCAGATCCTCGATATTCAAAACATCGAAACCGAGGCCGATCCAACTAAAGAAGGTACCTATATCAATTCCGACTTTATTAATGGTTTAGCTTACAAAGAAGCAACCGCTGCTGTGGTTGCCAAACTGGAAGAGATCAACGCCGGAAAAGCCAAAGTTAACTTCAGGATGCGTGATGCCATTTTCGGCCGTCAGCGTTACTGGGGCGAACCGGTGCCGGTTTACTTTAAAGATGGTTTGCCTCATCTGATTAATGAAAGCCACCTGCCGTTGTTATTGCCGGAAGTAGATAAATATCTACCGACTGAAACCGGCGAACCACCATTGGGCCGTGCTACCAATTGGCGCCATCCGGAGGGCGAATACGAACTTTCGACCATGCCGGGCTGGGCTGGTTCAAGCTGGTACTGGTACCGCTATATGGATGCCCAAAATGATAAAGAATTTGCATCGCGCGAGGCCATTGAGTACTGGAAAGATGTTGATTTGTACATCGGCGGCAGCGAACATGCTACCGGTCACCTGTTGTACAGTCGTTTCTGGAATAAATTTCTGAAGGATCTTGACCTTGTTGTTGAAGAAGAGCCATTCAAAAAGCTGATTAACCAGGGCATGATCCAGGGAATATCTCAAAAAATTCATGTTTCGCAATCTGCGTCAAACATTTATTTCATGCCAGGCAATCATAAGCAATTTGCTTTTGGAGAAAAAACGGTCAAGCTATTGATAAGTGACGATGTAAAAAATGACTTCGATAAATATGCAAATATAACTGAGGTTACATCCGACTATTCCACATATTCAATAAATGTAGACGTAAATCTTGTTGACTTTAAGAACAATCAATTGGACATTGAGCGATTTAAAACTTGGCGCCCTGAATTCAAAGATGCTATATACTGGTGTTCCGCTGGATGGTATCATGAAGGTAAACTCTACCCTTTTGAAGACAAAAATCAAGAAATCAAGTTTTTCACCAAGGCAGAAGTTGAAAAAATGTCAAAATCGAAGTTCAATGTTGTAAATCCAGACGACATTGTTACCCGCTTCGGTGCCGATACCCTGCGTATGTACGAAATGTTCTTAGGTCCGCTGGAGCAGAGCAAACCATGGAATACCAATGGTATTGAGGGTGTGTTCAAGTTTCTGCGCAAGTTCTGGAGGCTATTCCACAATGATGCCTGGGAATTTGGCGTTAGCAATGCCGCACCGTCAAAAGCCGAATTGAAATCGCTGCACAAGATCATTAAAAAGGTGGAGGAAGATATTGAGCGCTTCTCGTTCAATACATCAGTTTCCAGCTTTATGATCGCCGTGAATGAACTAACTGACTTGAAATGTAACAACCGCGCTATTTTGCAGGATATGGCGATCATCCTGTCATCATATGCGCCGCATATCTGCGAGGAGCTTTGGTCGTTATTGGGTAATGCAGAGGGTACACTATCATATGCACCATTCCCTAAGTTTAACAGCGAATATTTGATTGAAGATGAGTTTGCTTACCCGATCTCCATCAACGGTAAAATGAAAATGAATTTAAGCCTTTCGTTAAGCCTTGATGTAAAAGAAATAGAGGCCGCCGTTTTAGCCAGCCCCGACGTACAAAAATACCTCGACGGCAAAGCACCTAAAAAGGTGATTGTGGTAAAAGGCCGAATTGTGAATATGGTGGTTTAGTCGCCCCTCCGCCCCCTAAAGGGGGGCTTTTTATTTCCTTCCGTCGTCCCGAACTTGTTTCGGGATCCCATAGGACCAGTCACAGATTGCTAAGCAAAAGGACACTTAGCGCGTGGGGTGCTGAAACAAGTTCAGCATGACGGGGATGATATTTTTACCATTTCTTATACAACTCCATCCTTCTGCCATCCGGATCAACAACTACTACCATAAAACCAAAATCAGTTTGTGTAGGTTCAGACGCGAACAACACTTCTGCTTTCTTTAATAATTCAATTACCGTATCAAAATCATCTAACTCAAAACCTAAGCGAAGATTTTTATCAGCCTCAGTTTGAGTTTTTGTAAGCGGATATATCTCAATCACCATTTCATCAATAGTGGCAGAATAATGATAAGGGGAATTTCCATGTTTATGATATTCAAAGCTAACACCAAGTAGCTGATAAAAATCAACCAGCTTCTGCATATCGGCAGTTCTTATAACCAATAGTTTAAGTTTGATCATGGCTTTATCGCTATAACAAACCCAATTCCTTTTTAACCTTACCTGGTAGCTTATCAGCGATAAGCCGGTACGATTGCCTGATATAATGCTCCCATTCCTTTTCACTCAAACTACTGATATCACGCGCAAGTACCCATTTATACCGGGCTATATAAGGCTGAGGTTCCAAACCTTCTTTGGAAATGATCTCTTCAAAATCTTCGGCAGTCACTTTAAACGAGGCCGATGGCGGTACACCATCGGGATGGGTAAACAGGAATGATTTACCGCCAACATTAAAGCACAGGTGTTCGTCCAGTTTAATATCTTCGGTTACGCCGGGTAGCTTATGGCAAATGGATTGAAGGGTTTCGATGGTCATGGTTATGGTTTTATAAACGCCTCATTGTAGAGACGCATAATTGCGTCTCCAGCATGCAAATTACGTTTGATTTTCCATATCCTCAACAAGGCGGCTCATCCTGCGGGAGACGCAATTATGCGTCTCTACGGAAAAACTACCGTTTCTTCTTTGGCAGCTTGATCAACCCCGACCTGTACAGATCAATAGCTTCATTCAAAATAAACCGGATAGTATCAACCGGCAAATCCTCTTCAGGATTAAAAACCATGATCTTGATACGGGCACGGTCTTCAAACGTTAGTTCGGGATGGTGCAGGTGTTTCCCTTCAACCATACCTAAAAATGGCCATTGTTTTTTGGAGTGCACCCACAGGTAGCAAAACATTTTGCCTTTATAATAAAAGAACGGCATGTTGTATTTCCACTCGGCGGTGATATCAGGATCGAACGCCAAAACAATATCGCGCAAAGCCAACAAGCAGCCTTTATTGGGCTCATCTTTGGTGAGGTAGAAGGAATCTATTGGGGTAAGCATGGAACAGTTGATTTTCAAGGATAATTAAATGCGAAAACTTAAACCTCTATAAACATTATAACAACTAATCAACTCCATATCAATTTATTAAACTTACAATTATGTCCTTCTGATTGACCATAATTCCCTCATGCTTCTAATATGTTTATTTGTGGCTGCTGTCAGGTCATTTTTTGGATATCTAAGCTTTTTATATTTAGATCTTATTATTGCTATTAATATTTCATCCCATTTTTTATCGAATCCCATCTCTGGCACTTCCAAAAGAATTCTGTCGGAGAACAAAGTTGATGGCTTGTCACCCTCTCTTCCAACTTGAAGGAAAAATCCTCTTGATTGGATAATCCCATCAATGAGTGTATTTTGAGTCGGCAGGTTGAATTCTATTCCGAATTCGATGATCATGGGTTTTTTAAAAGCGACATTTAAGATAATTTTACTTCTATCCCACAATGGCCTGGTCCATAAGAATATTGCATCCCCTGGTGGAGTTTCCTGATGAATAGAAATCAAATCGACCAATTCTTGATCTTCTATCCCATTAACTATCAAAGATGGAATAAATCTGCCCTCCCCTATTCCTGGCGCTGATAAAACACCATCTGCAATAACTTGAAAAACTTTAATGGAATAAGTTTTAATTTTCATCTTTAATATCTTTAATTAAGAAAACATCTACCGTTTCAACGTTTCCATCAATGTCTCTGATTTTTATAACATATTTTGATATTCTATATGATTTCAAAATATTGGGAAACTCGTAAAGAAGCCATTTAGATTCACTATCTTTTTCGTCGAGTCGGATTTCATTTGAAAAAAAAGTTAACTTTTGAACCAAAGGTGATTCAAGATCAGCAGAAACATAATCAAGAATTATAGATTCTTTAGAATTATCATCTCTTATATATTCTATTTCCAAAGTTGACACATAAGTATATTTCGCTGTAGCTTTATTGCTAATTGTTATGTTAAAAAACAGATATTTCTTACTGCTCTTTTTTATTGTTAATCGAAATGCGTTGATTAAATAAACGCTGAAATTTGAAAGCTTCTTATCGTAATCGCTTTTTGATATCTTGTAGGTTTTTTTAAAAATCAAATTGTATACTATACTGCAAATAAGCGTCAACACAGCAATAATTCCTAAGACGATTACCGAATGATGATTAAAAAAGTCTTCGAGTTTAGTGAGGCTTTCCTTCATAATAAAAGCTAAATTTAAAATTTATGAATATAATACCATTAATAATATATAAAATCTTCATACAACACATTCCTGCAATTTCTATTCCCCTACCCAACCTTCCCCCTCAAAATCCTTATCTTTGCGGCAACATAAATTACCATCTATGCTTAAAGGATTTTTTAATGTTCCGGCACCGGTGAATGAGCCCGTTTTAAATTACGGTCCGCGGAGTTTGGAGCGTGTGGCGCTTAAGGCAGCTTTAGAAGCCGGCCGTGCCCAACAATTAGATATACCTATGTACATTGGCGGCAAGGAAGTACGTACCGGCACTAAGCTGGAGATCCGTCCGCCGCATGATCATAAACATTTGCTGGCTACCTTCAGCGAAGGTGATGCAAGCCACGTTACCGCCGCTATTGATGCTGCCCTTGCAGCCAAAGCCGACTGGGAAAACCTGGCCTGGGAACAACGCGCCGCCATATTCCTGAAAGCTGCCGAACTGATTGCCGGGCCATACCGTGCCGAGATCAATGCAGCAACGATGCTTGGCCAGTCGAAAAACGCTTACCAGGCCGAGATCGATTCGGCATGTGAGCTGATCGACTTCCTGCGTTTCAACGTAGAATACATGACCGAGATTTACAAACAACAGCCGCCTGTATCAGGCAAAGGTGTTTGGAACCGGGTGGAGCAACGCCCGCTGGAAGGTTTTGTATTTGCATTAACGCCGTTCAACTTTACTGCTATTGCCGGCAACCTGCCTGCATCAGCAGCCATGATGGGTAACGTGGTAGTTTGGAAACCTGCCTATCCGCAAATCTATGCTGCCAATGTGATCATGAAGATCTTTAAAGAAGCCGGTGTACCTGATGGCGTCATCAACCTCATCTACGTTGATGGCCCGGTTGCAGGCGAGGTGATCTTTAACCATCCCGATTTTGCCGGGATCCACTTTACCGGTTCAACCAAAGTATTCCAGAACATCTGGCAAACTATCGGCACCAATATCCACAAATACAAAACCTACCCGCGCATTGTGGGCGAAACCGGTGGTAAAGACTTTGTACTTGCCCACCCAAGTGCTAATGCCGATGTAGTGAGCACCGCTCTTGTTCGCGGCGCGTTTGAGTACCAGGGACAAAAATGTTCGGCTGCATCAAGGGCTTATATCCCCGCTTCATTATGGCCGGCGGTAAAAGCAAACATGCAGCGTGACATTACTTCTTTTAAAATTGGTCCGGTAGAGGATTTTGAAAACTTCATCAATGCCGTGATCACCGAAGTATCGTTTGATAAACTGGCCAAATACATCGACGCCGCCAAAACCGACGAGAGCGTTGAGATTGTTGCCGGCGGCAACTACGATAAAAGCAAAGGCTGGTTCATTGAGCCAACCGTGTTAAAAGTTGAAGACCCATATTATGTAACCATGTGCGAGGAGCTTTTTGGCCCCGTATTAACCGTTTACGTTTACGAAGACGATAAATTTGATGAGATCCTTGAGGTTGTAGACAAAACATCTATCTACGCGCTTACAGGCTCAATCATCTCGCAGGACAGGTATGCTATTGAAAAAGCTACCACCCGTTTACGCAACGCGGCAGGTAACTTCTATATTAATGATAAGCCTACAGGTGCGGTAGTTGGTCAGCAGCCATTTGGCGGCGCCAGGGGATCGGGCACTAACGATAAAGCCGGATCGATGATCAACCTGCTTCGCTGGGTATCGCCACGCACCATCAAAGAAACCTTTGATCCGCCGAAGGATTACAGGTATCCTTTTTTGGCAAAGGAAGTATAGAGGAATAGATTTAAGAAGTCAAGATTCAGGAAGCAAGAATTGGCTTCATTGAATCGATAACCTCAAATAAAAACGTCATTGCGAGGTATGAAGCAATCCCCGACCTACAGAGCCGATCTGTATAGTTTGGGATTGCTTCATACCTTGCAATGACGTTTTGCGTATATTCTTTTTTTAGTCTTTCTCTCTTGATTCCTGAATCTTGGATTCTTGACTTCTTTCTTCTTGTCTCTTGAATCTTGACTTCTTGATTCTCTCTTACTTGAACTTAAACACATTATCCATATTGGCATTGTCATAAGTGCTTACCTTCATATCGTTAATCAGGCCGGTGCTGAGGCTGTAAACCCAGCCGTGTACGGCAAGTTCCTGTCCCTGCGCCCAGGCATTTTGCACAATGGATGTTTTGCAGAGGTTATATACATTCTCAATCACGTTAAGCTCAACCAGGCGGTTACTGCGTTCGGTTTCGTTCTCAATGGCGTCGAGCTCATCGGCATGTAAGCGGTAAACATCTTTAATATGGCGCAGCCAGTTATCTATCAGGCCAAACTGGGTGTTGCTCATGGCCGCATTAACACCGCCGCAGCCATAGTGGCCGGTCACTATCACATGTTTTACTTTCAATACGTTCACAGCGTAATCGAGCACACTCAGCATGTTCATGTCCGAGTGGATAACCATATTGGCAATGTTACGGTGTACAAAGATCTCGCCCGGGGCGGTATTGGTGATCTGGTTGGCAGGTACGCGGCTGTCGGCGCAACCTATCCAAAGTATAGGGGGCTTTTGCCCGTTAGCCAGTTTATCAAAATATTGAGGGTCTTCGGCCAAAGCACCTTCAATAAATTTTTTGTTTCCTTCCAGTAAGCCCTCGTAGGTAATATGACTGGTATCATGAATTTGAGCACACATATATTTTTAAGATTGATGTTTTAAGATGCGGTTTGACGTTTCCTGCCCCATGCAAACATACGGCTAAGTTTATGCAAAGCAAGCGGCGAAACGTCATAATACATAATGGTTAGCAAAATAACCGGGATAAAATAAAATATGGCAAACTCATACAGGTTAAAAAAATATCCGCCTGCCAGTGCACCAAACAGGTAAAAACCAAGCACTGTAAACCTGATCAGTAGTTTATTACCGGCGGCTTCGGTATTTTTGGTACGCGGATGGAACCATTCGGCCACTTCGCTGCCCAGGTCGGTAAATAAACCCGTTAAATGGCTCGATTTGATCAGTCCGCCCGAGATATTAGAAACCAGGCTGTTTTGCAATCCCATCGAAAACAAAATAGCGCTGATCACAATTTCGCGTTCCAGCTGCGTTTCCCGGTAAAAATTATGCCCGTAAATGGCAACCGCCAGTAAAATGACAGCTTCAATCACCATTGGGGTAGAGTTTGCCCGCCACCTGCTTTTATCCTCAAATGAACGTACAATAAAGCTGGATACAAATGCCCCCGCAAAGAACATCATCAGCCAAACTAAAAAGATGATCATCTGGCGATAGTTTTGCTCAATAATGTGCTTGGCGAGATTAGCCACATGCCCGGTAATATTTGAGGTAAAAGCCAAAAAAGCCAGCATGCCCGCCACATTGGTAACGCCTGCTACAAATGCCGTTGATGAGGCCAGCATCAGGTTTTCTTTAAGGGTACGTTGTTCTTTTATTGCTTTGAGCATAGATATTTCGCGGCAGATATTTTAATTTAAATTACAAAAAACTTAACCGAACTGATGCCTGCTTGTTTGATACAATTAATAATATTTTAATAAGCCCCCTCTAAATCTCCCCCGGAAGGGGAGACTTTTTTTTAGCCTTCCCTTCCGGGGAGGGTTTGGGTGGGGCTGAAAAAAAATCCCGGCCACTTCCTAAGAGCCGGGATCAACTTAACAATCAAACCTCCCTCCGCCCCTTACAGCGTCGGAAGCTCCAATCAAATTATATTTTAATGCGCTGCCACTGCCTCAACACCGTCAAGCTCATATACATAACCTAAATTATGCGGACTGCTGCTGGATACTTTCAGGTCTTTAACCAGGCCGCTGGCCAGGTCTATAACCCAACCGTGCACCTCAAGGTCATGACGTTCCATCCAGGCGTTTTGGATGATGGTGGTTTTGCACAGGTTATAAACCTGCTCGGTAACATTCAGCTCAACCAGGCGGTTAACTTTAGTAGTATTGTCGGTAATACGGTCAAGCTCATGGCTGTGCAGGCGGTACACATCTTTAATATGACGCAGCCAGTTATCAATTAAACCAAATTGCTTGTTGCTTAAAGCCGCCGCTACGCCGCCGCAGCCGTAATGGCCGGCAACAATAACGTGTTTTACTTTAAGCACATTCACTGCATAGTCAAGCACGCTCAGCATGTTCATGTCTGAGTGTACGCATACATTGGCAATATTGCGGTGCACAAACACTTCGCCGGGTTTGGTGCCTGTCACCTCGTTGGCCGGTACGCGGCTGTCTGAGCAGCCTATCCACAGCACTTCGGGGCTTTGACCTTTGGCCAGGTTTTTGAAAAACTCGCCATCCTCGGCCAGTTTACGCTCAACCCAGGCGGCGTTATTTTTAATTAAAGTATTATAGCTGCTTGATTGTGCAAGTTTAAGGTTGTTGGTATCTATTACGGCTTTGCCGTTTGTTTTTTCTGTTGACATTGTTTTTCGATTTTTAGTTAGGGTTATAAACCAGTTCTTTTAAAGGAGGTACGTCATACTTCTCCTTTACTTCGTTCAGTTGCACAATAATGCCCTTGGTGTAGGCATTGTGCTTGTAATTGTGGATAATCTCCAGTACATCCGGATCGATGTACCTTGAGTTCGATCCGTCAATTACCACTTCGGCGCCTTGCGGTAAGCTGGTAAGCGTTACCTGTATGGCAGCCTTGTTCAGGAAGGATACTTCCTCGGCCAGCTTAATCTTAATAACTTTTTTGCTGCCATTTTTTTCAATGTGATAGAAGTAGGGATTACGCAGGTTGGTACGCAGAATATAAAAGATCCCCACCAGCATACCTATACCCACACCAATAAGCAGGTCGGTCATAACAACGGCCACAATGGTAACCACGAAAGGGATAAACTGGCTCAAGCCCTGGTGCCACATGTGCTTGAAAAGACTTATCCGGGCCAGTTTATACCCAGTCATGAGCAGGATCGCTGCCAAACACGACAGCGGGATATGGTTAATTAAAGACGGTATGGCCAATAAAGCAACCAATAACCATATACCATGTATGATAGCGCTCATTTTGGTACGCGCACCGGCATTTACGTTGGCCGATGAACGCACAATTACCGCCGTCATGGGTAAGCCGCCAAGCATACCACTTACAATATTGGCCGTTCCCTGCGCAAGCAGTTCGCGGTTGGTGGGCGAAATACGTTTGATAGGATCTATTTTATCTACAGCCTCCAGGCTCAGCAATGTTTCCAAACTGGCAACCACTGCAATGGTGAAAGCCGTTATCCAAACCTGCTTGTTGCCTAACTGGCTAAAATCGGCCGATTTAAACAGCGCAAAAAATTCGGCACTGCTGTTTACCAGCGGTATGCGTACAAACTGCTTATCAAGCAAGGCGAAGCTTGTGCCGTTAAAGGCGAGGCTTAAGCCAATACCGGCCAATACCACCAGCAAAGGTGCCGGAACAATAGCCAGCTTTTTAAACTTAGGCCAGTAGATCATGAATGCCAGGGACACCACGCTAATGATCACTGCGCCGTAGTTGATCCGGGCAAAGGCACGGGTTATACCCGAAAAAGTATTATGATCATCAATTTGTCTAAAGCCCTCATCGCCCTCAAAATCGGCATCATAGCCAACCGCGTGCGGAAACTGCTTCATGATCAAAATAATACCTATCGCTGCCAGCATGCCTTCAATAACCGATGATGGAAAGTAGTTGGCTATAGTACCGGCTTTTACAATACCTAATATGATCTGAAAAACACCGGCCAGTACAAGTGCTAATAAAAAGGTTTCATAAGCGCCAAGTGAGGTAATGGCATTTAGCACAATTACTGTTAATCCGGCTGCAGGCCCGGCCACACTTAATTGCGAGCCGCTAAGTGTGCCTACTACTATCCCGCCAATAATACCTGTTAATACGCCTGAAAAAAGCGGCGCGCCTGATGCCAGCGCTATACCTAAACACAGCGGCAAAGCCACCAGGAAAACAACGACACTTGAAGGAATATCCCTTTTTAAATTTTTTGGCAGAAAATATTTTTTTAGGTTGAGATTGCCCATAGCAGCCTCACCTTGCTTGATTTGCATAAGAATGAAAGATTGAGTAAAACTTTAAAATGAATTAAATAGCGTTGCTATCCGGATAGGGAAGTATCCGGTTAATCATTTTAAACGTTGGGCGGCGGCGTGGGGACCACAGGATGATATACCTGCTTATATAAGGCGTTTTCCTGGTTGTGGAGAACTTTGGTTTCGGTAATAAATGTGATGAAGTTTATGGTATGAAGATCATACTCATCGAAGATTTTTTTCTCCTTCACAAGGTCTTTTTCGGGGCTGTCTTTTTCAGTTTTGCTTTCCTGCTCCAGCTGAAGGATCACCGCACTTACCGTTTTATTATCAAGATATAAAAAAACAGGTGCAAGCGAAATGCCCATCTTTATTACAAAAACGGTCATGAACAGCGCCACTACCCATATTTTATTATTCCTGATCTTCATCAACACAAATATATAAAAATCCGTTATTAAACCACCAGAATAAGTAAGCAAAAGCTATTCTTACAATATAATTACTATTTTTAGACAATTACTAACAACCTGAATTGTGGATAAAAAGCTTGATCTGTTAAGGCTAAAACGTCATGAAGCCATGCAGGGCGGAGGCCCGGTACGTATTGAAAGTCAGCATAAAAAAGGGAAATTAACGGCACGTGAGCGTTTGCATTTTTTATTGGATGAAGGCTCGTTCCAGGAGATAGGAATGCTGGTTACCCACCGCTCCATTGATTTTGGCATGGAGAAAGAAAAATATCCCGGCGATGGTGTTGTTACAGGTTATGGCACCATAAACGGCCGGCTCACTTATGTATTTTCACAGGATTTTACCGTTTTTGGCGGCTCACTTTCCGAAACCCATGCCGAAAAGATCTGCAAGATCATGGATCTCGCCCTTAAGAACGGCGCCCCGCTTATCGGCCTCAACGACTCGGGCGGTGCACGCATCCAGGAAGGCGTGGTATCCCTTGGCGGTTATGCCGATATTTTTTACCGCAATACCATGGCATCGGGCGTTATCCCGCAAATCTCGGCCATTATGGGGCCATGTGCCGGCGGTGCCGTTTACTCGCCCGCCATTACCGACTTTATTTTAATGGTTGAGCATACCTCATACATGTTTGTTACCGGGCCCAACGTAGTAAAAACGGTTACTCATGAAGTGGTAACCTCCGAAGAGCTGGGCGGCGCTAACACCCACGCCGGCAAATCGGGCGTTACCCATTTTGCCTGTGCCAATGAAATAGCGGCCATTCAGCATATCAAAAGCCTGCTAAGCTATATGCCTCAAAATTGTGAGGATAAAGCTCCCGCAGTTCCATACGAAAACGGCGACGAGCTGAGGCCCGAGCTAAACACCATTCTGCCGTCCATTGCATCGCAACCGTATGATATCCGCGAGGTTATTGATCATATTATTGACAAAGCTTCCTTTTTGGAAGTCCACAAAGATTTTGCCGAAAACATTGTGGTTGGTTTTGCACGCCTGGCAGGCCGCAGTATTGGCATAGTTGCCAATCAGCCTGCTTTTTTGGCCGGAGTATTGGATATTCATTCATCAACCAAAGCTGCCCGCTTTGTGCGTTTTTGCGATTGCTTTAATATTCCGCTGTTGGTGTTTGAAGATGTCCCCGGATTTTTGCCGGGAACCGACCAGGAATGGAATGCCATCATCACCAATGGCGCTAAACTATTGTATGCTTTTTGTGAGGCCACCGTTCCGCGCGTTACGGTGATCACCCGCAAGGCATATGGCGGTGCCTATGATGTGATGAACTCCAAACACATCGGGGCCGACCTTAATTTTGCCTGGCCTTCGGCCGAAATTGCGGTGATGGGCGCCAAAGGTGCTGCCGAGATCATTTTTAAGCGCGAGATCATGAAGGCCGAAGACCATGAAGCCAAATGGCTGGAGATGGAACAACTGTATTCCGATACCTTTGCCAACCCCTATCGCGCTGCCGAACGTGGCTTTATCGATGAAGTAATTGAACCCGCTGAAACCCGCATTAAACTGATTGCAGCATTTACAATGCTGGAAAATAAAGTAGTGAACAACCCGAGGAAAAAGCACGGGAATATCCCATTGTGATTTGAGATATCGGATGTTCGATTTCGGATTTATTTTCCTTTTTATTGTAGATGCCATAATTACCTTTTCTGGCGCAAGTATTGTGCGGCGGCACGTGCAGGGATTACTTGTGCCTTCTGCCTTTTCTGGCGCAAGTATTGTGCGGCTGCCGGTGCCGGGATTACTTGTGCCTTCCGCTTTTGTTTATAAGATTTGAGGTTGTTCCGCCAGCAAATTTGAAAAAAACCTTTTACCTTTCGCCTTTTACCTTTCGCCTCAAAAAAGAATGACAAATATCTCTATCGAACAAATCCGTCCCGAACTTACCTGGCGGTTAAGGCAGCGTATATTATACCCCGAAAGCAAGCTTTATGAAATGGAGATGGAGGAGGATAACCATGGATATCACTTTGCTGCTTTTAAAGATAATAATATCATAGCGGTAGTATCCCTCTTTAATAAAGGTAACGACTGGCAGTTTCGCAAATTTGCCGTTGATGAAACAGTTCAGAAAATGGGGATCGGTAAAGCGATGCTGGAGCATATAACCGATTTTGCCCTTACCAATGGAGGTGCGTTATTATGGTGTAATGCCCGGGTATCGGCCATCGGTTTTTATTTAAAACATGGCTTCACGCATACCGGCCGGCTTTTCTCAAAAAACGGCTTCGATTACGAAATCCTCGAAAAAGAGCTTACTCTTTCATCAGATCAACAATAATAGCCTTGGCAAAATCATTCGGTTGTTTTTGGTTCGATATTTTGGCCACGTCAAGTGCGGCTTCAATATCACCCTGGGCCTCATAAACTACCGCAAGGTTATAAGCAGCCCTGCTGGCAAGTTTTGGATCGGGGCCATCAATAAGCGGGTTCAATAATTGGAAAGCTTTATCAAACTTACCAGCCTTGATCAACTCTACCGAGCTGCTCAGCTGATCGCCATTGGCATACAGGGGCCTGTCGTGATAATCAGTATACGGCAGGTAATCCTTAAGCGCATCCAATGCGGAGTTACGGATAGCATCAAATAAAGGCCCGCCATGGGCAAGCAGGCTGGACGCATTGCCATACGGATTGTTGTCATTTATTTCAGCCTCGCCGTTTAGCCTTTTAAAGTAGATGCCATTGGCTTCATAAAGGGTGAAACTGGTTTTAACTACCGATACCCGGTAAACGGATGGCACACCGTTGTAATAATCCTGCTGCAATTTGGTTTCGCCTTTAAAATCCTCAAACGCCAGCACATAGGATGCCTTATATTTGTTAGCCAGAAATTTCACCGAATCTGTATTGGCGGTAAAATTAACTGAATCCACCAGTTGTACAACTTTTACGCCGGGCAGCGCATGCAGCTGTACAGCGGCATTGTTTATAGCGGTATAAGCGGCGGCTTTAAATGTGGCGAGTACCCGTTTATTACGGTTACGGGCCGAATCGGGCATGTAGTGGTTAATGACCACTATAGTTGTTTTTGCCCTGTTAAAATTCAGCTTTGGTGCATAATCAACCGGAACGTTTACATATTGAGGTACGCTGCATGCTGCTAAAAAACATGCTGCAAATAAGATACAAGTTAGCCTGAATAGTTTCACCTTATTAAAAATTAAATATCGCGGAAAGGTATAACATAAGCATGAAAGCATAATGAAATAACCGGTCATTTTTGTATCAAAACAAACCAGCGCCTTCATTGTGACTAAATATTTAAAAAAACGTTTAACGATACGGCAAATTTTGTTGTCATACTTTAAGAATTTAATATCAGATTGTTAAAATCCAATTTATTAATAGCTCCTATCAGACATTTTAATAAAAAAACACTTTAATTAATATGAAATTGCTATTTTAGCTACCAATTAAGCTGTTGAAACTTACAGCATCATTTAATTAGGTTCAATGTAAATATGGCTAAAAAGAAATCTGACGCCCCACAGCATACTTCCGTTGTAAACGAAACTTCACTCGCGTTTTTTGAAAAATATATTAACAACCCCTCACCTACCGGTTTTGAGTGGAAAGGCCAGGAGCTCTGGCTCGAATATCTGAAGCCTTATATTGATACCCATTACGTTGATAACTATGGCACTGCGGTTGGCATCATCAATCCCAAAGCCGATTACAAAGTAGTTATTGAAGCCCATGCCGACGAAATTTCATGGTTTGTGAACTATATCACTAACGATGGCTTAATATATGTTATCCGCAATGGCGGCTCCGATCATCAGATAGCGCCTTCAAAACGTGTAAATATCCATACCGATAATGGCGTGGTTAAAGCTGTTTTCGGCTGGCCCGCTATCCACACCCGCCTGGGCGGCGATAAGGAAGAAGCCCCTACCCTAAAAAATATCTTTTTAGATTGCGGCTGCACCTCAAAGGAAGAAGTTGAAAAGCTGGGCATCCATGTAGGTTGTGTTATCACCTATGAGGATGAATTTATGGTTCTTAACGACCGCTATTATGTTGGCCGCGCACTTGATAACCGTGCAGGCGGCTTCATGATTGCCGAGGTAGCCCGTTTACTTAAAGAAAACAACGTAAAACTTCCTTTCGGCCTGTATATTGTTAATGCTGTGCAGGAAGAGATAGGCTTACGCGGCGCCGAAATGATAGCGCACAAAATTAAACCTAACGTAGCTATTGTTACCGATGTTACGCATGATACTCAAACGCCAATGATCAACAAAATTACCCAGGGCGACTTAGCCTGCGGTAAAGGCCCCGTTGTATCATATGCGCCGGCAGTACAAAACAACCTGAATAAGCTGCTTATTGAAAGTGCCCAAAAAGCCGGCATACCGTTTCAGCGCCAGGCATCATCACGATCAACCGGTACCGATACAGATGCTTTTGCTTACTCAAACGACGGTGTACCATCAGCGTTGATCTCATTACCACTGCGTTATATGCACACTACTGTAGAGATGATCCACAAAGAAGATGTTGACAACGTGATCCGTTTGATATACGAGTCTCTGCTAAATATTCAGGCCGGTCAGGATTTCAGGTATATCAAATAACAAAAAGTTTATATAGTATATAAAACAATCCGGGCAAAAATCCATTCCCTATAAATATTAATCATAAAACAGCTTTTAAAATAAAATCTCCCAAATACTATCTATGAAACCCACCTTACTGATATTGGCCGCAGGGATGGCCAGCCGTTATGGCAGCATGAAACAAGTTGATGGCTTTGGCCCCAATGGCGAAACAATTATTGATTATTCGATATACGATGCAATAAAAGCTGGCTTTGGTAAAGTTACATTTATCATCCGCGAAGAATTTGTTGATAGCTTTAAGGCTATTTTTGAGCCTAAACTGGCAGGTCGTGTTGAAACAGATTATGTTTTTCAGAGCTTTGACCTTAAGCCATTCGGTATTGATAAAGAAATTGAACGCGCTAAACCATGGGGAACAGCCCATGCAGTGCTTGCTGCACGCAACCAGGTAAACGAGCCTTTTTGCGTGATCAATGCCGATGATTATTATGGTTATGATGCATTTGAAAAAATGGCTAAATTTTTAACCACCGAAGTTAAAGACGATTTGTACTCGCTGGTAGGTTACCAGATTGACCGTACCCTGTCTGACTATGGCTCGGTATCACGCGGTGTTTGTAAAGTTGATGACAATGGCAACATGGTTGAAATTAACGAGCGTACCGAGGTATATTTTAAAGAAGATGGCAGCGTAGCGTACAAGGACGCAACCGGTGAGCACGCACTTCCTAACGATACCCGTGTATCAATGAATTTCTGGGGCTTTACACCGGCTATCTTTAAACAAAGCGAGCAAATGTTTGTAGATTTTGTAGCGGCTAACGAAAACAACCCTAAAGCCGAATTCTTTATTCCACTTGCTGCAGATAAACTGATCAAAGATGGTACAGCTGCATTTAAAGTGATCCCAACCGGCTCAAAATGGTTTGGTGTTACTTATAAAGAAGATAAACCTATCGTTCAAAAAAGCATATCTGACCTGGTAGCTAACGGTGTTTATCCCGAAAAGCTTTGGGAATAAAATACTTGTTCCTCAAACAAAAAAGCTCCCGTTCCAACCGAACGGGAGCTTTTGTTTTTATATGGCTTCCTAAATTAGTCCTGGTAAATAAAGAATGTTTTTTGATCACCATCTTCGTAAACGTGCAGGGTTTTCTTAACCACCTGGTTATTAGTTTTAACTTCCATAATGTAATCGCCATCTTCAAGGTTGGTTAAAACATAGCCTCTTTCAACATCTGTTTTGGTTGATACAACGTCTTTCAGCAAAAGTTCATTTTGTTTGCTGTAAACGCGTACAAATGAACGGCCATTTTCTGATTTTGCAAGCGTTAATTTAACACCGCGGTCGTGGTCAAGGGCTTTAAAGGTAACAACCTCTTTAGCTTTAGGAGTTACATCGGCGGCCTTGGCTGCTGTGGTAGCAAATACACCTGCGCTTAATAAGAAGAATAATGCTGATAATTTTATTGAAGTTTTCATGATTTTGAGCTTTTAAGTATTGTTAATATTTTGTGTTTGTTATTTTCAATGATCAAATGAACAACATTAATTTTAACTGCTAAAAAGTGTTATACCAGCACCGAAAAGATATAGACCAATACCCAAAAGCATTCGGCAAACGCTTAAAACGTACTAATTATCAGCATTTTACAAGTTGGTCGAAAATTACGAGGCGTTGATCGGGCAGGAAAGCGGGTTTGTCGTTTTTGGGGGTGGAAAAGGAAAATCCATGCAACGTTTTGAATGTGGTGTTTAAAGAATCAACAGCTTTTTAATGCCGTACTTTTTAATCTTGCGCAGGTTAGTAACCACAGGTGTTGGGAAGATTTTTTAATTCCCTCCTTGGGGAGGGGTGCGGCAGGGTTGTGGAGTTGCAGGGAGGGGTTTATGCATCATTAAAGTAGATAAGTCTGCCGTCGAAACCCCTCCCTACACCCTCCCAGGGCTACAGTGTGTACACATCTTTTAAATAAAAGAAAATGTCATTTCGATTGAGCAGGGGCGGGCTAAGAAGTGGGGCGAAAGAGAAATCTTCTACATCAGGCTCTACAATCATACTTATAAAAGCAGGGCGTAGAAGATTTCTCCTCACCCCCTGCGCGCGAATTCTCCCACCAGGTTCGTTCGAAATGACATTTTTTTCAATTATTGATAGAATTTAAAAGATGTGTACACACAGTAGCTCCCAGGGGGAGGGAATCGCACAATCCCGAACTTTTTGTTCTTCCCAACGCCTGTGGTTTGTAACGAGCGCAAGCCGATAAAAATCTACGCAACGTTTTCAAAATCCACATTTAACAAAACCAACCCAACCAAACAACGTTGCCTTTAAGTACGCTATCTATCAGGGTACACCACAGGTATGAATTTAGAAATAGCAGGCAACGTACAGGGCTTTAAACAACAGGATGGCGTTTTAATAATTAAAACCTCCGAAGCAGAAGCAAGGGTTTACATTTACAGTCCAACTATTATCAGGGTAAACATCAGTAAAAATTTCAACCCGGATGATGCTTCCTTCGCGGTGATCAGGCAACCGATGGCCGATTTTGAGTTTGATGAATCACCGGCTAATATTGACATTACCACATCGGCCCTGAAGCTCAGCATCCAGAAATCACCTTTGCGGTTCAACTTTTTCACAGCCGGTGGCATTTCACTGAGTGAGGATGACGCGCGCTTTGGCACTAACTGGCAGGGCGAACGTGTAACTTGTTATCGCCGCTTGTTTGAAGGGGAGCGGTTTATTGGTTTGGGCGAAAAAACCGGCAACTTTGACAGGCGTAGCGCGGCCTATGTAAACTGGAACACCGATGCCCCTAACCACACACCCGAGTCCGATCCTCTGTATAAAACCTTCCCGTTCTTTATAAGCCTGCACAGCGGATTAACCTATGGCTTGTTCCTGGACAATACCCATAAAAGCTATTTCGATTTCGGTGCATCTACAGATGAAGAAACAAGCTGGTTTGGTGCTGATGGTGGTGACCTTAATTACTATTTTTTCGGGGCTCAGGGCGTTGCTAAAATCATCGAAGATTATACCTGGCTTACCGGCCGCATGGAAATGCCTCCACTCTGGAGCCTCGGCTACCAGCAATGCCGCTGGAGTTATATGAGTGCTGCTGAGGTGCTGAACATCGCCCAAACCTTCCGCAAAAAACAAATTCCGGCCGATGTAATGTATTGCGATATCGACTACATGGACGATTTCAAGATCTTCACCTGGAACAAAAAAAACTTTCCCAAACCCAAGCAGATGCTTGATAAACTAAAGGCGATGGACTTTAGGCTGGTTACCATTGTTGATCCGGGTATAAAAGTTGAAGAGGGTTACAAAGAATATGATGAAGGCATTGAACGCGATTATTTTGCCAAATATCCCGATGGAGAAAATTATACCGGCTATGTATGGCCGGGCCGTTGTCACTTTCCCGATTTTTTCAGGGAGGATGTTCGCGAGTGGTGGGGTGCAGCTTTCACGGCCCTTACCAATCCCGGTGTTGAAGGTTTCTGGAATGATATGAACGAACCCGCCGCCTGGGGGCAAAATATTCCCTGGATAGTAAAATTTGGTGATAAGTTTATGCCCGAAGTTCGTAATGCCTACGGCATGCAAATGGCCCGCGCAACCTATGATGGCACCCGGAAGATTCTCGGCAATAAACGTCCTTTCGTACTTACCCGAGCCGCCTATTCGGGTACACAGCGCTACTCGGCCGTGTGGACTGGCGATAATACCGGCACCGATGCCCACATGCTTTTAGGGCAACGACTGGTAAATAGTTTGGGGATTACAGGTATGAGTTTTGTCGGGGTTGATATCGGCGGCTTCAGCGGCAACCCTACGCCCGAGCTGATGGTGCGCTGGAACTCACTGGGCACTTATACCCCGATGTTCCGCAATCATGCCATACAGGGCAGCAAAATGCGCGAGCCCTGGGAATGGGGAAAGGATAATGAACGGATCATTAAAAAAGATATCGAACAACGGTATAAACTCCTGCCCTACCTGTACAGCAGCTTTTATCTGTCAACACAAACAGGCATGCCGGTAAGCCGCACATTGGCCATTGAGCACAGCTTTGACGAAAACGTTTTTGATGAGCGTTTTCAAAATGAATTTATGTTTGGCGATGCGATGCTGGTTATCCCCGTTGAGAGCACAAAATTTATGGAAGATGCTTACTTACCCGAAGGTTCATGGTACCGGTTAAGCAGCAATGAATTTTATGAAGGTGAACAGATTGTCAATGTGCCGGCGCCATTAACAGATCTGCCTGTGTTTGTAAAAGCCGGCAGTATTATCCCCATGCAAAGTGTTGTGCAAAGTACCAATGATAAAGGCGATGGATTATTGCAGATCCACATCTGGAATGGAAACGAGGCTAATTGTTTTGTTTATTATGAAGATGATGGTATATCGTACGATTATGAGCGGGGTGTTTATTATAAACGTGTGATCCGTTTTGATCCGGTAAATAAAAGCATCAGTTTATCAGCAGTTGAAGGGGCGTTTAAATCAAGGTTTACGCAGTTGAAATTTGTTTTGCATGGATTTGGGGGAGTTAAGCTGAAAGATGAGGTTGTTGGGAATGAGCGTGGAGAGATTGAAGTAAAGTTATAATTGTCATTTTGAAATTCTTGTGATACTAATTACATTCGGTCAAGTATCATTCAGAATGGCCAATACCTTTTCACAAATCTATCTTCAATTTGTTTTCGCGGTAAAAGACAGATACAATCTCATATCAAAAAATAACAAAGAAGAGTTGCATAAATACATTACGGCCCTAATTCAAAATCGGGGAATAAAATTACTGGCTATTAATTGCATGCCTGATCATATCCACATTTTTGTTGGTTTCAAGCCAAGTCTTTTGATTTCGGATTTTGCAAAAGAAATTAAAGTTGAAAGTAATGAGTTTATCAATAGCAAAGGTTGGGTCAAGGGAAAATTTAAATGGCAGGAAGGTTACGGAGTTTTCTCGTACTCACAATCACATATCGACTCTGTGATAAAATATATTCAAAACCAGGAAATCCATCATCAGAAAAAGACATTCAAGCAAGAATATATAACGTTGTTGGAAAAATTTGAAGTTCCGTTTGAAGAGAGGTATTTATTTGACTTTATTGAGTAGTGATTGCCCCGATCGCATGATTTGTATGACGCAGCAGGAGGCGCCTACGGAGCCAAAACAGCCTGTTATTTTGGCTACAAACATGGTACTCCTCCGGAGTTCTATTTTAATTGGTTTCTCTCATCCTAAAAAAGTTTACCGATTTTGAGATAATCGTGTTATGTATTTATAGTATGTCTCGTCCTAAAAAAAGTTTACATTTTATGAGATAGTCCTGTTATGTATTTACAAGTGTAGTGATGTCCTGTGATACGTTTACAATGTTAGTGTTTTTGCGATAATAGTTCTTCCACAATTTTTGAGGTAGCAAGCTTTTATCATGCACATGTTGGGGCGTTAGCAGACCGATACTGAAGTGTGGCCGGTGTTTGTTATACAACTCGATAGCTCTATCCAGTAATTGTTTTGCTTGTTGCTTATTCTCAGGCCGGTGATGCTTAAGATATTCTTCTTTAAGAATGCCGTTCATTCGTTCAGCAACGGCATTCTCTAATGGGTCACCGTTCTCGGTCATACTGATCTTGATGTATCTGTCCTGTAATAGCTTTACATAGCTTTCTGTGCAATATTGCACTCCCCGGTCCGAGTGATGTATAAGTGCCTCCGGCAATTGTTCAGGCAGGTCTTTTAAAGCCATTTTCAAGGCCTGTATCGTTTCGATCGTTTCTAAGGTATCAGCCAAATGATAGCCAACTACTTTGTGCGAATAAGCGTCCGTTATCAAACTGATGTACAAATGTTCTTCTTTTACTTTCCAGTAGGTGATATCGCTTACCCACAGTTGGTTAGGCCTGACGACCTCCAGGCTGCGTATGATATTCGGCCATCTGTTGAACCGGTGACCCGACCAGGTCGTCACATGCCGCCTGCGGCGTTTCTTTACTAACAGTCCATTAGCTGACAACAGGTCGAACAGTGCATCCCGTCCCATTTTAATGCCATGATCAAGCAAAAAAGGGTGCAGCTTTTCATAAAGCTTCCTGCCACCCATTGCCCGGTGGTCTTGGCGAATGCTGACAACCTCCTGCAATATAAGTGTATCCTCTATTCCAGATGCTTCTTGTTGCCAAAAGTGCTGATAATAGGCCTGACGGGTAATACCAAGTAACCGACATAATCGTACAAGGCTGATCCTTGTATACATGTCTTTCATCTCATGGATCACTTGGTATCCGACTTTTTTCGGATAGGAATATTAAGATCACGTTCAGCAATCTCGATCATACGCTTGTACATTTCACTGCGAAGCTGCTCATCTTCAAGCTGACGTTCGAGTTCTTTGATGCGTTGTTGTTCTTGCGACAAGGCACCTGTAGGCGGATCTTTATGGGGCTTCTTTGCGGGCAAGGATAGTGGTTTTACTGATGACAAATATCTGTCTTTTTCCGAAACTTCTGCATAACCTAACTTCTGCATCCAACGCGTTATGCCACTATGTATCTTGATATCATATTTCCTCAACAACGCCTTTTGACTAACACTGCCAGCCAAATACTCTTTGATAACTGAATGCTTAAATTCAAGTGAATAATGTCCTTTTCCATCAATAATGATCTTTTCCATGTAGTTTATTTTTGTGTAAACTCATTTCAGGACAAGACAGTATGCATACTTTTTTAAACTCCGTAGGAGTAACATGTTTATAGTCGGTTCAAAAAGGCGGCTTATGGCTCCGTAGGCGCCTCCTATATTCGCTATCACCACGCTTCCTACTCCACAAAAAAAGCCCGGTCTGGAATTAACCAAACCGGGCTTCTGTTATAAAACAAAATTAATTATTTCACTTCTTCAAAATCAACATCTGTTACAGTGTCAGAGTTGTCTTGCGGAGCTCCGGCATCGCCAGCTGGTGCACCTTGAGCACCTTCGGCAGAAGCTTTGTACATATCTTCAGATGCAGCAGTCCAGGCAGTGTTAAGCTCGGTTTGTGCAACGTCGATAGCATCAAAGTCTTTAGCTGAATAAGCTTCCTTCAATTTAGCTAAACCAGCTTCGATAGGTGCTTTTTTATCAGCAGGAACCTTATCGCCATACTCTTTCAGTTGTTTTTCAGTCGAGAAGATCAGGGCATCGGCAGCATTCAGTTTTTCAACTTCTTCTTTTGCCTTTTTGTCAGCATCAGCGTTTGCTTCAGCTTCGTCCTTCATCTTTTTGATCTCAGCATCAGTTAAGCCTGAAGAAGCTTCGATACGGATCTTTTGCTCTTTACCTGTAGCTTTATCTTTTGCAGATACATGCAGGATACCGTTAGCGTCGATATCGAAAGTAACTTCAATTTGTGGTACACCGCGAGGTGCAGGTGGGATACCATCCAGGTGGAAACGACCTATAGTACGGTTACCCGCAGCCATTGGGCGCTCACCCTGTAATATGTGGATCTCAACTGAAGGCTGGCTGTCGCTGGCGGTTGAGAAAGTTTCAGATTTTTTAGTAGGGATAGTAGTGTTTGACTCAATCAGTTTGGTCATTACACCACCCATGGTTTCGATACCTAATGAAAGTGGGGTAACGTCAAGCAGCAACACATCCTTAACCTCACCGGTTAATACACCACCCTGGATAGCAGCACCAATGGCCACAACCTCATCAGGGTTAACACCTTTTGAAGGAGCTTTACCAAAGAATTTTTGTACAGCTTCCTGGATAGCAGGGATACGGGTTGAACCACCTACCAAAATCACTTCGTCGATATCAGAAGTGCTTAAACCGGCATTTTTCAAAGCAGATTTACAAGGCTCAATAGTACGTTTAATCAGGTTATCTGCCAGTTGCTCAAATTTAGCACGGGTTAAAGTTTTAACCAGGTGCTTAGGCATGCCATCAGCAGCGGTGATGTATGGCAGGTTAATTTCAGTTTGTGCTGAGCTTGATAATTCAATTTTAGCTTTCTCGGCCGATTCTTTTAAACGTTGTAAAGCCATTGGGTCTTTACGCAGGTCAATACCTTCGTCGCTTTTAAATTCTTCTGCCAGCCAGTCAATAATTACCTGGTCAAAGTCGTCACCACCTAAGTGAGTATCACCATCGGTTGATTTTACTTCAAAAACGCCGTCGCCCAACTCCAGGATAGATACGTCATGCGTACCACCACCGCAGTCAAACACAGCAATTTTCATATCCTTGTGCGCTTTATCAAAGCCGTAAGCTAAGGCAGCAGCAGTAGGTTCGTTAATGATACGGCGTACTTTTAAACCGGCAATTTCACCGGCTTCTTTAGTAGCCTGGCGCTGAGCATCGTTAAAGTAAGCAGGAACGGTAATAACTGCTTCAGTTACTTCAGTACCTAAGAAATCTTCGGCAGTTTTCTTCATTTTCTGAAGGATCATTGCAGAAATTTCTTGCGGGGTATATTTACGGTCGCCAATTTCAACACGAGGGGTGTTGTTGTCACCTTTAACTACTTTATAAGGTACACGTGCCGCTTCACTTGTAACTTCACTAAACTGGTTACCCATAAAGCGTTTGATTGACGAAATGGTTTTTGTTGGGTTTGTGATAGCCTGACGTTTTGCAGGATCACCAACTTTACGTTCGCCATTATCAATAAAAGCTACTACAGACGGCGTAGTACGTTTACCCTCGCTGTTAGCTATAACTACAGGCTCGTTACCTTCCATTACAGCAACGCAGGAGTTTGTTGTTCCTAAGTCGATTCCAATTATTTTAGACATATATGATTGTTTTTTCTTTTTGATTTATTGTTTACTTACCACTGCTGTTTATCAATGCCTGTGCCAATATGCCAATGGCAGTAAAAATTGCCTGTAATTGTCAGTTCATGAACAAGGCGGCAGGATACCTTACTTTGTGATGACAGGTTGGCAGGATCTTTTGAGGTTAAAGGCGAAAGGTTAAAGGCAAAAGGTTGTTATCAGGCTTGCTAATTGTCAGTATTTCGCTTAACTTAAAACCCGCAATTATAAGCAACGATTATGAAATATATCAGAGAGGGAAATAACAGGTATGGAACAGTGCTTTACACTATCGACGATAGTTATGTTAGAAAAGGACGGGGCCGGTTCGGGGATATTCTATATACCATTGATGGCAAAGTGGTAAAAAAAGGCCGGGGAATGTTTGGCGATGTGGTTTGTAACATTGATAACAATATGATCAGGAAAGGCCGGAGCCTCTTTGGCGATATACTATACAATATCGACGGCAAATTTGTGCGGGAAGGCCGCAGCCGGATTGGGGATATCAAGTTTTATATTGATGAGTGATGGTCCTTTGCTACAATACTTCCTGGCAACAAATCGATAATTGTCTTTCAAAATTTAATTTAATAAAGCGTAAATTTGAGTATGGAGACATTAATTATACAGCCAAAAGATAAAGAGCAGTTGGCAGCATTAAAAGCTGTTATGAAAGCTCTTAAGATTGATTACAAAACCGAAAAAGATTCAAAAAATTATAATGCCGATTTTGTAATCAAAATAAAACAAAGTGAAGACGATTTAAAGGCAGGCAGAACTACGCAAATAAACCCTGCCGATATATGGAACTTGTAATAACCGATACGGCTAAGGAAGACATCAGGTTTTTCTTAAAAAGCGGACAAACATCCATAGTAAAGAAAATCGAAAAGTTACTTGTTTCCATACAATCATCTCCATTTATCGGCATAGGTAAGCCTGAGCCATTAAAATATGAATTTTCGGGTAAATGGTCAAGGCGAATCGACAATCAACATCGTATCATTTACGAAGTAATCGAGAATAACATAATTATATATTCTGTAAAAGGCCATTATAACTAATATATTCACCTGCCTTTGCAGATATTGCCATCCGTACTTTCCAGGTACAGCGGGCACTTGAATTTTCTATAAGTAGCATTAAAGAAAACTATGTTCAGCCTGACCAACAAAACGAAGAATAGCAATATCCTGATGGGCGTTCCCGTTAGCTAACGGGCCGGGCTATCCGCTCATACGCCTGCAGGCATTACGCTCTTGGCCGGTATCCGCTACTAACGCACTCCGCGTTTTATAACTTACTACAGGTTCCTAATTAAAATCCTTACTTTTATATTAACAAAACAAAACGCCTCTGTTACTTAACACACTTAACAGGCTAATCTCATTGCCTGGAATTGCATAACAAACAGCCATAGCACACCGGCTGTACATTCACTTTAAAAAAGCGAACTGGTTTCTTATTGTTATTTAAATTCCAAACATCCAATAAATTCCAAACATCCAATGTTTTTTATCCAATCACAACGGTTAAAGATGATACCGTTAACACACGCACAATTATTATTGCTCAAACAAGACCGCAGGCTACTGGAAGCAGCGTTGGGTTTAAACCCTTCAGCTATGCTGATCGATCCGCTGTATATCAAAGAAATTGATGATGCCTTCGATAATTTCTGGCTGCCCAATACGCTCTCCTTTCCTGATAAATATCTTTGGTATACCGGCTGGGAAATTGTTCTTAAAAGCAGCAACACCGTTATCGGCGGCATGGGCTTTGCCGGCTATCCCAACTCCGATGGAGAAGCAGAAATAGGTTACATGATCGATGCAAACCAGCATAACAAAGGCTATGCTACCGAAGCTTTGCAGTTGCTTTCGCAATGGGCATTTACGCATGAATTTGTGAAAGCTATCATAGTGAACACCTATGCCGATAACCTGCCATCAAAAAGGATCCTGGATAAATGTGGGTTTAGTTTGATGAGGGAAGCAGAAGGTTTATTGACCTATCGTCTGAAAAAAAACCAATAGGGTCAATATGAGGAGGAGCAGCGGGGCGGATAAGAGCCCTGGAGCAACGTGGCAATCGCGGGTGGTGCACCCGCCCTGTATAGCATGCCATTGCCACGCTACACTCGTGACATCATATAAAACCATTAAACAAAAGCGGCCCACTCAATTGAGTGGGCCGCTTTCAGTATTTGTAAAGTGAATAATTAAATTATTCGCCTTTTTCAGCGTTTTCTTCGTTTTCAGAAGGTGCAGGTGCTTCAGCAGCTGGTTCTTCTTTAACGTCTTCAACTACTACAGCTTCTTCTGCAGCTACGGGAGCAGCAGTTTTAGCTTTTGCACCGGAACCACCACGACGACGGGTTGATTTCTTAGCAGGAGCAGCAGCGTCAGCACCGTAAACAGTGTTGTAATCAACAAGCTCGATGATTGCCATTTCAGCGTTATCGCCTAAACGGTTTTCTAACTTGATGATACGGGTATAACCACCCGGACGGTTAGCAATCTTTTCTGCGATTTCGCGGAAAACGATTGAAGTAGCGTCTTTATCCTGCAGGTAGCTAAACACTGTACGACGAGAGTGTGTAGTATCGTTTTTTGATTTTGTTAAAAGTGGCTCAACATAACCGCGTAAAACTTTTGCTTTTGCTAATGTTGTAGTAATACGCTTGTGTAAAATAAGCGAAGATGCCATGTTAGCCAGCATCGCTTTGCGGTGGCTGGTAGTACGGCCTAAGTGATTGTTTTTGTTTCCGTGTCTCATTGTTTTATTTATTTCACGTGCATACCGTTGGGCGATTGGCTCAAGCCCTCGGAATTATGCTTTCGCTTAAATGTTTGTAACAAGAACCAAGAGTCAAGAAATCAAGAGGCAAGATCTAAAATCTATCTTGCCTCTTGCTTCTCACAGTCTTGCTTCTTTTTTTATTCTTCGTCTAACTTAAATTTAGACAGGTTCATACCAAAAGATAAACCTTTTGATTTAACCAGGTCCTGGATTTCAGTTAACGATTTTTTACCAAAGTTCCTGAATTTTAACATGTCAGCAACATCGTACGATACTAAGTCGGCCAGGCTACGGATATCCGCAGCTTTAAGGCAGTTAAGGGCACGTACAGAAAGGTCAAGATCAACCAGTTCGGTTTTAAGGATCTTGCGCATGTGCAGGATCTCTTCGTCAACTTCTTTGGTTTCTTCTTTAGCCTGTGCTTCAAGCATCATGTTTTCATCGCTGAACAGCATAAAGTGCTGGATCAGGATCTTAGCTGCTTCTTTCAAAGCATCTTCAGGATGGATAGAACCATCGGTAGCAATATCCAGTACTAATTTTTCATAGTCGGTTTTTTGCTCAACACGATAGTTTTCGATGGTATATTTTACGTTTTTGATCGGCGTATAGATCGAGTCGATAGCTATAACACCTACGTTAGCGTCAGGATTCTTATTTTCCTCGCTTGGTACGTAACCACGGCCTTTGCCAACAGTAAGCTCAACTTCAAGCGTTACAGCCGGGTCCATATTGCAAAGTACCAAATCAGGATTTAATACAGTAAAGTTGTTAGAGAATTTGGTGATATCTCCTGCTCTAAATGCATCCTGGCCATTTACAATAACAAATATTTTCTCGCTGTCGCCAGATTCACCTGTTTTCTTAAAACGAACTTGTTTAAGGTTCAGGATGATCTCGGTTACGTCTTCAACAACACCTTTGATGGTCGAAAATTCATGCGTTACTCCCGAAAAACGTACAGAAGTAATTGCATAACCCTCAAGTGATGAAAGTAAGATACGACGCAGAGCATTACCAATGGTTACACCAAAGCCTGGTTCTAACGGACGAAATTCAAACGTACCATCAAAATCATTTGCTTTTTGCATGATAACCTTGTCTGGTTTTTGAAATGCTAAAATTGCCATTTATATCCTTTATTTATTGTTTACTAATTAATAGATCTGAGATTTGAGATATTAGATTTAAGACATTTTGCACGCCTGTATTCAACTATCTGGTACCTAAGAACATTCTTATAATTGATTTGTTTACGTATGTAACCAGAAATGAGATTTGAGAACAAGTCCCAAATCTCACATCTAATATCCAATATCTTATTATTTTGAGTACAACTCGACGATCAGGTTTTCCTTGATGTTTTCAGGGATCTCATCGCGGTTAGGATAGTTAAGGAATTTACCTGTTAAGGCACTTGCATCCCACTCTAACCAGCTGTATTTGTTGATTCTTCTTCCGGCTACTGAAGTAGTGATAGCTTCTAATGATTTAGATTTTTCACGTACTGCAACCACGTCACCAGCTTTCAATGCATATGAAGCGATGTTTACAACAGCACCGTTAACAGTGATGTGTTTGTGGTTAACCAATTGACGTGCTGCCGAACGTGTAGGAGCAATTCCTAAACGGAAAACAGCGTTGTCTAAACGTGCTTCCAGGAATTTCAACAGGTTTTCGCCTGTGATACCTTCTTTAGCAGAAGCGCGGTGAAATAAGTTTTCGAACTGACGTTCCAATACACCGTAAGTGTATTTAACTTTTTGTTTCTCTTGCAACTGAGTTGAATACTCTGATTGCTTTCCACGGCGTTTTGACGCGCCATGTTGGCCCGGTGGATAGTTTTTACGATCTAACGCTTTGTCCGGACCGAAGATCGGCTCACGGAAACGACGGGCAATTTTGGATTTTGGTCCTGTATATCTGGCCATTTTTGTGTGTTCTTAAAGTATCATGCAGCCTGCAGCTGCCGAATCTTAGCTTTAAAAAATATGTTAATTAAACTCTTCTTCTTTTTGAAGGACGGCAACCGTTGTGCGGAAGCGGTGTAATATCTTTAATCGTAGTTACTTCGATACCTGCAGTTTGCAAAGTACGGATAGCAGATTCACGACCGGCACCAGGGCCTTTTACAAATACTTCAACTTTACGCAAGCCTAAGTCATAAGCAACTTTACCGCAATCGGCAGCAGCTTGTGAAGCAGCGTAAGGAGTATTCTTTTTTGAACCTTTGAAACCCATTTTACCAGCTGATGACCATGAAACTGCCTGGCCGGTTTTGTTGGTAAGGGTGATGATGATGTTGTTGAAAGTAGCATTGATGTGTGCTTCGCCAACCGGCTCAACAATCACAATGCGTTTCTTGGTTACTTTTTTAGCTTTAGCCATTTTTTTAATTTTTGAATTAATGAATTACTGAATTAGCGAATAATCCGGACCCATTAATTATACTGTAAAATGAGGTAATCCTAATGATCTGCGAAGCGACAACTACTCACCGCCCACCAATCACTATTCACTTACTATTTAGTAGCTTTTTTCTTGTTAGCAACTGTTTTACGTTTTCCTTTACGGGTACGTGAGTTGTTTTTAGTACGCTGACCACGTAATGGTAAACCTTTACGGTGACGTGTACCACGGTAACAACCAATATCCATCAAACGTTTAATGTTAAGCTGCACTTCTGAACGTAATGCACCTTCAACCTTAATCTGGTCGTTAATAATTCCGCGTATAGAAGATAATTGCTCATCGGTCCAGTCTTGTACTTTGATGTTAAAATCAATACCAGCCTCAGTCAAAATTCTTTGAGCTGTTGAGCGGCCAATACCGAAAATGTAAGTAAGTCCGATTTCTCCTCTTTTATTCTTTGGTAAATCAATACCTGATATCCTTGCCATATTTCTTGTAATTTATTGAGTTATCGAATTATTGAATTATCGAATCGCTATCATCAGTAATTCAATCATTCTCCAATTCAGTAATTGTTCTTAGCCCTGGCGTTGTTTAAACTTCGGGTTCTTCTTGTTAATAACGTAAAGTTTCCCGTTACGGCGGATGATCTTGCAATCAGCGCTGCGCTTTTTGATGGATGCTCTAACTTTCATCTTTTTATTTATATCTATAGGTTATTCTACCCTTTGTTAAATCATATGGACTCATTTCCAGTTTCACCCTGTCGCCAGGAAGAATTTTAATGTAGTGCATACGCATTTTGCCCGATATGTGCGCTATAATCTCATGACCATTTTCAAGTTCAACTCTGAACATTGCATTTGACAATGCCTCTCTAATTGTACCGTCTTGCTCAATCGAAGATTGTTTAGCCATATTTTGTTGATTATTACTTAATTATCCGCCCTAAAACCGGGATGCAAAATTAATAAAAAATTATTTAATTATTATTTTTTTCTTTTAAAACATTTTCTACGTAATCAAACGTCGATAAAATGTCTGGTGTACCTTTGCGTACTGCTACTGTATGCTCGTAATGTGCCGAAGGTTTCTTGTCGGATGTTGAAACTGTCCAGCCATCATCCCAAAACTTAACACCGGCACGGCCGGCATTGATCATGGGCTCAATGGCTATAACCATCCCTTCTTCCAGTTTGATACCGGCACCGCGTTTGCCATAGTTAGGTACTTCGGGCTTTTCGTGCAGTTTTAACCCTACACCATGGCCCACCAGCTCCTTTACTACACCAAAGCCGTTCTTTTCGGCATGTTCCTGTACCGCGTATCCTATATCACCTATACGCATCCCTACAACCGCTTTTTCAACACCCAGCTTTAAGCATTCCTGCGTAACACGCATCAGCTTTTTAACCTGGTCGCTTACTTCGCCAATGGCAAAGGTATAAGCCGAATCGCCGTAGTATTTATTTAAAACAACACCGCAATCAACCGATACCAGGTCGCCTTCAGTTAAAACATGCGATCCGGGGAAACCGTGTACAACCTGGTCATTCAGCGAAATACACAGTGAGTAAGGAAATCCGTGATAGTTTAAAAAGGCAGGAACCCCGCCGTTGTCCCGTATAAAGGTTTCGGCAAGTTTATCCAGTTCAATTGTTTTAACACCCGGAGCAATAACCTTAGCTATCTCTCCGAGTGTTTTTGAAACAAGTAAAGAACTTTCTCTTATGAGTTCTATCTCTTCGACAGACTTATAATTGATTTTTGACATTACTAATTAAATCGCTGTCGGACTGGTACCGGCAGCGGCAGGCATAGCTGTACGTCCCTTAATCCGTCCGGTTTTCATTAAACCATCATAATGGCGCATCAACAGGTGACTTTCTATTTGCTGTAATGTATCCAGCACAACACCCACCAGGATGATCAGCGATGTACCGCCGAAGAACCTTGCAAATATTGGAGATACACCAACCAAACTGGCCAATGCCGGGATGATTGCTATAATAGCCAGGAATACTGATCCTGGTAAAGTTATCTTTGAAATTACACCATCAATAAACTCGGCAGTAGTACGGCCTGGTTTGATGCCCGGGATAAAACCACCGTTCTTCTTCATATCATCGGCCATTTGGTTAGGATTAACCGTAATAGCCGTATAGAAGTAAGTGAACAGGATGATCAGGATCCCAAACAACAGGTTATGCTCCCATGAGTTATAGTTAGCTAAAGCTATCAATATACCGTTTGATGATACATTAGGGAAAAACTGCGATACTGTTTGCGGGATAAACATCAATGCCTGCGCAAAGATGATTGGCATTACACCGGCAGCATTTACCTTTAAAGGTATGTACTGGCGCACACCGCCATATTGTTTGTTACCCACAATACGTTTAGCGTACTGTACCGAAATTTTACGTGTTCCCTGTACTATCAGTATAGTGAACATTACCACACCAATAAGACCTACGATCTCCACAATGAAAGCGATCAAACCACCGGCACCGCCATTACGCGAAATGAACTCGGTTGTAAAAGCGCCTGGTAACTGAGCAATGATACCCACCATAATGATGAGCGATATACCATTACCGATACCTTTATCCGTGATCTTTTCACCTAACCACATTACAAATAATGTACCTGCCGTTAACACGAAAGTGTTAAGGAAGATGAAGGTGAAAGGATCGGCAATAGTCCTTGCATCGGCAGCAACCTGCGATTTAAGGTAACCTATAGCCTGTAAAAAGGTAATACCTATGGTTAGGTAGCGGGTCCATTGGTTAAGCTTGTTGCGTCCGCTTTCACCTTCTTTTTGCAATTTGGTAAAATACGGAACGGCAATACCCAGCAGTTGCACCACAATTGAAGCCGAAATGTAAGGCATAACACCTAACGCGAAAATAGAGGAACGTGAAAACGATCCTCCTGCAAACATATTCAGCAATCCTACTAATCCTTCTGCCTTTTGGGTTGATGCTACCGCAGCGTTAACGCCCGGTAAAACCACGAATGAGCCTACACGATATATTAAAAGAAATAAGAGTGTGTTAATAATACGCACTCTCAGATCTTCGATTTTCCAGATATTGGATAATGTGGTGAAAAATTTCTTCATCGAAATTATAACTTAACTATGGTACCACCTGCAGCTTCAATAGCTTTTTGAGCTGTAGCAGTAAATGCATGTGCTTTAACTTCTAATTTGGCAGTAAGCTCACCACGGCCCAGGATCTTAACCAGGTCGTTACGTGATACCAAACCGTGCTCTTTCAAAGTATCAAAATCAACAGCAGTAAGCGAAAATTTTGTTACTAATTCCTGAAGTACGTCAAGGTTTACACCTGTGTACTCAACACGGTTAGGGTTTTTAAAGCCTACCTTAGGCACACGGCGCTGTAAAGGCATCTGACCGCCTTCAAAGCCTACCTTGGTGCTGGTACCTGAACGTGAACCGGCGCCTTTGTGGCCACGGGTTGACGTACCGCCACGGCCAGAACCTGTACCACGGCCAATTCTTTTTCTATTTTTGGTTGAACCTTCTGCAGGTTTTAAATTACTTAAATTCATGATATTAAATATTTTCAACCGCTACCAGGTGGTTCACTTTCCTAACCATCCCAACTATAGCAGGTGTAGCCTCAACTTCCACACTGTGGTTAATTTTACGCAAGCCTAAAGCCTCGATTGTTTTTTTCTGGCGTTCCGTTCTGTCGATCACGCTCTTAATCTGTGTTATTTTGATCTTAGCCATGACTGATTATCCGTTAAATACTTTACCTAAACTAATTCCGCGCTGTTGTGCTACAGTATTTGCATCACGTAACTGGGCTAATGCCGATACGGTTGCTTTTACCACGTTGTGCGGGTTTGATGAACCTTTTGATTTTGCCAATACGTTGTGTACACCTGCCGACTCTAATACGGCACGCATAGCACCACCGGCAATTACACCTGTACCGTTAGCTGCTGGTTTAATGAAAACAAAACCACCGCTAAATTTACCAATTTGCTCATGAGGCACAGTTCCGTTAATGATCGGAACTTTTACCAGGTTCTTTTTAGCATCATCAATGCCTTTAGCAATAGCTTCAGTTACCTCCTTAGCTTTACCTAAACCGTAACCCACAACACCGTTTTCATCACCTACTACCACAATGGCAGAGAAGCTGAAAGTACGGCCGCCTTTGGTTACTTTGGCAACACGCTGTATGCTTACCAAGCGGTCTTTTAATTCGATCTCGCTTGTTTTTACTCTTTTTATGTTGATTGTTGACATTTCTCTGTTCGATTAAAAGTTTAAACCACCTTCACGTGCACCTTCGGCCAATGACTTAACACGGCCATGGTACAGGTAACCGTTCCTGTCGAAAACCACATCTTTAATACCTGCAGCGATAGCTTTTGAAGCTACCAGCTTGCCTACAGCTACTGATTGATCTGATTTTGTACCTTCAGCGGCAAAATCTTTTGATAAAGATGATGCTGAAACTAAAGTTTTACCGGTTACATCGTCAATGATCTGCGCATAAATACCTTTATTACTTCTAAATACTGACAGGCGGGGACGTTCTGTTGACCCTGAAAGGCGTTTCCTGATGCCTTTTTTAATCCTGTCTCTTCTTGATAGTTTAGCTCCCATGACGATTATTTTTTAGATGCTGATTTACCTGCTTTTCTTCTCAATATCTCGCCCTGGAACTTGATACCTTTACCTTTGTAAGGCTCCGGAGCACGTAATGAACGGATTTTGGCTGCAACCTGACCAATTAACTGTTTGTCGATAGACTCAAGTATGATGGTTGGGTTTTTACCCTTATCAGCAGTGGTTGTAACTTTAATTTCCTGCGGTAATTCAAATACATAGTGGTGAGAGAAACCCAACACTAAATCTAATGTATTACCTGTATTGGTGGCACGGTAACCTACACCCACTAATTCCTGGGTCACTTTGTAACCTTCAGTTACACCAATTACCATGTTATTTAAAAGCGCACGGTATAAACCATGTAATGCTTTGTGACGTTTTTGTTCGGACGGACGTTGAACCAGTAACTGGCCGTCTTCCTGTGCAATAGTGATATCGCTATCAATTGCCTGTTGCAACTGGCCTTTAGGACCTTTAACAGTAACAACATTCTCTGCTGATACGGTAACGGTAACTCCCTGTGGCAGTGCTATCGGTGCTTTTCCTACTCTTGACATTGCTTAAATTTCTTCTATTAATAAACGTAGCATAAAACCTCACCACCAACATTTTGCTGACGTGCCTCTTTATCAGACATAACGCCTTTTGAAGTTGACAGGATGGCGATTCCTAAACCATTTAATACACGCGGCATATTGCTTGTACCTGCGTATTTCCTCAAACCTGGTTTACTGATACGCGAAATGCTGCGGATAGCAGAAATTTTAGTTATCGGGTGGTACTTTAAAGCAACTTTAATGCTGCCCTGAGGACCATTGTCTTCAAACTTGTAATTTGCGATGTAACCTTTGTCGAAAAGCACCTTAGTGATTTCCTTTTTCAGATTTGATGCAGGAATTTCAACAACCCGGTGGTTGGCTTTAATAGCATTCCTTACTCTTGTAAGATAATCTGCGATTGGATCTGTATTCATTTTATTGTGTTATGACGGTGGTTTCCTTCCCGTAACATCCGGGGCGACCTTCCATCGGTTAATTCATGAGATTAGAGATTAGAGATTGGAGGTTAGCGAACCTAATCACTAACCTCCAACCTCTAATCTCTGATATTAGCTTGCTTACCAGCTTGCTTTTTTCACTCCCGGGATCTTGCCTTCAAGAGCCATTTCACGGAATGTAACACGTGAAATGCCAAACTGACGCATATAACCACGAGGGCGGCCGGTTAATTTGCAACGGTTGTGCAGTTTTACCGGTGATGATGCTTTTGGTAATTTATCTAAAGCAGCGTAATCGCCTGCTTCTTTCAAAGCAGCTCTTTTTTCAGCGAATTTAGCTACTAATTTTGCGCGCTTTACTTCACGTGCTTTTACACCTTCTTTAGCCATTGCTATTTTGATTTTTAAATGGTAAACCAAATTGTTTCAACAACTCCAATGCTTCAACATCGTTTGTTGCGGAGGTTACAAAGGTAATATCCATACCTTGGATTTTATTGATTTTGTCAATATTTATCTCAGGGAAGATAATTTGCTCAGTAATACCTAATGTATAGTTGCCGCGGCCATCAAAACCTTTATCGTTGATGCCTTTGAAGTCACGGATACGTGGCAGGGCTACAGCGATTAAACGATCCAAAAACTCGTACATTGTGTTGTCACGCAGGGTAACACGTACGCCAACCGGCATATTTTTACGCAATTTAAAGTTTGAGATATCTTTTTTAGATTTTGAAGATACTGCTTGCTGACCAGTGATGGTAGTTAACTCAGTGATGGTGTTTTCGATCAATTTCTTGTCGGTAGTTGCACCACCTACACCCTGGTTAATGGCAATTTTCTCCAGTTTAGGAACCTGCATTACGCTTTTGTACTGAAATTTATCTTTCAGTGCGGTGCGGATTTCTTCTTTGTATTTTGATTTTAATCTTGGTACGTAAGTCATTACTTAATTTCCTCCCCTGATTTTTTTGCTACCCTTACTAATTTGCCGGCGTCATTTTTTTGACGGCCAACACGGGTTGTATTACCTGTTTTAGGATCAACCAGCATTAGGTTTGAAATATGTATAGCAGCTTCTTGTTTAACAATTCCGCCGTTAGGGTTAGCAGCATTAGGTTTAGTATGTTTTGATACCATATTGGCACCTTCAACAATAGCCCTGTTCTTATCTACCAAAACCTCAACGATTTTGCCTTGTGATCCTTTTGAATCGCCGGCGATAACTTTAACCAGGTCGCCTTTACGGATCTTTAATTTTACTTTCTTTTCCATGTTACAATACCTCCGGTGCTAATGATACAATTTTCATAAATTGTTTCTCGCGCAGTTCCCTTGCAACAGGGCCAAAGATACGTGTACCTCTTGGCTCGTCCTGGTTGTTTAACAACACAGCTGCGTTATCGTCGAAACGGATATATGAACCGTCTTTTCTGCGGATCTCTTTTTTAGTGCGCACAACTACGGCTTTTGATACGGTACCTTTTTTCACGTTACCTGATGGTAAAGCGCTTTTTACGGTAACCACAATTTTATCGCCGATTGATGCATACCTTTTACCGGTACCACCCAATACACGGATCACTAAAACTTCTTTAGCGCCGCTATTGTCGGCTACTGTTAATCTTGATTCCTGTTGTACCATCTTATTTAGCCCTTTCTAAAATTTCAACTAATCGCCAGTTTTTGGTTTTGCTCAGCGGGCGGGTTTCCATGATCAATACTGTATCGCCTACGCCACAGGTATTGTTTTCATCATGAGCCTTGAATTTGGTAGTTTTTTTCACGAACTTACCATAGATAGGGTGTTTCACCTTACGTTCAACGGCCACAACTATAGATTTCTCCATTTTGTTGCTTACTACAAGGCCGGTACGTGTTTTTCTTAAATTTCTTTCCAATTCCATTTTGTGAATGTTTAAAAAATTAATTCTTTTCAGAAGCGGCCGCCGCTTTACGTTTTGTTAATTCAGTATTTAACTGAGCAATTCCTTTGCGTACTTTGGTTATACGGGACGGGTTCTCAATAGCTGAAACAGCGTGAGCGAATTTCAACTTGGTAAGGGTAGCCCTTTCCTCGCTGATCTTTGCAACAATCTCTTCAGTTGATAGGCCCAAAATTTCTGAGTTCTTCATTTTTCTTTGTTATTTGTTGTCTGTTGGCAAGTTTAAACGTTGTATTGTTTTCTTTTGATGGGTGAAATTCGGCATCTAACTTCACAACATTAAAACTTTACAACTTTTCAACTAACTCCTCAATTTATGCTTCTACGTAATCCCTACGTACAATAAATTTAGTTTGCACTGGTAATTTCTGTGCTGCAAGGCGTAAAGCCTCTTTAGCAACTTCCAAAGGCACACCTTCGGCTTCAAAAATGATCCTTCCGGGGCGTACTACCGCAACCCAGTATTCAGGAGCACCTTTACCTTTACCCATACGTACCTCTGCAGGTTTCTTGGTTACAGGTTTGTCAGGGAATATCCTGATCCAAACCTGTCCTTCACGTTTCATAAAACGTGTTACAGCGATACGTGCAGCCTCGATCTGACGGCTGGTGATCCATGCCGCTTCGAGTGATTTAACACCAAAAGATCCAAATGAAAGTTCAGCACCACGGGTGGCTAAACCTTTCATCCTGCCTTTTTGCATCTTTCTGAACTTCGTTCTTTTTGGCTGTAGCATTTTCTTAAGCTTTTATATCGTTATTCGATATTTGTCTTGTACTTTAATTATTATCTCTTACCCGGGCCACCTGGACGGTTTCCACCTTGTCCACCCGGACGGTTTCCACCTTGTCCGCCTGGACGGTTACCACCGCCACGACGATCGCCACCTGGTTTCCTGTCGCCACGACGCTCACCGCCGCGCTCGCCGCCTCTTTCGTTACCACGGCCACCAAAGCCTGGCGCACCGCCTTCTGGCCTGCCACCTTTGCCGCTTGCGCTGCTGGTACCGCCAATGTTTGGAGAAAGATCGCGTTTGCCATAAACTTCGCCTTTGCAGATCCAAACTTTAACACCTATTTTACCATAGGTAGTTAACGCTTCTGCTAATGCGTAATCAATGTCAGCACGGAAAGTGTGCAAAGGAATCCTGCCTTCTTTATATTGCTCGCTACGTGCCATCTCAGCGCCACCTAAACGGCCTGAAGTCATTACCTTGATACCTTCGGCACCCATACGCATGGTTGCAGCGATTGTGGTTTTCATGGCACGACGGAAAGAGATACGTGCTTCTAATTGTTTTGCAATGCCTTCTGCTACTAATTGTGCATCAAGCTCAGGGCGTTTGATCTCGAAAATGTTGATCTGAACTTCCTTTTTGGTAAGTTTTTTCAACTCTTCTTTGATCTTGTCAACTTCCTGGCCGCCTTTACCGATCACAATACCCGGACGGGCAGTGTGGATAGTTACGGTAATGCGTTTTAAAGTACGCTCGATAACTACTTTAGATACACCACCTTTAGCAATACGAGCTGAAAGGTATTTGCGGATTTTTTCGTCTTCAACTAATTTGTCGGAGTAGTTGTTACCACCGAACCAGTTAGAATCCCAACCTCTGATGATTCCTAACCTGTTACCTATTGGATGTGCTTTCTGTCCCATTTCAAATTAATTGTTATCGTTTTTACTATCCACAACAAGTGTTACGTGGTTTGAGCGTTTGCGGATACGGTATCCCCTTCCTTGCGGAGCAGGGCGTAACCTCTTTAACTGACGGCCACCGCCTACAGATACTTCTTTAACATATAAAGCGCTGTCTTCAACACGTTTGCCTTCGTTTTTTGCTTCCCAGTTTTTGATGGCTGATAACAAAAGTTTCTCTACACGAATAGCAGCTTCTTTGTTAGTAAATTTTAATATGTATAACGCTTTCTCTACGTTTTCACCGCGGATCAAGTCAACCACCAAACGCATTTTGCGTGGTGAAGTTGGGCAGTCCTGTAACTTAGCAACAGAAGCGCCGCCTACAAGAGCTTTCGCAGCTTCTTTTTGTTGCCTGATCAGTACAGACTTTTTAATTTTTGTTGTTGCTTCCATTGCCTGTTATTTTTTCTTTTCTGCGTGTCCGCGGAATGTACGGGTTGGTGCAAACTCTCCCAGCTTGTGTCCAACCATGTTTTCTGTTACGTACACAGGGATAAACTTGTTACCGTTGTGTACTGCGAATGTATGACCAACGAAATCAGGAGAGATCATGGAACGACGTGACCATGTTTTTACAACTGATTTTTTATTTGCATCATTCAGCACCATAACTTTTTTGTCTAAGTTATGATCGATGTAAGGTCCTTTTTTTATTGAACGAGCCATTATTTCTTCCTTCTTTCAATGATGTAACGATCCGATGTTTTCTTCTTGTCACGGGTTTTGTAGCCTTTAGCCAATAAACCTTTACGTGAACGTGGATGACCACCTGAGGCACGGCCTTCACCACCACCCATAGGGTGATCTACCGGGTTCATAGCTACACCACGTACCCTTGGCCTGCGGCCTAACCAGCGTTTGCGGCCGGCTTTACCTAACACAGCATTTGCTCTTTCGCCATTTGAAACCGTACCGATAGTTGCCAAGCAAGTTGACAGGATCATGCGGGTTTCGCCTGAAGGCAATTTGATGATGGCATATTTGCCATCACGTGCTGATAATTGAGCATAAGTACCGGCGCTGCGGGCAATTACACCACCCTGGCCAGGGTTTAACTCAATGTTGTGAATGATCGAACCAAGAGGGATATTCTTTAATGGTAAGGTGTTACCTACTTCGGGAGCTGCTGTTTCGCCTGCTGTTACTATTGTACCAACGGTTAAGCCTTCCGGAGCAATCATGTATCTTTTTTCACCATCAGCAAAGTGTAGCAGGGCTATACGTGCCGAACGGTTAGGATCGTACTCGATAGTTGCAACTTTTGCAGGGATGTCAAATTTATTACGTTTGAAATCAATTAATCTGTATGCTTGTTTATGGCCACCACCCAGGTAGCGCATAGTCATTTTACCGCTGTTGTTACGACCGCCCGATCTGGTGTTAGCTGCTACAACCAACGATTTTTCAGGAACGTTTGTTGTGATATCTGAGTTAGATACATCAACTCTGAAGCGGGTGCCCGGGGTAACCGGTTTAAATCTCTTTACTGCCATTTCTATAATTATATATTGCTGTAAAAATCAATTACTTCTCCGTCCTTCAACGTAATGATCGCTTTTTTGTAAGTAGCTGAACGGCCCTGAACGGCGCCTGCCTTAGTATTGCGAGTTTTAAGTTTGCCGACGTATTTCATGGTGTTTACCGCCGTAACGTTCACACCGTACATTGCCTCAATGGCACTCTTGATCTGAATTTTGTTAGCCCTGTGATCAACTTTGAAAGCATAACGGTTAAGCTTGTCAGTTAACTGAGTAACTTTTTCAGTAAGTAGGGGTTGTTTTAAAATTTCCATAATTACTTAGCTAATGCTTCCTCCAAAGTTTTAACAGCACCTGTAGTTAACAACAGCTTGCCTGCGTTTAACACATCATAAGTGTTAAGCTGCTCAACTGAAATTACTTTGCTTTTCTTCAGGTTCCTGCTTGATAAATACACATTGTTATTTTCGGCAGCTGCAATTACCAATAAAGTTTTTTCGTTGGTAACATTCAGATCGGCCTCCATTTTAATGTAGTTTTTAGTTTTGATGCTATCGAAGCTAAAATCTTCTAATACTAAAATGTTGTTATCTTTTGCTTTGTATGATAAAGCGGAGTTACGGGCCAGTGATTTAAGCTTTTTGTTTAATTTGAAGCTATAATCGCGTGGTTGCGGACCGAATACACGGCCACCACCGTTAAATAATGGTGATTTAATACCACCGGCACGGGCACCGCCTGTACCTTTTTGTTTATATAATTTGCGGGTTGAACCTGCAATTTCATTACGCTGTTTTGATTTGTGTGTACCCTGACGCTGGTTAGCAAGATATTGCTTAACATCAAGATAGATAGCGTGATCATTTGGCTCAATACCGAAAACCGACTCAGGAAGCTGCACCTTGGCACCTGTTTCTTTACCTGATACGTTTAATACGTTAACTTCCATCTTATTTATCCACTATTACGAATGAACCCTTAGCTCCGGGGATGGAACCTTTAACTACTAACAGATTCTGCTCCGCGAAAACCTTAACTACTTCAAGGTTTTGTACTTTAACACGGGCGTTTCCGGTTTGACCTGCCATGCGCATACCTTTAAATACACGCGAAGGCCATGATGACGCACCCAAAGAACCCGGCGCACGTAAACGGTTATGCTGACCGTGGGTTTGCATACCCACACCACCAAAACCATGACGTTTTACCACACCCTGAAAACCCTTACCTTTTGAGGTACCTACCACGTCAACAAAATCTCCCGCAGCAAAAATGTCGACAGTAACGGTGTCGCCTAATGTTTTTTGATCTTCGAAAGTTTTGAATTCAACCAGTTTACGCTTTGGAGCGCTACCGGCTTTCTGGAAGTGTCCTTTTAAAGGGGCAGAAGTGTTTTTTTCCTTTTTGTCGCCATATGCCAGCTGTACAGCAGCATATCCGTCTGTATCCACAGACTTAACTTGTGTTACCACGCAAGGGCCAGCTTCGATTACTGTGCAGGGAATGTTTTTCCCTGTTTCGTCGAAAATGCTGGTCATTCCTACTTTTTTACCAATAATTCCTGACATTTTTTTAATTGTTTTTGTGCCCATCGAAGCAGTAGGGCTTCGTTCAAGGCATATTTCTCCCCCGAAAGGGACGGCAAAGATAGAAACTTTGTATTAATTATCAAATAGTTAGTAAGTTATTTTTTTATAATTTTTGCATCCGCGTTTTAACATATGTTTGAAAGGTATTTGGCTAAGCATTAGCCGGTTCGATTTTTTGACTTTTCGGCGCCATTTTGAAAGACATGTTACTGCATCACCAGGTTGACGGCGTAAAATTGGAGATGGGTTGGGGAAATTTTTAAAGATTGGGGGATTGGGGGAGCGATTAGCGTAGTGTATTACACTTTATTTAGATACATAGGCTAAATCAAAGATCAAATGGGATCTTATAATTATGGGCAATTCAAAACCTATTGGCACTCTGAGAGCTTTCTTATCAAATCGAAATCACTTGGATTAAAAACAGTAAAGCCAAGATCCGAGATTTTTCTTCCTAAAACTTCACACCATAAGAAATTAAAAACATTAAAGGCCAGTTCAAACAATAGCTTTATATTTCTAAAGAGCTCATGAAAATTTATTTCCGGAAAAACATGTATTTCTGTGTGAGCATACGCTTTATCTCTAAATTCTTTCAATAAATTGATCGAGTTATTATTGTCATTAATTTTCTCAATCCATGATTCGATAACAATTGAGTCTATTTCAATCGGATACTTTCCATTTTTTAATGCATTTAACATAGACAAAAAATTGAAGATCTTAGCGTAACTTCCATTTTTCCTGACAATATCGTTCTTAGGGTTATGGTCGTAAAGTTTGGCAAGATCTATACAACAGTTGCACCACAAAGCATCTTTTATTGTGGTAAAGTATTTTGAATTTTCAATATATTCCTGTTCAGATTCTGTCGGAGGATTTTCTAAATATTCGCATAAATCAAAAGATTCTTTAGCGAGATTTAGTGTACCTCCCATAAGTTTGAGTTCAAGGAATAGTGGGGTAGTAAAATAATTCATAACTACTTAAGTTCACGGACAAACGCCGGAGTTAGCAGAATCTTAAAGCTCATTAAGTAATTCTTCTATCGTTTTTGCTTCAACCTTACCCTGCTGATGCAACCTGACAAACTTTACAGACTCTTCCAGATCATCTAATACCTGTTTTTTCTTCTTCCCGCCTTTTGTCTCTTTGTCTTTCTTTACAGAAATAACCTTCCCTCCTAACTGCTCAACCAGGTCGGCCAGCGTTTTCCCTGCTTTTTCGGGTATTTCGATTGTTAACGTTGTCATATAACAAATTTAAACATTTATAATAACAATTAAACAGCAACGGTATAACGCCCCTAATGCGGGCCTAATCATGAAAGCCCCCATCCGGCGCGGGCATACAGCGCCGGCAAAAGTGTGTTTTACTCGCGATTGTACAGTAATTCGGTTCCATATTATGGACACTATTTTTTTTGAACAAGTGCATTGCCTTGCGCAAACAAACTAAAGCGTACACCGCCCCGGGTTTCAAAACTGTCTTTTTTGATTAATTGCCTGTTTTTCAACAGTTCCGATAGCTCCCGCGGTTGATCTTCAACGGAATATGTAAGTACCCACAAACGCTTAATGGCATAGGGAGGATGCGTATTTATAAGGCTATCCTTGTAAACTACATCGAGCCGTCCATTTATAATACCTAAGTCTTTATAATATTTTACCGGTAACCCTGTTAAGTTGCCGGTATAAAGGGCATCGCCTTTTTCAAATTTTTTATTGATCGTTTCAATCCCTCTTTTAACATCATCATGCTGTGTGTAAGGCGGTTGGTGTATCAATACCACCCTGGCAGTTAGTGCAGGCAGCAGTAAAAAGATAAAACCGATAACCGTTCCAAATCTCAGATGAGATAGCTTAGTGACTAAAAACTCATAGCTAAACACGCATGTAATGACCAGCCCGGGGGTTAAGTACAAATATAAACGGGTTTCGAATGGATATAATTTAAGCCCGGATAAAATGAGATGAATACAAACCGGCAGCAATGTTAATATCATGAGATCGTATCTTCTGTACCTTATCAGCAGTATAATACCTAAGCCGAACAATACCATAACACAGCTCCCGATAAGTTGCCCGAAATAAAAAAGAAAATAAAAAATTCCGTGAAAGCGACCTGCTATCCACCCCCCAAACGACGAATCAAAAGGCATAAAAGCACCCGCATTTGACCAGTACCCAACCATTTTATGTTGTGTTGGATGGCTGTAGATAAACACAAAATAATATAAAGCAAAGAAAACACCCCAACATAAATTGGTGATTACAAAATGCCTGCCCAGGGGCCTATTTTCCGATCTCGATTTATAAAACAGGTATATATCAACTGTAAGCAGGATAATTGGTGTGATGCTGGAAAGATATATGCTGATTAAGCCCAGTACCAAAAGCTTATAATAAAACCCCTTTAGTGCTTTTTCTTCGATCAACAGATAATAGAATATGGTAATCACCAGGAGATCGACAATATACTGCTTGGCCTCGCTTGAGTAATAAATTATAGTTTGATTAAAAACAACCAGGCTCAATCCCAAAATAATGCTGTAAATGCTTTTGAAAAGCCTGGTTAGTATCCGGGCAAACAAGGGCAGGAACGCCAAATAGCAGATAAGGGGAAATACCTTAAGGGCATAATCTGATTTGGGCGCCAACGATATAAATGCTTTTTGAATAAGCAGGAACAACACAGGCGCAACTCCATTATAATCAAGAGGCCGGAACAGATCCGCAGCATTACGGTGTATTAAATTAAGGGTTAATACAGCTTCATCAAGCCATACGCCCCGGTCATTTAAAAATTGAATCGCCGCTAATGTCACGGCAACTATACAAAGGGCGCATAAAACAAATCTTTGAGTTAGGTATCTGTTCACTTATATTTGAAGTTAAGGCTTTTTAGATTTGAGCCTAAAACTACAAAAGTATTGGATTGTTTTCCCGAAAGCTAACCAACAAAAATCGGCATCTGAACCGTGATGCCCCGGAACATTAACACTAATTCATAATCACCGAGCTTGTGGGCGCCTCATCAGCATGCGAAAACGAGCGCGTAAAGCCCGCCTTGTAATAAACCAGTTTTTCGGTATGGTTTTGTGCTTTTAAACTTTGGTACATCCCCAGCATTGACCAGCCGTTGCCCGGGTTACGTTCCAGGTCTTCGCGGTAAACCTGTTCGGCTTGCGGGTTATAGTCGCTTTTGAGCAGGTAAGCGCCCAGGAACTGCCGGGCCGGGATAGGCCATTCGGCGGGTTCGGAGTAAATCATGTTATCTTCTGTCAGTACCGCTTTTTTAAGGCAGGCCATACCTTCATCGTATTTATTACGTCCTAATAATATAGCCCCATCCAAAATATTTTCGGCAATGGTGGCGCCTTCCAAAGCAGCATTAAAAGGGATGCGCCGCTGTTTTAAGGCCGGATTATCCAATTGGGTGCGCAACAAGGCAAGCTGGGCCACGGCCGAATCCTGCCCGCCGGTGTACAGGAATGCCATTCCGCGGGCAAAATGGTGCAGCACCCGGGCGTAAGTCCATTGCGGGTTGGGCCCAACGCTGTCTTTCAGCAGCTCGTGCCATTTGCCAAGGCGCATCATGGTAAATACAGGCATCATGTACAGGTATTGCGAATAAGTATCGCCCGCCGAAGGTTTTACAGCATTACGGCAGCGCAACGCCGCTTCCATCCCCCTTTCATACATGGCCCCGTTAAAAGCACAAAGCGTTTCGACAGCGTAAAAGTGCGAGTTGATTTTTGTGAGCCTTAAATTTTTCTCCATATTGGCGTATACCGTAATGCACCTGGCCGCCTTTTCATTGGCGTCAACACCCTGAAAATACAAACCGTTACGCTGGTACACGTGGCTTGACATATGCACCATATGCCCGATACCGGGGAACAGTTTTTTTAAAGCCCCCGCATTAGCCAGTGCGGCGCCGGGGTTGCGCGAAGCTTCGGTTAAGTGGATATAATAATGCAGCGCCGCCGGATGTTCCGGGCTGGTATTTAAAACACCTTTACATAATGTAACCAGTTCGGCAGTCCAGGGTTTGTCGGTACCGTCGGGCGCCCAAAAATCCCAGGGGTGGATGAGCATCACCGCATCAATGTACAACATTTTAAGGTCGGCATCGGTTGGGTAGGCCAGCATCAGTTTCTTCATATCCTGTGCGTAAGCTTCGTTGTTGCTTGCGTTGGTGCCTCCCTGCGGGTAACGAAGGTTCATCGCTGCTATCAGCGCTTTTTCCTTTTCGGGGGCCTTGCCGGCAACGGCATTCATTTGTTTCAAAACAGCAGGCAAACCGGCGGGGGCAGCATACGGTGCGCCGGCATTGTAGTAAGGGCCCAAACTCAGGGCCTGCCCCCAGTAAGTCATGGCTGCCGAGGGGTCAAAGCGCGATGCTTCTTTAAACGATGCAAATGCCTCCTTCATATGGTAGCTGTAATACATAGTTAAGCCCTGGTTAAAATAAAACCGGGCGCTGTCATTACGGGCAGCAATGGCGTAGCTGTAATGCCCCCAGCCGGGTAAACGCTGTATAAATTTGCCGTTCCCCGCCGTATCCACATCGGTAACCGCACCCGAACCGCACATTACCGGGGTTGAAATTTTCTGTTTGCCCGGCAATGCCGAACGTTTGCCCTGGAACGCGAACAAATATGTAGCGAACAATACCACGGGGAATACAAATAACAGCGATACCTTTTTCATCTTCGGTCTTTTTAAATAACAAACAGGAAACCGCGAATATAATTGGCTGGTTATGAAAACCTATACTAATATAAGGTATTGTAAGCGGATTTGGATGGGGAATTGAATTGGCTGGATAGAATATTGTTTAAGTTGAAGGCTGGTAAACGTAAGCTGAGCAGAAAAGGCGGAGCAGTTTTATTATGGTGTTCAGATCCTGACCAGGTATTCAGTCATCAAAAAAAAACAGATCATGGCGTTGCCTGCGGCCCGGTCCGCCAGCTGGCTGATGCAAATCCTCGCCCTGCCCATACACAAACACCAACCCGCACTGTGGGTTTTCTGCCGCAATCCCTAACGTGGAAATACGATAAACTGCCGCCTCCGGTGCATTTGATAAGAACAATTACATCAAAACCAATAACTTACATTTTACGCACACGATAAATCTTATAGTTGTACATACACCTCTCCAGGTAATAATCCCGGCTTACCATCCGGCTTACAAATAACCTTAGGTCGGCATCTACCAGGTTGTAATACTCGGGGAACATTGGGATAAGGATCATTGCAGGCTTGTTCCGCTCCAGATCGTGCATAAAGCGGGCTTTGGCAACCGGCGTTTGTGTAATATTAAAATAGGTGCTGGGCGATATCCGTTCAGAATAAGCCTGTACCTGTGTGCCAAAGCTGTGTACAAGTACCAGGTTATGCGGCTGGGTATTATCCCTCACCCATTTTCCTAATAGCTTCCTATCACCTTCGGTGGGGTTTATGTACGGGGCCTTTCCATAGGTTAATTTTGCCGGAGCTTTGCCCAGTAAGATTTCTGCGTTGTCCAGCACTTCAGACATCCCCGGAAATAACAGTACACAAATTATTAAAAGCACAGGCTTAAGCGGCAGTTGGTATCTTTCAAGCAGCCAGGCAATGGCGCAACCATTCAAAACAGCCAAAGGAGGCAAAATTTCCTTCAGGTGTACCACATCATAAATACCGATAAAATTAATAACTACGAAAACAGCCAATAACCATAAGATGATCAAACCCAATTGCTTCCTTGCAAAAAGTCCCGCTATAGCCAGCGGATATAACAGCGCCAAAGGCGACAAAACAAACCGGTTGAGCAAACTTTGCAGCTTGTAAGCAATGGTATGATCAGTTGCGCTGCCCCGGCTAAAATTATCAGTCAGCATGTTCAAGGTCAGTTCGCGAAGGCTTATTCCCGATAGCATACAAACAGCCACTAACAGCAGTACGCCTGAAACTACCCCAATGGCAAACCACAGGACGTTTAAAAATTTTTTTTGACTAAGCATATGAACCATTATAGCGAGGGCCACAAAAGCTGCCGACAGCCGGAAATCCAACGCTAAACCTGCTAAGATGCCGCTCAGTAAAAGATCAGTATTTTTCAGCCCTTGCAAATACCGGTTAATGGCCATCAGCAAAAACATGGTCTCGTACGTTTCGGTAAAGGCCACGTATTTGCTCCCCGTGGCATGCCATAGCAAAGCCATACCGTAACAAAAGGCTGCCGGTACCGCGGCCTTTTCACCGGCTGTTTTTTGGGCAATCCTGAACAGGTAGTAAATGCCCGCGGTTTGACATAAGGTTGCCACCACCCGCGCGAACCAGTAATTTACACCAAACAGCAGATCAGATACCCCAAAAATGGCAAATACAAACGGCGATTTGTTGTCGGCCCCGCCGGCGTACGGCACAAGCCCATTCCTGAACCAATTGCGACCGATATAATGCCAGATAGATTCATCAAACGATAACACAAAGCCATCACTAAGCAGTGTAATAGCCAGCTGCCAAAGGGTAAATAAAACAAGAAGGTACCAAAGCTTATTTGTTTGGTTGGTGTGCATATCGGTTTGGTAAATTTATTGCCGGGCAGGCGGATGAATCCCTGCCCGCAATTGTTGATTAGTACGGGTAAAAACAGTGGCGGGTTGCCTGGGTTATATTGTTTTGAAGTTTGATACATTGCTGTAGACCAGGGCTCTCCACCGGTCGAGGTTTAGCGATAGCGTAACTTCGTCCTAAAATGAGTTAAGCTTTCAGCTTAACTGTGCTGCTATTCTTATCTTAGAATCTGTTTAAAAACGAATGGCATTTTTTTTTGTAGAGACGCATCACATGCGTCCCCCAGCGGACAAGCCAATTTAAAGGCTTCTAATTCCGTCGGAAATTGCATGCTGGAGACGCATGTGATGCGTCTCTACATTTAAAAACAAAAAGGCGTTATTGCGGGAAGGGATGACAAAGCCTATTGCTGCCGCAAGCGTTTTTCCGAGTAGGCTACATAATTTTTGAATAAACTTAGATACTACCTATCCCTGATAAATCTGAGCATTAAATCTGCCGGACTATCTTTTTTCATTATTCCGATGTCTAATTGGTAGGTAAGTTCAGCTTATCAAAAAGAATTTTGTTGCGCTGTTTTGAATCTTTTATTAATTTATCGAAGCTGATAATTTCTATGTACAGGTTATAATTGTCATTGAACGCAAAAAAACCGTCATTATCAGGCAGTGGTTTGTAACCCGCATCACGGGCGAATTTTCGCAAGTTTTTAGTAAGGTCGCAGACAATATAGGCGTAGATAGGTGTGTTCGATTTGATATCCAGCGTACGGTTGTCCTTATCTTTCGCCTCGTTTTCTGCAATTTCACCCGCATATCTATTGATCTGATTGATGGGGTTCTCATTTTCGGAATAATCGTCCCGCATGGGTCTTTTAAATTCAATCAAAACCACCGAGGAATACGGCTTTTCGTCATTGGTGAACGCAAATGGTTTATTGAATACTATAATATCGGGCCGGTCAGCCGATGCGGAGTTGAGCAGTTTGATATCCTTGAATTTCTTATCGGATGCTAAATATTTGTGGTATGCTAACCGTTCATCAATTACCCATAAATTATGATCTTCGAAACCTATATCATCAGAAAGTGTCTTTAAGGGGAATATCAAACGGTGAACGGCATCTTCTTTTGCAAAAGCGCCGTCTTTCTTTGGCTTAATATGTTTATCTAATAAATCCAATACGAGTTTGCGATGAATAATATATTGCGATAGTTTGGAATTGCCAACCTCTATGATCTTATCGTATATCTCCGAATGCTGTTTCTGAAATTCTTCCTTATCATCAGAATTGTCTATAAATTTAAGAATCTCTTTAGCATCGTTTTTTGTTTCATAATCGAGTTCCTGCTGGATTTTGAACAGCTCCACCTCCATTTCATCTTCGGTTAGATTAGACTTAATACGACGCAATGAATCTCTCTTATATTTTAATAGCTGCTTATATTGTGGGTGGCGATGAATTGTATTCACGACTTTTTCGAGCCTTACTTCTGATAACTGTTCCAAATATGGGGTAAGTTCAGACCTAACCAGTTCACATGCTGCATCTCTGATTTCCTCCTGGGTTACCTCATTTGGATAGGGAATATCGGAGTCTGTTTTCTTCATGAAGTTAATCTGGGTACGTTCTTCGTTCACGTATCTGTCAAGATAATCTCCCATTACATAAACAGCGATAGAAAATCTGTCTCCATTTTCATCTGTGATTAATGTATCGAGTTCTGGAATTTCTCCACTCATTTTCTCATTTTGAACTTCCCTTGTATTGGCGCAATAGTGAATTTTGTTATCGATACGTGCATTATAAATTTTAACCAAATCGATGGTGAATGATTCATCCCGAACTTTAAAAGTCTTTTCTGACACCTGCCCTCTTGTAAACAAGGAAAAACGATCATTCACAACAATTTCGGTTTGCTCATCTGATATAATAATACGTGGGCAGTCCGGTCTCAGGAAGTAAATAAAACAGTGTTCTATGATCTTGTAAGCGATATCTTCGATATTAGTATTGCACCATTTTTGATAATTCTCCCTTAAACCGATAAGCTTTACCGTAGTGGTCCTTTGGGGAGATTGATCAACTAATAGATCACATACTGGTTTCTCGATGCCGTTCTTAGTCGGTTCAAAATTAAATTTGCGATGAAACCACTGTTCGTTTTCCAAGAACATACTTTCAATTTCGGCTTTTTGAAAAGCACGCAACCAAACGAACCGACCAATACCCTTACCACCGCGTTTTTCTTTATATGTGGAATGAGCGAAATTAAATGATTCATAATTTCTTTCTGTAAAACCTATCCCATTATCCTGAATAATAAAATCTCTAAATGGCGGAAGCGAGTTATTTTCTCCTAAGTTGGCTACAACTTGTTTCGAACGAATAAGCTTTATCTTGATTATACCAGGTTTGGTGGCGCTGTCTTCCTCTATCGCATGTATAGAATTTACTATCGCTTCAAATAAGGGCAGCAAAGTATTATTGTACGCTAATTTCTTTTCGTTTATCTTTCCTTTAATATCAACTAACATAGTATTTTGCAGATAAGGATTCATCAAATATAATTGAAATTTTGACTTATATATTATGTTATGATTTCCCTATACAAATCACACAATTCAAAAATACTAAAAATATTAGTAAATCTTTAATTTAAAACCATTTATATGCTTATGAGAATGAGTAACAAAAGAAAAAGGCACACAATTACCGTCGGCGAATTGAAACAACACTTATCTGTTTTTTCAAATAGCGACGAGCTCGATTTCGGTGGCCTTGAATTTTACCGCACCAAGTTGCGCGGTCCCGGCCTCGTAAAAATTGAATTTGCACAAAATGTATATGTTGATGATCAAGATAGAGTAGTAGTGGAAAATTTTGAAGAGAGTAGCGAAACTTGATGAGGTATTAAAAATAACCTTGCTTATTTTATATACTTCTACTCGTCGAAGCTATGCTACGATAAACTTCATCCTAAAATAGGTTAAGCTTTCAGCTTAATTCCCTTCGCTGAAACACAAGCGTCATTCATGAGACCAAGGCTCTCCACCGGTCGAAGTTTAGCGATAGCGTAACTTCGTCCTAAAATGAGTTAAGCTTTCAGCTGTGCTGCTATTCTTAAAAGCTGTTTAAAACAAAAGGCGTTATTGCGGGGAAGGGATGGCAAAGCAATCACCAATTTGTAGCTACGTCGTATACACATCGTGCCGGGGGATGCACCGTTAGGTGCTGCCTGTTTGTACAATACCATCCCGAAAGCCTTTTTGCGCCGTCAGGTGCTACCCAAGTGCGTGCAATGCATCCTGTTTAAGAGCAGATAGCACCTAACGGCGCAAAAATTATTATCTGTTATTTTGCTACAAACGGGTATCCCCTACGGGGAGTTAGAACCCTAAAAATGTGTCCCCCCATGCGTTTGCGGTAGCAGTGAGAAACTACGACCTTCCCAAATTTCGACCGGCGGGAAGTATTAAAACGAGAGGATCATCATAAAAACAAAGGACCGGCATCACCGGTCCTCTGAATAGCTTACCAATGAAAATTTACTTAAGCGTAAATTACATTCAGTGAAACAGGCACATTCAAAGCTTTGGAGATGATACAATTTGCTTTTGCACCTTCAGCAATTTCTTTAAACTGTTGCTCACTAACGCCTTCAATGGCAGTGGCTTTCAGGTTTAAAGCGATAGCTGTTATACTTAATGCCTGCATATCCAGGTCAAGGATAGCGTCGGTAGTCAGATCGCCGGGGGTGAAACCGGCCTGTGTTAATGCAGCGCCAACGGCCATCGTAAAACAACCGGCATGTGCCGCTGCAATCAGTTCTTCAGGATTAGTGCCTACACCCTCGGCAAAACGGGTTTTGAAAGAATATTGTGTTTTATTTAATACGGTGCTTTGAGTAGTGATCTCGCCTTTACCTTCCTGTAAAGTACCGTTCCAATGCGCATTTGCTGTACGTTTCATGATTTTGTTTTTTAGTTTTTGTGTCTTCCGACAGAACAAAAGTACGGTTGTCAATAGCATGAAATTTTAACTTGGGTTAAAATTGGAATGGCGGATTATCAGGGGATTGTCAAGTGTTTTGAAGCGACTTGCAGTGCGTTTATTTAACTAAAGCGAAGTTATAACTTGAATCTTCCCAACGATTTATGGTTGACATTTCCTTTCTTATAAAGAGAACAGTTTCTTCGTTCTCAAATTCAACTCTGGCAACCGTTTTGTATCCCATTGGAATAAAATCAAAAGGAATCCCCCATTGTTGTGTAACGTCAATTAATACAGCTCGTGTTTTAACAGACAAACCCGTTTTAAGGTTACGAAAAACATTAAAAGTAGAGCCGACAGGAATTTCAAATTCTGAGTACAGGCAAAAAAAATCTAACGACAAAGTACGATCGTAATGCCTTTTCAATCCTTTTTCAACAAGACGAATACTACTTGCCGACACGATGCCCGACATAACTATTTCAAACATGCTTATTGAATCAATTTAATAATGCTTTCCATCGCTGCCGCAAACGTCCCCGCTTGTGGCCTGGATTTAGGCCTGCAATGTAAAAAATCACTCGCACAACTTAGCATGAAAAGACGTTTGCAGTAGCGATGTGTTATGCACGATTGCCAGGAGATCGGCCTAATCAGTGAAACAACAATTAAATAAGACCAGGCGACACCCGCAAAAACGGGGGAATCAAAAAACTTTTAAAAAAAATTGCGTAACTCAGAAGTTACTTACACATTTACGTAACTTTAAAGTTACCTATTTTAACAAGGCCTGTTAAATAATGAATTATTCAATTTAAAGATCAAAAAAATGACAACAACAGATTTCACAACAACCTTATTGGTAAACCAAAGCCCGGAAGAAGTTTTTGATGCGCTGAAAAATGTGCATGGATGGTGGTCCGGCCTGCATTCAGAGACATTCGAGGGTAAGTCGGATAAACCTGGTGACGAGTTTTCATTCTGGGCTGGCGACGGGGCGCACTACACCAAACAAAAACTTGTTGAATTGATTCCCGCAAAAAAAATAGCCTGGCTGGTTACCGATAGCAGGCTAACTTTTACGCAAAACCAAACCGAATGGACCGGCACAAAACTTTGCTTTGACATTTCTGCCGAGGGCGATGCAACAAAAATTGTATTCACGCATGTTGGCCTGGTTCCGGAGTTTGAATGTTATCACGCCTGCGCACCGGCCTGGACACAATACATCCAGGAGCGATTATTGAACTGGATAAATACAGCTACGGCAAGCAAAACAATGTCGGCAGCGCAATGATGCGTAAGCGGGCACTAATCGACTAAAGCCATCTTTAGAAGCAAGGTATTACATTACTTTGCTTCTAAAATTTTTTTTGCTAATCTTCCCGTCTTCCACTGGTCGAAGTTTAGCGATAGCGTAAATCGACCCAAAATCAGTTAAGCTTTCAGCTTAACCGGCCTTGCTGATTCATGCATATGATGGCCAATGGTAGTACCAACAACCCGTCCCGATGGCAGAACCTACATTAGTTTATATATCTTTGAGAAACAAATGACCTTATGACAATAAAGTTAAGCGACTTCTTCCCTAAGAAGTCAGTAGATGAACCAGTATTGGAACTCGACGATCCAAGGTGGTCGACCTTAGAAGGTGGTTACAGAGGAACACTATATGATGCTTCAATAGCTTTGAAGAAACTTGAGCTTGCAGACAATAAACAAACTGTTAACCAAATCTATCAGGAACTATGGAACGAATTACACCATCAGGGAGATGTTGGCTTAGCATCATATTATTCGGTTCCTCATTTGGTTAGGATATCGTTACAAAAACAAATCGTAGATTACAATATACTTGGACTGATTTCGATGATTGATATACAAAGGCACAAGGATAATCCGCAAATACCAAACTCTCTAAAACCAAACTATAACAAAGCAATTGAAAATTTAGCAGATCTTGCAAAGCTTGTTATGAGCCAATATTGGGATTTAGATTTAGCAACAACAGCATTAACAGCTATTGCATTAGCTAAAGGACAAACAAAGTTAGCTAATGCTATTCTGAATATGGATAGTGAAGATACTATAGATGAGTTCCTCCAATCCTATAGCTAACTTTTCATCGGCTATCTACTGACACCATCCTGTCAGTGTTCAATTTTTGAAAAACAGGTGTTCAATGTTTTACGAGTCAAAATCATAAACAATTGATTATCAAGACCAACCAGTTCACGGCAGCGAATAAGCGATTTTGCCAATTTGATAACCACTTGATTATCAATAACAATCAAATTACAAAAAACAACAAGTGTTTACACTTTAAAAAGTTGAACACTTGCTAATCAAACCTAAATCCGAAATCGAACATCCGAATTCCCAAACCCAAACTACTCCATCATCAACCTGCGGATCAGTTCGGCGCTTTGAGCTTTGCCCTCTTCCAGTCGGTGACTAAAGAACGCCTGGGTATCGTTAAAGTGTTTTTTATACCCTTCCATATCCCCATACCCAATAATTGACGACCATTCCCTCACCGCCGAGTGGAACTCCAGGTCGTCGCCGCGGATAGTTTTATCGTACAGAGCTGTTTCCAGTGATTCGTCCAGCAGTTCTTCGTTCTTAAACAGGTATTCGGCAATACCGAGGCGCAGGCGGAAGGGCGGGGTTTGGCAAATGAGGTTATCATAAGGGTTAACGCCCAGGTGGTACCAGGCATCAACCATACTCAGGATACTGAGGTGCGAGTTGGGCTTTTGATGATCGGCATGCTGGGAGAGCGAAAACTCCTTCATCACGGTATCGTTGAGCATAATAGGCTTGCGGCTTTCGTGAAAAACAAAGTCGCGCGCGCGGTAAATACGTTGCTTAAATGCATCAGCCTCCTCTTTGATCATGAGCTTAAACAACTCCGACTCTGATTCGGCATAGCGCTTCACCTGCTGGCGGGCATAAGGGTTAAGGATGGCCAGCCCGGCATAAACGTGGGCCTTGTAGCTGAAGATCCGGAGCGTGGTCAGGATCTTCACATTATCTATGCCCCCAATATATGAGGCGTTTTCCCATGGGAAAAACCCTGCCGATTTCCAGGCTGTGCCCATACTCTCAAACCCTACGTGGGTTACGGCCTGGGTATCGGCTACAATACGGTCGTGCTCGTGGTAGTCGGCAATTTCAACTATATTGCTGCCAATGGCGGTAAACAGGTCGTACATGCGCTGGTAGGCGTCGGGCGTTGAGCGGTGCGGGATCAGGATGAGGGTTTGGCCGGCAGGTTCAAAACCCGGGCCGTGCATCCCGTGAAAGGTAACTATCTGGGCATCGGCGGGCAGGTGCTTTTCGAAGGTAGCAATCTCCGGGTGCTTTACCGAAGTTTGCCCGGCCACAATAGCACCGTACTTGGTTGAAGGGCCATACTCGGCTACCACCCGCTCCATGCTTTCGGCCTCAACCGAATAGATGATCAGGTCGTTGATGCGTGCAACATCGCTGCCATGATCCATAACGGTGATGCCGTGGGGTGTAAGTTCCTCTTCAAGCTTTTCACGGTTGGCGGGCAGGTCGCAGCCCGAAACGGTGTAACCCGCTTTTGCGAACGCCTTTGCGTACAGGCGGCCCATATCGCCCAAACCAATAATACCTATATTCATGGCGCTAATATAACTATGAGTAGGTTAATTACGTACGAAAGCTTATTTTAGCCTCAAAAACGCAGGGTGCATATAATAAAAACCGAATATATCCTGTTTTGTTAATAGCATATACCTAATTTTACACTTGATGAACAAGCATTTACTACTTACGATAACGGTTTTAATAGCGATGATAACGGGCAGCGTTATGGCAACTTTTGCACAGGACAGCACCAAAAAGAAACCCGCTACCTTAAAACCCAATGCTATTCCGCCCATTGTAAGATCGAGCCCGGCAGCGCTTAAAAATCCGGCTGTAGCATCGCAACAACCGGCTAAATCTGCTTATGCCCTGCCCAAAATCAGTGCTGCTGCCGATTCGGCCCTGCAAAAAGATAAAAGCCTTAACGGCCAGTACAAATACCTGCTCAGCAAACTATACCACTATCAGCAGCCGCTGGTTGCCGCCCTTTGGAAAAACATGAAGGATACCCTAAACACCGAGCGCCACCAGCTTAAAGAAGCCCAGGCTAAACTCGCCGAACAGGGTAAAAATGTTGAAAGCCTCAAATCTGACGCGAGCAATAAGGAACAAGCCCTCAACGAATCAAACGCTAAACGCGACGAGATCAGCCTGCTGGGAATTCCCTTCACCAAAGCAACATACAACCTGATAATGTGGGGACTGGTTATTGTTTTTGGCGTGGTTGCCGTTATAGTAATAGCCCGCTCGGGAGCTCACAGCCGCGAAGCCAGGTACCGCATTAAACTATACGAAGAGCTTGACGAAGAGTACAAAGCCTTCAAAGCCAAAGCCAACGAAAAAGAAAAGAAACTCGCCCGCGAGCTCCAAACCGAACGCAATAAGCTTGACGAGTTGTTAGGCAGAGGGTAATTTTGATTTCAGAGTTCGGATTTTCGATTTCGGATTTGTTAAGTTTCTAAAACGCGGTCATCCCGAACTTGTTTCGGGCCCCTACAGGACAGGTATTGCACATGACGCAGACTTAGCTGATGGGCTGCCGAAACAAATTCGGCATGACGTGGGGATTAACTCGCTTGTTATTCCCCTCTTTTATAATCAACCTGATTTAATTTTCAAAATCACAAAATCTCCCCCTGCTATGCCCAATACAAATCTCCTTTCCCTCATAACCCAATTACGTTCCATTGCTGATACAGGTCTGCTGTATGCCAAAAACGAATATGACATTGAACGCTACCAGGAACTGCAGCACCTGAGCACTCAGATGTTTGATGAAGTAAGCGGGTATGGCGTCGAAACCATTAACCTGCTATTTCCGCAGTCCAGGGACTACCCTACTGCCAAGGTTGATTTACGGGGGATCCTGCTTTCGCCGGATAATAAGATCCTGCTGGCACAGGAAAGCGGGGATGGCAAATGGTCGTTACCCGGTGGATGGGGCGACATTGGCTATACACCTAAGGAAACCATTATTAAAGAATTTTGGGAAGAAACCGGTCTGCAGGTTACTGCCGACAGGCTGCTGGCCGTATTTGATAAAAAAATGCACCCGCACCCGCCACAGCCTTTTTATGTGTATAAAATGGTTTTCTACTGCAAAGCGGTCACTACCGAAATTAATAAAGGCTTTGATGTACTGGACGTGCAGTATTTTGATATCGATAACCTGCCCCCGCTATCGGAAGACCGGATCCTGAAAAGCCAGATTCAATTGCTTTATCAAAAGATCGTCAACAACGATATCAGCGTTTGGGCGGATTGATAACCTACTGCTGTTGACAGTACATTATTAAAAAGCGTCATTGCAAGGTACGAAGACAACCGACCGAAGGGAGCTCATTAATACCTATAGAAAACAAATTATAGCTATTAATAATCCCCGACAAGCAGAGCCACTTTGTATAGTTCGCGATTACTTCTCGCAATGACGTGATTGTAAGCGACTGACTATTAAGAGTGTGTTTTTTGACCAATTTATAATATGGGCGTTCCCGTTAGCTAACGGGCCGGGCTTTCCGTTCCAAGTCCTCGCTTTCCTGGCGCGCAATGGCCCCCGCCACGCTCCGGGCTTTACGCTTCCCTAACGCAGCCCTACGCACAATCGCTAATACTTTCTACCTCATCACATTTTTTCCGGGGTTTCCCTGGTGGTTACTCTCAGTGATGTTTAATATATAATTAATTATATCAGGCTTTTAAAACACCCCTATCATCAAAAACTACTCCTTCAAATCAGGCAGCGTACGTTTATCAGCAGGCAGTGCCAGGTACTTTTTGTACGAATCATTGATATAAACCGCCAGCGACGGGCCATTGTTACTTTTGATAAACGCGTATGAAGGCCTGTAAAGCGTCATGAAATTTTCAAGCTCCTGGCCGCGTAGCGGGATAATGCTTTGTACGTAGTTCATGGTAAATACCTCGTCAACGTGGCGTTCTTCTTCCTCATGTTTAAAGTATTTTTTCAGGCGGCGGGCATCTTTTGCCTCCTTACTAAACCACGAAGTCGGCGACAAGGGATAAACCTTGCTCCGGGTGTATACCTCGGGATATTCTTTATGAGCATCAAAGGTTTCACGTTTGGCGCTGATATTAACCTGCCTTAAAGCTATGGTTTGAGCAACTAACTCTATTTTTTTGTTGGTAAAATCGGTAACATATAACGTATCTGATACATACCCCGGAGAACTGAAAATAAGCGTGTGCCCTGTTTCGGTACGGATACTGAAATTACCTTTGCTATCGGTAATGGTCATCTGCCTGTTCTGGTTATCACGCACAAAAACATTCCCCATTTTATTGTTTTTGCCCAACTCAAAAACAGTGCCTTTTACCACAGTTTGAGCATTTACGGTACAGGCTAAAAATAGCAATGCAGATAATATAAGGTATTGGTATTTCATAGTAGATTATTTGTGCTGTAAATTAAACTTATTTTTTGTACCAAAGGTTTTCAATTTAACACTTTTTACCCCCTCCCTTATCTTAAATGACAAAACCCTGAACCAGCACTACAATATGGTGCAAAAAAAACGCTCCATCAAATTGATGGAGCGGATGGCAAGTCATTATTGTTGTATTATGTCCCGGTATCGTTTTACTCAGGATTTAGGTTAATATCGGTTAACTTTAAAATCAGAGATACCGCCACTCATATGGATCAGGATCCTGTTTTTTGCGGCATCAAAGCCATCGGTTTCGTAGTCATTATCACTCTTTTTACTAAAGCCCTCAAACTCGTTTGATGAGAGGCCTGTATTGGATGTGATACGGCATGCAGCGCCTTTGGGTACCCTTATAGTAACTTCAGACGCACCGGTTGAAACCTCTATATTTGTGTTGGTAAGAGGGGCTCCAAGCTTCACATCAAACGATGCTGCACCGCCCTTTAAAGATAGGCTTTTTATTTTGAATTTTGAAAGGTCAAAATTTAAATCTGTTGCACCTGTAGTTACGTCAATATCCCATACCGGATTGGTGTTTAATTTAATGTCGGCCTTATTGTTTTTGCGGTCGTCGGAGTCAAAATGAAAGCCTTTATTATTTTTCAAATTAAGGTTAAGCACATATACCGAATCGTCCTTACTGTGGTTAAAGGTATACTTACCGTAAAGTTCCTGCGTTTGGGCGTTAAACAAATCAGTGGTACTATCACTTAAGTTGTAAATGGTACCGCCGCCGCTGATGTTAAGACGGGCATGTTTAATATCGGCAGTATACTCCTGTTTAAAAGTTTTATCGCCGCCTATTTTAACAACACCCTGATCGGTGTTGGTGGTATCACTGTCGTCGTCATCATTGTCATTGTTATAATCATCGCTATGGAAGGTCCATGCATTTGGCCAAAAATGATAGCGCTTACCAAAGTTGCCAAATACCAGCAATGCAAAGCAGCCTACTACAACCGCCAGCTTCAGGATAGTAGCCAATGGCGACCGGTTGCCTGCAAACACCAGGCTGATACCGCCCATTATTAAAAATATAGGCCACAGGTACAGGAGGTTCATCCAGTCGAAATTTATTACGTGAAAGTTATCCAGCAGGAATACCACTCCCAACAACACCAGGATCGCGCCCGGAACAAGTTTATCGCTTTTCATAATATTATATAGTTGGAGGTGTATCTTTAGTTTCTGTTTCGTCTTTAGCAGGCCCTGTTTCGGAGGTATCGGTTACCTCGTTGGCATGCCAGCTTTGTTTTTCCCATGGTTGTTTCTTAACCCCTGAAATGATCAGCGCTATACCTGCACCCACCAGCATTACCGGCCAAAGGTTTTCAAAATCCCAGTCGGGCATCAGGTTAAGCTCGTTGAGCAGGAATATCGAACCCAAAAAAATCATCGCCACGCCAAATATTAGCCCAACTGTTGAAGCTTGCTTTTTAGGGGGATTTACAAAGGGCGGAGGATTAAAAGGCCGGTTACTAAACTTGGGGTCGTAAAATGGCCCTGATTGCGATGCATCTGTAAAAGGATTATCCTGAGGAGGTACCCTGTAATCAACACCGGGGGTAAAGTCAAAGCCTTTTTTGGGCAGTACTATCCACAGTACTATATATATAGGTAAGCTAAAGCCTTTTAAAATAAGGGTTACTAAAAATATAGCCCTGATAACTGCTACATCCGTGCCGAAATGCTCGGCAAGGCCCGCGCAAACACCGCCTATTACCTTTCGGTGCTCGTCACGATGAAGTTTCTTTTCCATAATTTATGTTCGTTTATGTTTAAAGTTGATTTATCATAACTGGCCCGGCGCAGGTTTGATGATGATTTCGTCGACATTTGCGCCGGTGCTCATCCTGTAAATATTGATGATTGCCGATGCTATATCTTCGGGCAGCACCATGGTATTTTTGTCAACAACCGCGTCTTTCCATGAATCCGTCAACGTCGATCCCGGTATTACGGCGGTAACTTTTACACCATGCTCCTGCATCTCGAGCCTCATTACTTTTGTTAGACCTAATAGCGCGTACTTTGTTACACTGTAACTACCGGCTTGTGGAATAGGATTTAACGACGCTACCGAACATATATTAAAGAAGTGCCCTTTACGTGCATTTGCCATGGCTTTACCAAAATAACGGTACAGCTCATAGGCCGGCATCAGGTTAGTATTCATCTGGATCTGAAAGGTATCTTCGGTATCATCCAGTATGCTTGAAGGTATAAACGTGCCCAGATTATTAACCACAACATCAATAAAACCAAGCTCGGCTTCGGCAGCAGCTGCAAATTTCAGCAACTCAGCTTTTTTGCTGCCATCAGCTTTCATCGCAAAAACTTTTACCCCGGGGTCAATTTGTTCCAGTTCATCTTTAAAATTCAATAATTCTTGCTCATTCCGCGAACAAATTGCCACGTTTAATCCTTCATTAGCAAAAGCAATTGCAATTGAGCGGCCCATGCCTTTAGTTGAACCGGTAATGAGTACGTTTTTCATATTGTTAAAATTAATTTTTATTGTTAGTGAAGCTTTATGCCCGCAATTTACGTAAGCATAATAATTGATACGCTTATAAAATTGAATTTAAAATGACTTGTTTTAACACCTGACCATTTAGGCTTAAAGGTAAAAAGCGTATTTTTAACCGATTTTTATACATATAGATGTTTCATAGCTTAGGAAAATATATACTCTTACTGCGTTTAAGTTTCAGAAAGCCCGAAAAATTCAGTGTGTACTGGAGCGAGATCATGCGTGAAATGGTTTCGGTGGGTATTGGCTCGCTGGGTATTATTGCCATTATATCGTTGTTCATCGGCGCGGTAGCTACTATTCAGACAGCATTCCAGCTTATCAGCGATTTTATTCCAAAATCAATAGTAGGAGGCATCACCCGCGATTCAACCATATTGGAGTTTAGCCCAACCATTTCGGCACTGGTTTTGGCCGGTCGTGTGGGTTCAAGTATGGCATCGCAAATTGGTACCATGCGGGTTACCGAACAGATAGATGCCCTTGAAATTATGGGCGTAAATGCCCCGGGCTACCTGATCTCCCCTAAAGTTATTGCCGGCATAACCATGATCCCCTTATTGGTCATCGTATCTGTTGGCCTGGGTTTAACCGGCGGCTATATAGCCTGTCTTGCATCAAATGATGTATCAACAACCGATTATATTTCCGGTTTAACAGATGGCTTTAACCCGGTTATTGTTACCGTATGTGCTGTTAAAGCTATATTTTTCGGGTTCGTTATTACATCCATCTGTTCGTACCAGGGCTTTTATGTTAACGGCGGCTCGCTTGAAGTTGGGCAATCGGCAACGCGTGGAGTTGTTTGGAGCTGTATCATGATCCTGTTTTGTGACCTTATCATTTCACGCCTGTTACTATGATCGAAATACAAGACGTATATAAAACCTTCGGCGAAAACGAAGTTTTGAAAGGGATTACTGCAACTTTCCAGGCCGGAAAAAACAACCTGATCATCGGCGGGTCCGGATCAGGAAAAACCACTTTGCTGAAATGTATTGTAGGCCTGCATGAACCTACAAAAGGTAATGTGATTTTCGACGGCGAAAACTTTACCAACATGAACTTTGAACAACGCGTGCCTATCCGTACCCAAATAGGGATGCTTTTTCAAAACTCGGCCCTTTTTGATTCCATGACCGTTGAGCAAAATATCATGTTTCCGCTTAACCTGTTCACCAACCAATCAAAAGCCGAAAAACTCGACCGTGCCAACTTTTGCCTGGAAAGGGTTAACCTTGCCGGTAAAAATAAATTATACCCTTCCGAATTATCGGGCGGTATGAAAAAGCGGGTGGGTATTGCCCGTGCCATTTCCATGCAGCCCAAATATTTATTTGTCGATGAACCCAACTCAGGACTCGACCCGCTAACATCTATCCTGATAGATGAACTAATCTCTGAACTTACACAGGAATACAGTATCACTACCGTAGTAGTTACCCATGATATGAACTCGGTAATGGGCATAGGCGATAATATCATTTTCCTGTACCAGGGCAAAAAATGGTGGGAAGGATCAAACAAGGAGATAGCCAAAACCGACAACAAAGAACTTAACGACTTTGTATTTGCCAGTCCGTTTATGCGGGCGGCGAAGGCAACGCTATAGCGAGTCGGAAAGTCGGAGGCCCGAAAGTCCGAAAGAAATATCTTAGATTTGCGCAATTAATTAACGCAAGATTTCCGGCAATAGACTTCTCTATCTTTCGGACATCCCACTTACGGACTTTCGGACTTCAAAAAAATGATCCAACTACTTACCCCAACGCACTGGAAAGATTACGAGCTGATTGATTGCGGCGATTTTGAAAAGCTGGAACGCTTTGGGAACACCATACTCATCCGCCCCGAACCACAGGCGGTTTGGAACAAAACCCTGCCCGCTTCTGAGTGGCAGCGCTTACATCATATTAAATTTAAAGGCCGTTCGGCCACGTCAGGCGAGTGGTTAAAAAAAGACCCTAAAACACCCGATCGCTGGCATATCGAATATAAAAACAAGGAAGCAGCCATTAAGTTCAGGCTGGGACTTACTTCATTTAAACATGTGGGCATCTTCCCGGAGCAGGCTGTAAACTGGGACTATATCAGCCAAAATGTAAAACGCTTTAAAACACCCGAACCCAAAGTACTTAACCTGTTTGCCTATACCGGCGGCGCTTCGCTGATTGCGCGGGCAGCAGGTGCCGATACCACCCATGTTGATTCGATAAAACAGGTAGTAACCTGGGCCAATGAAAACCAGGAGATCTCGGGTTTAAACAATATACGCTGGGTTGTTGAAGACGCTTTAAAATTTGTAAAGCGCGAGCTGAAACGCGGCAAAAAATATAATGGTATCATCCTTGATCCACCTGCTTACGGCAACGGCCCTAACGGCGAAAAATGGAAACTGGAAGATAATATCACCGAAATGATGCGTGATGTAACCCAATTGCTCGACCCTGAAGAGCACTTCCTCATCCTGAATACTTACTCACTTGGCTTCTCCTCCGTAATAGTTGAAAACCTCATCAAAAGTTCGTTCCCGCAGGTGCAAAACCTCGAAATAGGCGAGCTTTACCTGCAGGCCACAGCCGGGCCAAAATTACCGCTGGGCGTTTTTGGAAAGTTTCATAAAATTAAAAGTAATTAATTTCCAATATCTATCTTTGGCGGCGACCGAACCGACACAATTGCTGCTTATAAGTGGCTGGAAATTAAATTAATTAAACACGCCTTACATACACCTGCATTATATTGAACGTTAAAACAATGAAATTAAAAACGCTTGTACTATCCGCTACATTTGTGGCATCGGCAGCTTTGCTTTTAAACAGCTGCTCCCAAAATGGCAATAATGCCAAAACCGACGGTAAAAAGACCGCCGCTGCAGTTAAAGGTGATTCGGCCGAGGCTGAAACAGCAGATACCTTAAGCGTTAAAAAATCCGACTATCCTCCTATTGATAAAAAGCTGTACGACTCGTTGATGAAATTCAACGCGCATGGCGATACTACCGGCAGGTGGCCTGTTAAAAATACCCCGTACCCAATAGGCGGTGCCATTTTACCATTTAAACGTGTAGTTGCTTTTTACGGCAACCTTTACTCGAAAAGAATGGGCATTTTAGGTGAGTTACCTCCCAATGAAATGCTTGCTAAACTTAAGGGCGAGGTAAAACACTGGGAAAAGGCCGATCCTAAAACCCCGGTTCAACCTGCATTGCATTATATTGCGGTTGTAGCCCAGGGCGACGGCGGTAAAGACGGCAAATTCCGTTACCGTATGCCATTTAAACAAATTGACAGCGTGTTGGTACTGGCTAAAAAAGCGCATGCCATCGTATTTTTAGATGTACAGGTAGCTTTAAGTAACATCCGTGCAGAATTACCACTGCTTGAAAAATACCTGGAATTACCGCAGGTGCATTTTGGTATGGATCCTGAGTTTTCGATGAAAGACGGAACCCATCCGGGCAAAAAGATAGGCACTTATGATGCTGATGATATCAACTATGTATCAGACTACCTGACCAATATTGTTAAGAAAAACGGCCTGCCGCCAAAAATCCTGGTAGTTCACCGCTTTACTAAAAAAATGGTGACCAACTATAAAAACATCAAGCTGCACCCCGAGATCCAATTGGTAATGGATATGGACGGTTGGGGCGAACCTGACCTGAAAACCGGCACCTACCGTTATTTTATTAACCAGGAGCCGGTTCAGTTTACAGGTTTTAAATTGTTTTACAAAAACGATATCAAAAAACCACCTCACCACATGTTAACACCGGAGGAAGTTTTATCAAGATACAAACCATACCCGATTTATATTCAGTATCAATAAGTCGAGAGTCTTAAGTTTTAAGTCAGAAGTCCTGAGTAAGTAATAAAATTTATTTACCCGGGACTTTTGCTTTTAAAGCTATATTTTCGAGACCTAACAAAAAAGGCGTCATTGCGAGGCACGAAGCAATCGCGAACTATACAGGGCAGCTCTGCTAATAGGGGATTGCTTCGTTCCTCGCAATGACGATCATAACAGACTTCTACATTTTAGAAAAAGAATTTATGATAAAATGGGGCATTATTGGCTGCGGGCGTATTGCGCACAGGTTTATGCAGGGATTTACAGCGGTGCCAGATGTTGAACTGGTAGCTTCCTACTCGCGCCGGCCCGAAACCGTTGATGCCTTTGTTGCACAATATGGCGGCAAAGCCTGCCGTAGTGTTGAAGAATTACTTGCCAGTGATATCGACGCGGTTTATATAGCTACGCTACCTGATAGCCATGCAGCCTATAGTATTGCTGCTCTTAAAGCCGGGAAGCAGGTACTCTGCGAAAAGCCGGTAACTGTTAACCTTGCCGAATTGGATGAGGTGCTTGCTGTTGCCAAACAAACGGGCTTGCTTTTCATGGAAGGCATGAAGCCTCCCTTTTTTCCGCTATATGGTAAGCTTAAAGAATACCTGGTCAATGATCCGATTGGCCCGGTGGGTTATGTAAGGGCTGGTTCTGCTGTGGCTGATTGCCCGCCCGATCACCCGAATTATAACCTCGAGCTTGTTGGCGGCAGCCTGATGGGGATCGCTATTTATGAAGCCTTTTTAGCCCTCGACTGGCTTGGCCCCATGCAGGATATCCAAACCATGGGCAGGTTTAGCGAAACCGGGATCGACATGTTCGCCATTTTTCAAACGCTTCATCAAAATGGTTATGCACAGTTGTATTGCGGTTTTGATATGCATGGTAAGGGCGATGCGCTGATAGTAGGAACTCTTGGGAATATCACCATCCACAAAAACTGGTGGAACCCTGCAAAAGCAACCATCAGCTATCTTGATGGTCGCAATGTAGAATTGAATAAACCATTTACCGCAGGGGGACTTAATTATGAGATCATTCATTTTTGCGACCTCATAAAGCAGGGCAAAACCGAAAGCCCGGTACTGCCACATGAACTATCCCGGCAAATGATAGCTATGATAGATCAAGCGAGGGAGCAGATAGGTTTAAAATTTCCCGTGGAGCGTTACAAATAATTATCTCCCAACTGGCGCAAGTTTTGTGTGATTGCCTGTGCCGGGCTAACTTGTGCCTTCGACGCTATGTAAACGTATAGCAGGATTTAGCATTTAATCTGTAAACCTTTTTAGGACTATACAGGCATTCGGACCGGCACAAGTGAGCATACCCGCAACCATTCGCACAACACTTGCGCCAAAAAAGGCATAAACAAATAACTATCTCCGAAATCGAAATTCCGAAATCTTATTTACAGCTTAGCTGAATTAAGCACCGGATTTTGGCTGGCGTTTACCTGGTAGGTGTAGATGGCATTTTGCTCATCAACTTCAACTATGCGGTAACCTTTGTAATCGGTACCCCAGTCGCCGCCTATATGCGAATCAAAAAAATGCGGGAGTTTATCGGTGTAGCGTACGCCATCCAAAAGATGATCATGACCGTGAAAAACAGCTTTTATATTGGGATACGAATGCAGCAATTGGATGGTTTCGGGGCAATCAACAAATACATCATTCTTAACCCATTTGGTAGGCGGGATGTGCAGTATCACAAAAACGATCCTTTTATCGGCAAATTTATCTAATGACGCTTTGAGGAAAGCATTATTAGGGCAGGTGTAAACGCCTTTTGTATCGGCGGTATGAGCCAGTACAAAACCTATATCGCCAAACTCCACCGTGTATTTATCCTCATAACCAAAGGCATTCTTCCAAACGGTGGCATCCGCAAAATCATGATTGCCGGGGATGGTATGGTAGGGAACATTTAACTTATCAAGGTATTTGGTTTTGATCTCCGGCAGCAGGTCCGGGCGATTATGTACCAGGTCGCCGTTTACAATCACAAAATCAAGGTGATTTTTGCTATGGTCTTCGTTAAGCCATTTAATCATATTCCCAGTATGCAGGGGAAAATCGGTTTTCGGCTGGCCATAATGGATATCGGACGCCAGTGCAAACCTCAATTTAAGTTTAGCATTGGTAGTGCGGTTATACCGGTTATTTTCGGCAGCAAAACTGTTAACAGCAGGTAAAAGACTTAAAGCGGCTACACCTGTTAAGGCGGTGCCGAAAAATTCGCGGCGCGAGGTCATAGGATCTTATTTGCTGGCGAAGGTAGTTTTGGGGTGTTAAATAAAGGTTAAGAAAATACCTAATTTAACCTATCCTGATATAGACTATATGAATTTTATTCCAGTTTTAACGGCGGACCTACAATTTGCATCTCATGATCGTTGAAAATCTTGGCAAGTTCTTGTTTTGTTGGCTCATGATCCAGTGCCTGCATGGTTACAAAAAAACTTTCAAGTTTGCCGGCCGGCTGAAGCATAACCGTCATTTTTCCTTTTTCAGATACTTGTGTCCATGCGTGTGGCACATTTCGGGGTAAAAAAACACTATCGCCTGTACTTAAATGAAACTTATCTTCACCAACCTGGAAGTAGTAGGCGCCATCTAAAACGTAAAATATTTCATCCTGTAAGGGATGCACATGCAAGGGGGTACCCCGGCCTTGCGATAAACTTGTTTGCTCAAAAATAGCCAGGTCGCCGTCGGTATCACTGCCGGATACTTTCACATCCAGTATATTTGAATTGACACCTTTTAATTTAATATGCCCATGTACGCGGCCTTCTCCTGCGCTTATTTTAAATCCTTTGTTTACGCGCAGCGATCTCTTTAAATCAATTGCAAAAGACGCTAAAGGCGTTGCGGCAAAAGCGAGTACAGCAGCAATGAAATTATTTCTTTTCATGGCAAAGCGATTTATATTGGTTTATAAACCCGTTAATTTATTACCTCATTGATATAAAAGTAGTTATAATTATTTAGTTATGTTAATCCTTAAGTATTCCTGCATGATCGGGATTATTGTTTTGATTAAAATATTATGTATTTCGAAGCGGAATGTTGTCGGGCCAACCTTTTACATGGTTGTAGGCTGCACATACCAAAAAATTCGCGACATGAGGGCATTGAAGGTTATTTTGTTAGCAAGGGTAGTTTGGGGTATTGAAAAGATTAAGAAATTGTCTGAATCAGAATTTAAAAATATCCGGAATGCAAAGTTTTAATTCTGAAAATTCGGGCATTCTGAAAATTCTGATTCAGACAAGTTACCTCAGCTCCTTCTCTTTCAAAAATTTCACTAAGGCCGCCGGGTGATCGGTCTGTAAGCCTTTTAAACCCACAGCCAAGGCTTTGTTCCAATCTGCCGGGCCTTCACCTGCACTTTGGATATCAGGCCAAACCGGGATATGATATTCACTGGCTAATGCGACCATATCTACGGTATATTGATTGTATGATCCGTCAAGAATATCAGGATGATACTGATTGATAAAACTCTTCATCCCGGCAGTACTTTTAACACTATCGGGCAGGCTCAGCATCAACGGCATTTTGGGAGCAGCTTTACGCCAGCCTGTAAACTGGACAGCACTGTTAATATAAACCAGCACTTGTTTCTCCATGCCGTATTCTTTGATCATCTGATAAGCTTGTTCCGGATCGGCAGCCTTAAAGTCAAGGTAAATTCCTATCCGGTTTTTGCATACTTTTAGGATTTGCTTAAAGGTTGGGATCCGGAATATTTGTTTACTTGCGGTATCCTTACTTTTCACCTTTAGCTGCAGCAATTCGGCAAGCGTAAAATCTTTTAACTGGCCTTTGCCATCGGTCATGCGGTTGATGCTGCCGTCATGCATGCTTACCAACTCACCGTCTTTAGTGGTACGCAAGTCTATCTCTACATAATCGGCCTCATTTTTTATGGCCTCTTTATATCCTTCAAGTGTGTTTTCAGGATAAATAACATGATCACCACGATGGGCGGCAACAATAAATTTATGTTTTGAAACCGGGGCCGGGTTGGGTTGCCACCCATCAGCGGGCAATAACCATAGTAAACCCAAAATAGTTACTAATTGAAAACGCATCTTGTTTTATTTTTTACCGGTAACACTTCCAATAGCATCGCCAACCTCATGACCGGCAGCAGCCTTAAAATCAAAGCCCAATAAATTGGCTATGGTTTGGGCCAGTTGTTTATGATAGGTTGCCTGGGCCAATTTCATTTCGCCGGAGGGCGGGGTATCCGGGCCGATAACCGCAAACCAGGTTTGTTCCGAGTGTAATACGTCCGATCCGTGGTCATGCCATTTCTTCGTAGGCTCATCGCCCCTACCGTGGTCGCAGGTAATGATCAGGGTAGTTTTGTTTTTATAAGCAGGCTCTGATTGGATATAGTCCCAAAGCTGTTTTATAAAACCATCTTCCTGTTTAATACGGTCAAGGTAAAATTTATAGTTGCCCCCGTGGGCCATATCGTCAGGTTCATCAAATGATACATATAATGCACGCGGTTTGTACTGCATCATATAGTTTTTAGCAAACTCAAAGGTCAGAAAATCGATCCGGGTTGAATCGCTGATATAACGGGGAGCTTCCAGTTGCAGCTCATTCAAGTGTTTCAGGCGGTCGTTCATACCAGGAACATCCAAAGGCATAAAACCCGCATTAACTAAAACACCGGCACGTTTCGGGCTTAAAATCTGTGAAAATCGCTCCCACGATGCAAATGCGGCTACTTTGTTTTCAAAACCTTTTTGCTTGTTCAGAAACTCAAGTACGTTCATGTTAGGATTATAAATACCATCGTTGGTATTCATCCGTTTATCGGGGAAACCGGTAAATATTTCATTGTATCCCGGGTATGAAAAATGATAGGGGTTGGCAACCTCATCTTTGCTGCCCAGATCACGGTTACCGTACAGCTGCCCTTTTTCAACTACCGTACTCCAAAAGAAAGGCATCAGCAGTTTACGGCGATCGGCTGCGGCATCCGTCCAGAAGTTTTTACGAACCTCATTCTTATCCTGGGTATCGTTTGAGTTGATGATAGCCGAATCGGCACCGCGGAAAACTTCCTGCCAGCGTAAACCATCGATAGTGACAATAACTACGTTTTGGGTTTTGTGTGCTTGTGCGAAGAGGGTTGTAAAAGATGCTGAAAACAGCACCATTAAGATTAGCTTTTTCATAGGTTTTGTTTAATCAATAAAGGCCCCTTAATTGGGGCCTTTATATAGTGTTAACTTCAATTTTAATTATTTAAGCAACCACATGATACCATTGATATCATCACTGCCGCCAAACTGGCTTGTTAATGCCGCTTTGTAGTTTGTAGCATTAACGGTGCGCTCTGACTGAGGATATTCAAAACGCGCAGGGATACGGCTGCTATTACCTGTACCAGGACCGGTAGTAAAGGTTGGCACACCTGTACGACGATAAGTGAAATATGACTCAAGTCCTGAGTGACGGAACAATGCAAGATATTTTTGCTGTAATATTTGTGTAAGGCCTGTTGCACCATCGGCATACTTCACAGCCGGTTGTGCATAGTAGGTTGTCCAGTTAACAGTAACCGGGAACACATCATAGCTCGACTGATCGGCAGGGCCTTTTGTTGCACCAGGCCTGTAAAAGTATGCTGAAAATATACTTGCACCGGCAACTGTTGGGATACCATAATACTGGTACGATGCCTGGATACCGTTAATATAATAAGTTTCGGCATTGCCTGTAGCCCAACCACGGTTAATACCTTCGGCAATGTTGAACATCAGCTCCGGATATCCTATCTGGATACTTGGCTCACCTATATAAGTTGAATAAAAGTGCTTACGGTTGATGAATGAATAACGCTGTAAAGTTGCGTTGTTATACATTACACCAAGGTCAAGACCCGGATCGGCCCCTACAAATGAATCAAAACTTGTTGGGCTTTGTTTCAAGGTATCAACCAAATAGCGTGAAGGCTCGGCGGTTACAAAAACCCTTGGATCTTTAAATTTAGTAAGCAAACCTACATAAGTTGCCGATGAGTTTTGCCTTGATCCGTTTTGACCAAAGTTATCCGGGTTTTGAGGATAGTAATTGCTCGGCGCTACAAACTTATATTGCAGGTTATCGTCAGAGCTGGTCATGATAGGATATTTAGTTGGGTTACCAACAATAGCAGCAAACTGTGCTTTCACATCAATATCAGCAGTTTTTTTACTTAATGCAAGTAATAACCTAATATGGAAGCTATTTACAGTTTTTTGCCATTTTGCCAGATCGCTACCAAAATAAATATCGTTTGATAAAGTAGCACCAACACCTGTGCCACCTGAATTTGGATCAGCAATCAGTTTGGTTAAATCGGCATTCGCAGCTTCAAGCCATGCTAACGACTGCACCATAACATCTTTTTGTGAATCATATTTTGGAGTGAGGTTATCCAGACCTTTTAATGCATCGGTCATTGGGATATCACCTTCTTCAAGGCTCATTTTACTAAAGAAATAAGCTCTGAAAAATTTCCCCAAAGCCTCATACGGATTTACAGCAGCACCGCCGGTTGCAGCAGCACGTTGTTCCATTACTACTACGTTTTTTAACGTATTATAATAGTTATCGCCACCATTAGCAAAGGCATCATAACGGTTATTACCATAATAATCATAGTTATAAAGGTAATATTGCGAATAAATTTCGTCTTCAGATTGCGGCAAATCGGCCATTTTATTAAGGATCCCATTAAATAATAATGATGCAGGTACTACACTTGGCACATTATTGTTTTTGGTAAGGTCCTCAAAACTTTTCTTACATCCGGTTACTGTTAGCAAAGCAAACGCCGGCAGTATTAAAATTCTAAATATCTTTTTCATAATCATCGTATGTTTTATTAGAATGATACATTTAAGTTAAAACCATAGCTACGTACTGTAGGCGACTGCAATACAGTTGAAGAAGTAGCATAGTTATACTGATCTAAATCCACATCCTTAAAGCGTTTGTCTCCGTAGAAGTATAGCAGGTTACGGCCATAAACCGATACCGATGCTTTTTTGATGAATGATTTATCAAGCCATGCTTTAGGGAAATCATAACCAAGGGTTACTTCACGAAGTTTTGAGAAGGTTTTGCTCATGAGGTTTGATTCATCAACATTGTAATATTTACTTACATAATCCTGCACCAATGCTGTTTGCTTATTAGGAGCGTACTGCAAAGCGCCATAGTTGGTGATTTTACCGGTAGCAGGGTCGTAGTTGATAGCTGCACCGTTTGACACGGTTACGCCTTCGCCTACGTAACTACCGTTATAACCGGCCTTGCCAAAGTTTTGCCAGTCTTTATAACGGGCATCACCCAAAGCGCCTGTAGCGGTTTCAATGTTTGCACCGCCGCGCATCGTTTTGTTATGCATATAGTCGATGATCACGCCACCAACCGAACCGTCAAACTGGAAACCCATGTTAAAGTTTTTGTAACGCAGTTTGTTGGAAAAGCTCCATGAGTATTTAGCATTCTCGTTACCTAAATATTGCGGAACCGGTAATGCCAACGGTTTACCGGCAGCATCATTGATGATTTGACCTTGCGGAGTTCTTGCAAAAGCGGTACCGTATAATTTATCTACACGATCACCTTTTTTGAAGAATGTTTGGTAAGTATCCTGGTTTGGAGGTAACTCTTCGTAAACGTCTTTAAAGGTACCTACGTTAACCAAAACATTCCAGCTAAAGCCACCAAGGTTTTTGATAGGGGTACCTTCCAGTGAAAACTCGTAACCGGTTTTCTTGGTTTTTAAAGCATTAAGATATAAAGTAGTGTAACCGGTAGCCGTTGATATAGCGTTAGCCAAAATCTGCGGACCGTCAATATATTGGAAAGTAGTAGCCGATAAACCTAAACGGTTTTGTAAGAATTTGATATCGAAACCTTCTTCATAGTTAACACGGGTTGAAGTTTTGATGTTTGACTGATACAAAAAGTCAGATGCAGAAGCTGCAGGCTGGCTGTTATATGGTTTGCTGGTTAAGTAGAATGGGTTAAGCTGATAGCTTGGGCCATTATAAGGTGAGTTATAAGTACTGCCGTAACCAAGCGGGTTTAAGAATAATGGGTTTGAATTAGGGTTGCTGGTAGTTGTTGAACCGCCGTAAACCGAAATCGCATTAAAAGGAGCAGGACCGATTGTTGAGCTTGAAGCATCGGCTTTTACTGTTGAGTAAGATGCCCTTGCTTTTAAGAACGAAATAACTTCGGGCAGTTTAACGTAATCAGAGATCACAGTTGCTGCTGAAACACTTGGATAATAATAAGTAGTTACGTTTTGGAAGGCCGATGATTTATCGATACGGCCGGTGCTTGATAAGGTAGCATATTTACCAAATGTAGCATCAATTGAGTAGTAACCGCTTAATACACGTTCGGCCGATGAGAAGTTGGTTGACTGTACCGCATTTTTTGAATTGCTGAAAGCATAAACTTCAGGTACGTTCAAATAGTCTGTTGATGTCCAGCTTGAGTTGTAGTTAAAGCTGCGCAGGTTTGAACCAACTAAACCTGATAAGTTCACAAAGTTTTTGATAGTGTAGTTGTAGTTTACAAATAACTCGGTGTTATTATCAAACAGGTTACGGCGGTCTTCGCGGTAATCGCCCTGGTTACCTTCACGGCCATAAGGGTGGGCCGAAAAAGGCAGGTCTTCAGTACGCAGGATGTTGTATGTATCAATTTGCGAACGTAAAGTAACGTTTAAGTTATCGTTGATCTTGAAGTTTCCTGACAAGTAACCGTAAACGTCATTTTTGTAATGACCACGGGTCCATTTTTCAGTTAACAGGTAAGGGTTATGATAACGGGTATACTCGGCAAATACCGATTGTACACCTTCTTTACCTGGCTGCCAAATGGCTTTGATATCGGGTGCATTGATATTCCAGTCGGCACCTGTCCATACAGCAATGTTGTAAATGATACTGTTAGGGCCGTACTGTACGTCCGGAAAGTTATCAGTTGATTGCCTGTTGAAATCAACGTTTGCTTCAAATCTCCAGCGTTTTGTAGGAGTGAACTGAGCGTAAAAGTTGGCATTAGCTATATCAAGGTATTGAGAAGGGATATAGCTTGTTTGGTGTTGCTGTGAAACTGAAAAACGGGTTACATAAGTATCACCAACCGAACCTAATGAAACGTTGTTATTGGTTTGATAACCTGTTTTCAAAAAGTTTTTCAGGTTGTCTTTACCACGTGCAACCCATGGGGTACCCTGGCGTACGCCATTAACAACAGGGCTGTCATACTGAGGGATCAACTGACCGGCAAAATATGGGCCCCAAACGTCATAATCACTATCCACACCACCCGGTGCACCACCTTTACCATCAACAAAGGTGTAAAAAGTATTTTCGCCCGGGCCAAATGTGCTTTGTGTACGTGGGAAAGCAAGGAAGCCGGTATTCATTACCGTACTGCTGTTTATATCAACAGTTAAACCTTTTTTGTTTTTTTCACCTTTTTTAGTGGTGATCAAAATCGCACCGTTTTGTGCGCGGCTACCGTAAAGTGCCGCAGCCGACGGGCCTTTTAATACAGTATAGGTTTCGATATCGTCAGGGCTGATGTTATAGGTATCAGTGTTAATAGGGAAGCCGTCTACTACATATAATGAAACAGCGTTACCCCTGATCAATACAGATGGGTTACCCAAAAGTTCGGCAGATGGGCCTACTGATAAACCTGCTACTTTACCTGTTAAACCTGTAATGGGATTAGGGTCGCGGGCCATGGTAACATCTGCACCATTTACTGATTGTGTTGAGTAACCAATGCGCCTGGTTTCTTTTTTAACGCCCAGCGCGGTTACAACAACCTCATTTAATGCTTTGCTATCGCCAATCAGGCTTACATTTATAGTTGTTTTGTTATCAACCACCACATAAACCGGGGCATAACCCACAAACGAGTAAACAAGTGTTTGACCTGCGTTTGCAGTAATACTATAACGGCCGTCAATATCAGTAACAGTACCTTTATTCTGGTCTTTAATTCTTACACTTACGCCCGGCAGCGGCAAGTGTTTGTCATCGGTAACAGTACCGTTTATTTTGGTTTGTCCGAATAAAATAGATGGAGCTACGCAAAATAACAAAACCGTTATTACGGTTCTTAATCTCTGGTAAATCTTGTTCATCTGCTAAAATTTAAGGGTGAAAGGATGGATGTTTTCATACAGCAATACTAAACTTTGTTTATTATTAGTAAACCAATTTAGTATTAAGCTATACTTAACTTGATGTTCACCCTGTGTTAAGCAGGTGATTTTTGTAACAGACAGATTATAAATTAATCACAAAAACTTAATATGGCCTTTATCCGTTTACCACTTGCAGGTGCGCAAGGGCAATAGCTTTTAAATGATCAACGTTATTTACAGGCACGTGCATTTCCTTGGCCATATCGTCCCAGTAGCGCAACCTGATAATAAGCTCTGCATCCTGGTTCAATTCAAATTCGGCTGCTTCTTCGGCAGTCATCACGCCTCCCTGAAACTCGAGGGTAGCCTTACTGGCATCCGACAGGCGGTTATAATATTCGGGGTATTTATAGGTAAGATATCTTTTGGCAATTACGTGACCCTGCACAAGGTTGGCAACCCTTTCAGAAAAACCACGCTCCAGCAGGTAATCGGCACCCAGGCGCTCATGATCAACATTGCCCATGCCATCCATGCTGCCTGCTTCTTCAGCATCGGCACAAAGATGTCCTATATCATGAAAAAACGCGGCAAGCACAACCTCATCATCATACCCTTCGGCCTCGGCCAACGTTGCAGCCTGCGACATATGTTCCAGTTGAGAAACAGGTTCTCCTATATAATCGGCATCGCCAAATTTTTCGTATAATGAAAATACTTCATCAACTACAGCTTTCGGATTATATTGAGATGGTGCCATGCTATTAAAATTTTTAGGTGCAAATAAACGGCATACAGGTTAGGTAATTATTAAATATTCATGAAATATATTAATTAAAACCAATATTTATCATTAATTTTTAATACCGCAAGCCGCTTATCTTATTAAATATAAACAATTTCAAAACTCATGTATTGGTTATGAAAACTTAACTAAGGCAACAATATTATATAAATACCCGTTAACATTTAAACTACGTTGTTTCAAAGCGTAACAAAAAAATCATTTTGGATAAATAGCCTGATTAATTACTTTGCGCACCAAATAACCTGCTATAAATGGAAGAAGACATACTGATACAAATCAGTAACCGGATAAAAGAACGCCGCCGCGAAAAAAATATAACCGTACAGGAACTTGCTATAAGGGCCAACGTAAGCAAAGGCCTGATATCACAAATTGAAAACAGCCGCACCATCCCATCGCTCATTGTACTGATAGATATTATTAAAGCACTGGAAATAGACCTGAACGAGTTTTTTAAAGATATGCGTTCAAAAAGCGATCATTTGCCAGTTTTGGTAAAGCGCAAACACGAATACGATCATTTTGAAAAAGAGCATGCCGATGGTTTTCATTACCAGCGCATCTTTACCCAATCGATAAGCCAAAGCACTGTTGATATTGTAATATTGGAGCTTGAACCCGATGCCACCCGCCCGCTTGTTGAAACCGAAGCATTTGAATATAAATATATCCTGTCCGGCCAGGTAGCTTACCAGTTTAATGATGATACCATCACCCTTAACCAGGGCGATAGCATGCTCTTTGACGGACGCATCTCCCATACTCCAAAAAACATGGGCAATACCACAGCCAGTATGCTGGTGGTTTATTTTTTTGAAGAAAAGAAATGATGGAGAATGGTTGATTGAGTGAGTGGTTAATTGAATAAGGGTAATGTAACTTCTCTTTCAGAGGTTATTACAAAAATTTATTCGTTATCAACAGAAAAAAAAGCTGATCAGTGCATCCACTCGGTAGGTGCTTTGCCAAATTCTTTTTTAAACGAATGGGAAAAATGGGCCAGGCTCTCAAATCCTAAATCGAGGTAAATTTCGGATGGTTTCCGGTTTTTGTTTTCGATGAGGTGACGCGCCTCTGCAAGCCGCCTGGCTTGCAGCCAATGCCGGGGCGAAGTATCAAAAGTTTTTTGAAAATCGCGTTTAAACCCCGCAAGGCTCCGACCCGTAAGTTGCGCAAATTTCTCGACAGGTATATTGAAATGAAAATTGCTGAGCATAAATTTTTCCAGGTCGATTTTATGCGGCTCCGAAAAATCGAACAGAAAATCTTTAAGTTCGGGCATAGTGTGCAGCAGTAAGTGCACAGCTTCCCTTACTTTCAGCATGCCCAGTTGCTTGGTTATTTTTTCGTTGGGATGGTGAACATAAGGGATCACCGATTGAAAAAAACCTCGTAAAAATTCATTTTCGGGGATCCTGATATTGGGTTGACCGGTGTATTTCTGCCCCGGTTCTATCTGCTCTTCCAAAGCAAGCTGCCGCAGCATATCTTCTTTCAGGCAGATGATGATAGTTTGATAGTCGCCGCCATCTACCGGCATTTTGATGAGTTCGCCCAATTGATTTTTACGGATCAGCATCATTTCGCCACCTTTCATCGAGATTTTTTGATTAGCGGTTTCGATGCTGAATTGCCCCGAAACTTGTAGTACCAGGGTGCTATGCTCAAAAAAGCCTACCTTTTCTTTTCTCATCCTCGAGAAAAAAGAATAAAAGATAACGCCTGGAATTATTTCGGTTGGATTGGTCACTATGTAAATATATAAAATAGGAGGGGCTTATGCAGCCCATCCATTTATCGTTGCAGGTATGTACCACCTAATATTGCCCCCTGGGCAAAAGCGGTGTTGAGTGTATTCATTTCATCAGCACTAAATTCAATTTGCATAGCCTGTATGTTTTCAGGCAGGCGCGATCTGCGACTCATGCTCACCAGCGGCATAATATTATCATCCTGGGCGTTTACCCATGCTATGGCAAGCTGTGTAGGCGTGTAGCCTTTGTCGCCGGCCATCTGTTTTAATACTTCAACCCTTTCAAGATTTTTCACCAGGTTTTCTCCCTGGAAACGCGAAAAATGGTTATGATAACTATCTGCCGGAAGCGGTGCTTTCATATCGCCGGTAAGTAAACCTTCGGCGGTGTTGGCAAACGCTACTACGCCTATCCCCAGTTCTTTAGCAGTAGGCAGCAGGTCGTTTTCAATTTGCCTGTCGGCTAACGAGTATCCAATTTCCAGCGCGGTTACAGGGTGTATGCTGTTGGCTTTGCGTAATTGATCTGCAGTAATTTCAGAAACACCAAGATGGCGTACTTTTCCTTCCTTAATCAGGTCGGCAACGGTACCTATCACATCTTCTACCGGAACGCTGTTATCCAGGCGGCAGGGTTGATACAGATCGATGGTATCGATACCTAATCGTACTAACGAATAATTGATGAAGTTTTTGATGGCTATAGGGCGGAGATCTAAGCCAAGCCATTGGCCATTATAAAAAATGGCGCCAAATTTTACGCTGATAAAGGCGTCGTCGCGGCGGCCTTTAACAGCCTTGCCTACCAATAGCTCATTATGACCGGCGCCATAAAAATCGCCGGTGTTTAAAAAGTTGATGCCGTTATCTAACGCCGCCTGTATAGTGGCGACACTTTCGTTTTCGTCGTTAGCTGTACTGCCCCAAACTGATGACATGCGCATACAGCCCAACCCCAGTTTTGAAACCAGCGGGCCATTTTTGCCCAAATGTATTCTCATCATGTTTTCCATAGTTGATATTTTATTTGAAAACAAAGATCAATAGTTTTGTTCATGAGGAAATTTCTTGCACGGCTCAATTTACTTGTCCGTATGGCTCAAATTTTTATGATAATTACTTGGTAGAAACGCCTTACATGCATTTGCCGTTCAAATTAAGGACGCTCAATCAATCACCCCTTAACCAAACCTTAACACTAATTTAGTTTAATTTTAATAAAAAAAGTTTAGTATTGCTAAACAATTATATTTGTTATTATGAGCATAAAATTAGTGGTATTTGATATAGCCGGTACTACGGTTAAAGACGATCATGAGGTAAGTAAGGCTTTCAGGGCTGCTATGCAAAAGTCAGGTTATGAAGTTGAACTGGAGAAAATAGACCCATTGATGGGTTATGAGAAAACCCTCGCTATCCGTAAAATGCTTACCGAACATGAGGCCGATCAGTCAGTTATTACCGACGAGCTGGTAACTACCATACATAAAGAATTTGTACAGCAAATGATTAACTTTTACCAGTTTGAGCCGGGTATTGAACCGCTGCCAAACGTTGAAGAAACTTTTGCCAAACTGCACGAGCAAGGTGTTAAAGTGGGCATCAATACCGGCTTCTCGCGAGATATTGCCGATACTATTGTTAACCGGCTGCAATGGCATGAGAAAGGCCTGATCGATTACGTTGTTGGCTCGGACGAGGTTGAACTTGGTCGCCCGCATCCTTTCATGATCCGGAAAATGATGCTCGAAGCAAATATAACCGATGCAATGGAAGTTGCTAAAGTAGGCGATACCGAGGTTGACGTACGCGAAGGGCAAAACACCGGCTGCAAATATTCCATAGGTGTAACCACCGGCATTTTTACCCGCGCCGAGCTGGAAACCTATAACCCAACCCATATTATTGACGATATTGCACAGGTAGTTGACATCATAAACCAGTAAGTATTATGAAACTGATTGAAAGTTTACGTGCAAAAGTAGCCCAATGGCCTTATGCACTGATTTCAGTTTTGGCAGCGGTTTCGGCCTTTGGAACGTATACATCCATGTACGCTTTCCGTAAGGCATTTGCGGCGGCAACTTTCACAGGTCACGAATACTTTCATGTTGATTATAAAGTTTGGCTGGTTATAGCGCAGGTTATCGGCTATATGAGCAGCAAATTTTACGGCATCAAATTTATAGCCGAAGTAAACAGCAAAACACGCGCACGTTATATTTTAACGCTAATCGGTATCGCCTGGGCAGCTCTCCTCGCTTTTGCCTTTGTACCAGCCCCATGGAATATTGTGTTCCTTTTTATAAACGGTTTTCCGCTCGGTCTTATCTGGGGATTGGTTTTTGGTTATCTGGAAGGCAGGCGTTCAACCGAGTTTATGGCTTCAGTATTATCTATCAGCCTTATTTTTGCCTCAGGATTTGTGAAAACAACCGGGCGCACTTTAATAACCGGTTTTCATGTAAACGAATACTATATGCCCTTTTTAACAGGGGCCGTATTTGTGTTGCCGCTGTTATTTTTTGTAGGTTGTATGGAATTAATCCCGGCGCCTACCGCCGAAGATAAACGTCTGCGTTCCGAACGTACACCGATGAGTGCAACTGAGCGTAAACAATTCGTTATCCGCTTTTTGCCGGGCATTATCCTCACCCTTATCGTTTATGTGCTTCTCACCATCATGCGTGATGTGCGTGATAATTTTGAGGTGGAGATCTGGGCCAGCCTGGGCATTAAGGATAACAGCATTTTCACTACTACCGATATCAAAATCTCGCTGGTGGTATTAGTAGCGATGAGCTTGCTGATCCTTGTGAGGAAAAACCTCCGTGCTTTCAGCATCATCCATTTAATGATCATTGCCGGTTGCGTACTGGTAGGCATATCAAGTATCATGTTTACCCTTAAAATGATGGGGCCAACCTTATGGATGACATGTGTTGGCCTGGGCCTGTACATGGGCTATGTGCCCTACAATGCTATATTTTTTGAGCGGATGATAGCATCGTTTCACTATAAAAGCAACGTTGGTTTTATCATGTACATTGCCGATTCGATGGGATACCTGGGCAGCGTAAGTGTTTTACTGGTGAAAGAGCTTGGCCGCCCTTCAATAAGCTGGGGGACATTTTTCCAGGAAGGTGTAATGATAGTGGCCCTCGCCGGCGGCATTTGCGGGTCGTTATCCCTCATTTACTTTTTACAAAGCGCTGCCCGCGATAAAAAAAAATTGAGTACCGAAGAGGATACCGGCGAACAGATAAATTTTCAGACGATAAGTCCGCAGCCATGAGTTCAGAGTCAAAAAATGACGAATGAACAATGACCTAATGAATAATATAATGAGCGAAAATAATAACTCAAAAAACTCCCCCTTCAGGGGGCAGGGGGGCACGGCTATAATCATAGGCGCAGGTATAGTAGGTTTGGCTACAGCCCGCGCTTTGGCCATTCGCGGCTATAAGGTAACCGTGTTTGAGCGTAACGAACGTGCAGTAGGCGCTTCCATCCGTAATTTTGGTATGGTGTGGCCGATAGGCCAGGCTACCGGGCCAATGTTTGAGCGAGCCATGCTGTCAAAAAGCATTTGGAAAACAGTTTGTACCGAAGCTAACATCTGGCATAATGAGGTCGGCTCGTTACACCTTGCCTATCATGATGATGAGCTGCAGGTGATAGAAGAATATGTTGATGTAAACAAACAACATCGCGATTGCGCCGTGCTAAGTCCCGGCGAAGCCCTCTCCAAATCACCGGCCATCAATACCGATGGCTTAAAAGGTGCATTATGGAGCGGAGAGGAAATGATCGTTGAATCTCGTGTGGCAATAGGACAGGTAGCCGCTTATCTTGCCGAAAAATTTGGCGTGGAGTTTTACTGGAACACGGCTATCAGCCGCATTGAACATCCAAAAGTTAGTTCAGGCAGCCAAAGCCGGGAAGCCGACGAGATCTATGTTTGCAGTGGCGCCGATTTTGAGACATTGTATCCTGAATTATTCGCCCAAACAGAGATCACTAAATGTAAGCTTCAAATGATGCGTTTGGTTACCCAACCAGATGAATGGCGCATCGGCCCTTCGTTATGCGGCGGTTTGTCGATGATCCACTATCCCGGTTTTCAGGCGGCGGCTTCATTGCCTGCATTGCGTAAACGTTATGAAGAACAATATGCAACTCATTTGAAGTGGGGGATCCATGTGATGGTATCGCAAAACGGCAGTGGTGAGCTTACCATCGGCGATTCGCACGAATATGGTTTGGTTCATGATCCTTTCGACAAGGAATTTATTAATAATTTGATAATCGAGTACTTACATACGTTCGCCAAATTTAAGGACTGGAAAATGCTGCAGTCATGGCACGGCATCTACCCTAAAATGACCAACGGTGCATCCGAACTGGTAGTAGATATTGAGCCCGGTGTAACGCTCATTAACGGCCTCGGCGGCAACGGCATGACATTATCATTTGGCCTTTGCGAACAGGTTATTGCGCAGCGGAAAGACGGTGTAGTTCATGGTTGATGGATCATAGATTTTAAAAAATCAACCATAAATCCTGATATTGCCCGCTTACTAAAAACTAAAAACAACCATGATCTATCATCCATAGGCCATGAACTAATTAAAAATACACATGTCTGATTCAAGGAGAGATTTTCTTAAAAAAGCAGCCTTACTAACCGGAGCGGCCGGCCTCGCCAGCATTTTACCCGAATCTATTCAAAAAGCAATGGCCATTAACCCGGCGCCGGGCAGCACCTACCTGGATGCCGAGCATATTGTGATCCTGATGCAGGAAAACCGTTCGTTCGATCATACTTACGGCATGCTGAAAGGGGTACGCGGTTATAACGATCCGCGTGCAATCGATCTGCCAAATAAAAATAAGGTTTGGTTGCAATCAAACAAAAAAGGCGAAACCTATGCTCCTTTCCACCTTGATATCAAAAACACCAAAGCAACCTGGATGAGCTCATTGCCGCATTCATGGGCCAACCAGGTTAATGCCCGCAACGATGGCAAGTTTGACCAGTGGCTTAACGTTAAACGCAACAGCATTAAGGAATACTCAAACATGCCTTTAACTATGGGGTTCCACAACCGTGAGGATATCCCATTTTACTATGCCCTGGCCGATGCCTTTACCGTTTGTGATCAGAATTTTTGCTCATCCCTGACAGGCACCAATCCTAACAGGTTATATTTCTGGAGCGGTACCATTCGTGCCGAGCAGCATGAAAATTCACTTGCGCACGTTTGGAACGATGATATGGACTATGGTACCCTGAACTGGGCTACCTTCCCCGAGCGTTTGGAAGACCATAACATATCATGGAAACACTACCAGAACGAAATTGCCATTGATACCGGCTTACAAGGCGAAGAAGACCCATGGCTGTCAAATTTCCAGGATAACCCGCTGGAGTTCTTTGGACAGTACAATATCAAACTGTACGATAAGCACATCGCTCATCTGCAAAAAAAATCAACCATTTTGCCTGATGAAATTGCTGCTGTAGAAAAACAGATTGCAGCTTTGCCTGCCGGCGATGCCCATATTGATCATCTGCAGAAACAGCTTAAACAAAAACAGCGCGATCTGGAGAACACCAAAAAGGACATGGCCAGCCTTGATCCGGGTAAATTTGCAAGCCTGTCACAGCGCGAAAAGAACCTGCACCAAAAAGGCTTTGTAACCAATAGCAATGATCCGCATTACCGTACTTTAAGTCCACTGAAATATAATGATGATGGCACCGACCGCGAGGTTCTTGTACCTAAAGGCGATGTATTACACCAGTTCCGTGCCGATGTAAAGGACGGCCATCTGCCAACCGTAAGCTGGTTATCGGCCCCTGAGCATTTTTCTGATCACCCAAGTTCGGCCTGGTACGGTGCATGGTACGTATCCGAAGTACTGGACATCCTTACACAAAACCCCGATGTTTGGAAAAAGACCGTTTTCATTTTAGCTTACGATGAAAATGACGGTTACTTTGACCACATCCCTCCTTTCACCGCGCCAAATCCGCATAAGCCGGGCACCGGTAAAGTATCAGAAGGTATCGACCCAAGCGTTGAGTTCGTCACTTTAGAACAGGAAAAAGCACGCAATAACTTCCCCGAAGTGTTTGACCGCGAAAGCTCAATTGGCTTAGGCTTCCGTGTACCGCTGGTAATTGCTTCGCCATGGAGCCGAGGCGGCTGGGTTAACTCCGAAGTTTTTGACCATACCTCAACCCTACAGTTTTTAGAAAGCTTTTTAAGCCACAAAACCGGCAAAAAAGTAACCGAGCCTAATATCAGCGAATGGCGCCGTACCGTTTGCGGTGACCTATCAAGCGTTTTCCGCCCATACAACGGCGAGAAGATCGAGAACCCCGAGTTTGTTGCCAGGGAAGCATTTTTAGAAAGTATTCATAAGGCACAGTTCAAAAAACTGCCTTCAGACTATAAGTTGCTTACTGCCGATGAAATTGCGCAGATCAACAAAGATCCGCATTCATCGCCGTACATGCCACAACAGGAAAAAGGTATTAAACCATCATCGGCGCTGCCCTACCAGCTTTATGCAGATGGTAAGTTAAGCGCTGACAAAAAATCATTCGAAATTAAATTTACCGCAAGCAACAAGGCATTTGGTGCTAAGGCATTAGGTTCACCATTTAATGTGTATGCCCCGGGCAAATACGCAACGATGAATGATCCGCAGAAAATGGAAGACCTGCGTACGTGGGCCTATACCGTTAAAGCCGGTGACACGCTGGCTGATGTGTGGCCGCTGCATGAATTTGAAAACAGCGAATACCATTTGCGTACCTATGGCCCTAACGGTTTCTTCCGCGAGTATCAGGGTAACGCTGCTGATCCGTTGGTTGATGTGGTTTGTGAATATGAGCAGGTTGCAGGTAAGCTAACAGGTAATGTAGCTTTAAAGCTAACCAACCATACCAACAAAGCCCAAACTATTTCAGTAACCGATCATGGCTATAAAACCGGCGATCATAAAGTTGCTGTAAAAGCAGGTGCCAGCACAACCATTGCTTTAAACCTAAGCAAAACCCATGGTTGGTATGATTTCAGCACAAAGGTTGATGGCTTTGAGAAATTCGCGAAACGTTTCGCCGGCCGCGTGGAAACAGGTAAATCAAGCTTTAGCGACCCTTTAATGGGTAAAGCGTTGGCATAATATTTTAACACTTTTATAATTCAAAGCCGGGCTTCTGAGTCCGGCTTTTGCTTTTATAGGTTTTTATGAATTGTAGATGACACTAATCAGCAGTTAGCTATTGGGATTTTTAAAACAGAATTATATATTTGCGTAATCAGTTACATAATTAATTACTTATTATTATGGAGTTTTTTAACAAAGTAGGTAAAATGGCTATAGGCAGCAGGTTAAGGATGCTTACCGAAACCATGACAGAAGATGCCGCACGGATTTACAAGTTGTATGATATAGATTTTCAACCTAAATGGTTCCCGGTTTTTTATGTATTACAGGATGGCGGCGAATTTACAATCACCTCGATAGCCAAAGAGATTGGTCACTCCCACCCTTCGGTAAGCAAGATCATTGCCGAAATGGTGAAGAATGGTTTTGTTACAGAGAAAAAAGATAAAGCCGACGGCAGGCGTAATATGGTAAGCTTATCGACCAGGGGGCGCGAAGCAGGAGCAAAAATACAGGATCAGTATACCGATGTTACCAGCGCTGTTGAAGAGCTTTTATCGCAGGCAAATCACGATTTGTGGAAAGCCATTGAGGAATGGGAATATCTCCTGGAGCAAAAAACCCTGCTTCGCAGGGTACAGGAACATCAAAAAACAAGAGAAAGCAACAAAGTGCATATAGTGCCGTATGAACCGCGCTATGCCGCGGCTTTTAAGGCGCTTAACGAAGAATGGATCTCCCAATATTTCAAAATGGAAGAAGCCGATTACAAGGCCCTTGATAATGCCGACAGCTATATTATCAACAACGGGGGCCATATCCTGGTCGCGCTTTATAATGATGAGCCGGTTGGTGTATGTGCCCTTTTAAAAATGGATGATCCTGATTATGACTATGAACTTGCTAAAATGGCGGTATCGCCAAAAGCGCAAGGAAAAAACATAGGTTTTTTATTGGGACGGGCCATCATTGAAAAAGCAAAAGAACTTGGCGGAAGTAAACTATACCTGGAAAGTAATACCATTTTAAAACCGGCTATCAGCCTGTATCATAAACTGGGCTTTGTTAAGGTTGCAGGCAGGCCTTCGCCGTATGAACGTGCCAATATCCAAATGGAACTTTCTTTGTAATTAATGGCCAACTAAATATGCTGTCCGAAGTCTCCCGACTTCGGTCGACTATGCCTGTAGTTTATAACTACAGGATATATTGCTTCCATCAATAGATATATTAACTATTGTATAACAATTGTGAATAAAATCAACAAACAGTTCGGGCATTTTTTCGTTTATTGCAATTGAAACTTAAACATTATATCTATATGAAGCACAAAAAACTCCTGCTCCCTACACTAACATATCTGTTATCTTTAAAAAACTTCAAAAAACATCTTATCATTTGCCTGGGTATCTGCCTATTTTGCAGCACTGCTGTACAAGCCCAGTTTGGCGGTTTTGGGAAAGCCATATTGGATAAAGGAGCCGATATGGTATCGGGCGGCAGCCTTAATAAATTGCTAAAACAGCCGCAGGCCATTACCACCAGTTTTAATGACGTTAACAAGGAAGGCTCCAAACCACCATCGTTCATGGAAGGGCAGGTGGCCGAGCCTTTATACCTTTTGCCAAAAGCACCCGCGGGCGGCTTTAAGCTTTGTGCCGGTTTTTATGAAATGACCAGCAAAAGCTATTGTCTGCATGCGGGTACCCGTGGCCCCAGTACAGGCGACGGGTATATGCTTGCCCCGGTGCTGGGACCAAAGCGTGATGTGGTGATACTGATATTAAAACATGCTGAAACTCATCCCGAGGTTGACCAGCATAGCATCCAGATATTATTATGGTCGATTATTGCACGCACCAGGTTTGTTGATATGGGGTCCGATATTAAGCTTACCGCAACCAGGCTGCTATCAGCTAATGAACTGTTAATGCTGGAAGGCGGTGCGCTGGGTGTATTGCCCGCCAGTGTAATGGATAAAGCCAAAAGCCAATTGCCGCCTGCGGTTCAAAGTGTTTTTGAGGCTGAAAACAATATCCGCCGATTAGCTGCCTCTGGTAATTCATCTTACGAAGAGATGGAAAAGTATGCCATGTTAGCCGGTTTGGCCCCGGCGCCTGATCCGGCGGTACCGTCAGGCATATGGTCATTACACCCTGATGGATATTACATTCGGTTTTATCCGCATAGCTATTCAAAAACCACGGTACAGATCTACGTACCGAAAGAACTCCTCAGCACAAAACCCGGTTTGGTTTATGACGGGCCTAATGGCATTGCCTGTCCGGCCAATGTAGGTTCGCAGCGCCTGGCTCAAACTAATGAACCGCTAAATCCTGATTATCATCAAAAATTAAAAACGATCTGTAATCAATAGATAGGGAAAGGCGAAAGGTTTCGTTACTTTTCGCCTTTTTTTGTTTGCTGGTGACCAATGCTTTATTCTTAAACAATCGGCGGATGAAACTCGTTTCCGCTCCTGGCTATTACTATTGTTGCTACGCCGTTGCCTTTACATTGGTTATTGCCTGCGCTTCTAACATAAACCGGTCAACCCCTAAAAGTATTGCAACACCCTCAACAGGGATAACTTTTGTTGCTGCCAGGGAACTATTGAAGCCTTACGAAGTTTAAAAACTTTCGTAAGTCTGGATTATACATATATGACGGGCACTTACCCTTAACTCGGATCTTTATGCTGAAACTCGGGTTTCAACAAGCTGTTCATTGCCTTGCGCAGCTTCAATACTTTAGGCACCGAAACATGGGCGATATAGGGGCTATTCATATGCTGCCTGTAATATCCCTGGTGATAATTTTCTGCAGGATATAATACTTTAAACGGAACAACCTGTGTAACAATAGGGCCGCTGTAATGATGTGTAGCATTAACTTTAGCTATCACGCTTTCCAAAGTTTTCTTTTCTTCGGGTGTACGGTAAAAGGCTACTGAGCGGTAGTCGTCGCCCACGTCCGGGCCCTGCCTGTCGATAGTAGTAGGGTCGTGCGCATAAAAGAATGCTTCGGCTAAAGCGGCGTAACTTATCTCGGCAGGGTTATAGTAAACCTGTACCGATTCGGCATGGCCCGTATTTTTGCCGCAAACATCCTCGTACGACGGATTTTTAGTTGTGCCGCCGGCATATCCGGCTACTACTTTAGTAACGCCCTTTAATTCATACAAACCTTCCGAAAGGCTCCAGAAACAACCACCTGCAAAAGTGGCAACCTTTTCACCCGCCTTTGGAGCAGGCAGGTTTGCAAAACCGTTTCCGCCGGTTTGTGCATCGGCGCAGCCAAATAATATTAGCAGGCCAAGCAGGCATATATTTAACTTTTTTGTTAACATGATCTTTTTAATTTAAATAAAAGCTGAAAGCGAATGCACAAAGCCTAAAGCTAACAACCTGATTATTAATATTATTTAATTACTTTATGTAAAGTTAATTACTGGACTTTGTATAATGGTTAATTATTTAGCCGGAATAAACTTAAAAGCATATGAATCCATACAATAACGTTTGCCCGTAGGTGCCGGTCCGTCGTTAAAAACGTGGCCAAGATGTAAGCCGGTGCTGGCTTCAACCACTTCTTCGCGTACCATCCCGTACGATGTATCTTTTACAATTTTGATCGCTTTTGGGTCGATAGGTTTAAAAAAGCTCGGCCAGCCAGTACCGGATTCAAATTTGGCATCCGAGCTAAACAATGGTTTCCCGGTAGCCGCACTCACATACATCCCTTTTTCATGATTGTTCCAGTAAGGGTTATGGTAAGGCTGTTCCGTCCCCTTGTTTACCAGGATTTCATATGCCTCCGGCGTCAGCACCTGCTTCCAGTAACTGGCCGGTTTGGCCTGGGGATATGTTTTGGTATCAACGGTTTTATCGGCCTGCGGAGCGCTTTGGCTGCACGCGTTAAGGGCCAATAATATAAATGGTATTACAAACAGATTTATCTTTTTCATACCCCTTAGTCGGAGGAATACAGAAAACCTTACAGGAGGACTAAAGCATTTCTGTCATTTTATTGTCTGAAATTGATTTGGTCTGCATTGACCTGAAATTAAAGAATTACCTGAGTTTCTGATCCTGTTATTCTATTCCGTTTTAAAAAATAAAAAATCCTGTAAGGTTTCCTTCTTCTCCCCGACTAATGCAGAAATCAAAACAACAGGAATACTGCATGGGCAATAAACTTTTACTCAAACCATTACCGCAACATTGATTTATGCAAAGCCAAAACAGCAACAATATCAGTCTTGATAACATTACCGGTCCGCGTACCTGGGTAGCACTCCATGCCGACTATCTTTATAAATATGCCCTCACACGGATCAATGACCAGGAATTAGCCCGTGACCTTGTACAGGAAACTTTTTTAGCTGCATTGGAACGGCTGCAAAAATTTGAAGGTAAAAGCACCGAACGCACATGGCTTACCGCTATTATAAAGAACAAGATCATTGATGTTTACCGCAAAAAGGCATCGGCCTTTGTTAAAGAACCGGGACTAACATCTGCCGAACACGAAACAGATGATTTTTTTGAGCCGGATGCCCATAACTGGAAACCAAACCACCGACCGCAGGAATTCGGCATTGAACAAACCGATCATCTCGAAAGCAAAGAATTTGAACTTATACTGCAAAGGTGCCTGAAAAGGCTACCCTCACTCTGGCTTTCGGTTTTCACTATGAAACACCTTGATGATGAGCCCACAGATACCATTTGTGGCGACCTTAGGATTACACCCGCTAATTTTTGGGTGATCATCCATCGCGCCAAACTAAGCCTGAGAGAATGCCTTCAAAAAAACTGGATTTAAAATTATTGGATATGGACGAATTAACTAAAATAGCTTATAACTGCAAAAAGGCTACTTATTTAATGGAGAAGCAGGATATAGGAAAGATCACCCTCCGCGAAAAACTGGAACTAAAAATTCACCTGGCAGGCTGCCGGGTTTGCAGGGTGTACCAGCAACAAAGTACTGCAATAAACCGCATGATCAAAAGCATGTTCCATCAGCCCATTGCCGAAAACATTAAACTTGATGACGAATTTAAAAATGAACTGCAGCACCTTATTGACGAACAATTGGAAAAATAGAACCTATAGATAAAAACAATACTCACCCTCCCCTTTTATAACAGACTATTAAATAATATTAACAATCAAGCTATTAGCTTTAAGCGTTGTGTATGCTGATTTTAGCTGTCAAGTGAATTGAAATTCCATTATTATACACTAAAACAAAAACATGAGCGTATTATCCTAATCACACCGGGGTTAAAATTTTTAACCCAAAGTAGCGTAATGCCTGCTGGTTACGTAAAGTTAAAATATCAGTTTACTACCAATATTTTAGTTTATGAAAACAGTTCAGCAAAAATTAACAAGGCGGGCAGGCATTATCGGGATGGTGTGTTTGCTGGCAGCAACACTCAGTTCGTGTTTAAAAGACCACAACAATTACGTTCAGCCGCCGGTGGCGCTTGTTTCGGTCATCAACGCCTCACCCGATTCTGATCCGGTCGATTTTTATCTTGAGCCTAACAGGGCCAATACTTTCCCTATTCGTTACGGTCATGGTATAGATTACATTAATGCCTACACCGGTAAAAGAACAGCAACGTTTTATGTTTCCGGCACAAAGCAAAAAGTTGCTGACGATACCATTACCCTCGTAGCTAAAAAACTTTACTCGGTATACCTTGCCAACACTGCTGGCAAACGCGATGTAATTTTTGTTGCCGATTCTATCGTTCAGCCGGCCGCCGGGATGGCCAGCATCCGTTTGGCAAACTTAAGCGCCGATGTAGGTACGGTTGACCTGGTTACTTCAAAAGATTCGGTACTGGCAACGAACAAAGCTTACAAACAGGTATCTGATTTTGTGACTATTAAAGGCGGTGTTACTTACACACTTAATATCCGTAAAAAGGGTACCACCACTGTATTGGCCAGCCTTACCAATGTTAACATCCGTGCGGGTTCTGTTTATACCGTATGGCTGCAGGGTATCGCAACAGCCACAGATGATAAAAAACTAAGTGCCGATATTCAAACAAACGTTTACTATTATTAAATAACCTATACCTATATTGTAAAGCCCGGCCTGCGTGCCGGGTTTTATTTTTTACAGATTGCCCATTGGGTTAACAATTTAATAATATAAACTTCGCCATATTTAAACCTTACCATTATACATTTAACCCGTTAATGTTTTTTTGATAAACCTCAAATTTCCGGAAAAGATGGATGAGCGTGTAGTGATCATTGTGCCGGCCCGTATGGCATCAAGTCGTTTATATGGCAAAGTAATGCTGCCTATATTGGGTAAAAGTTTATTGGCCCGCATGGTTGAGCGGTTGGACATGATCCAGCACCAGGCCGGCATTGTCATTGCCACCTCCGAAGGTGCCGAAGATGATATTATTGCGCATGAAGCCGAAAACCTTAACATTCCGTGCTATCGCGGCAGCCTTGGCAACTTGTTGGACAGGCACTACCAGGCGGCCAAATTTTTCAATGCCGACGTAGTGGTAAAAATCCCTGCCGACTGCCCGCTGATCGATCCGCGGATCATTGATAAAGTGCTTGAATACTTTTTCAGCAACAGGCAAAAGTTTGATTATGTGAGCAACCTGTACCCGGCAACCTATCCCGACGGTAATGATGTAGAAGTGATGACCATGGCCTGCCTCAAACAAGCCTGGGAAAATGCCGGCCGTCCTCATGATCTGGAGCATACCTCGCCATACATCTATGAAAACCCGCTCATCTTTAACATAGGCAACGTAACCTGGGAAACCGGCCTGGATTATTCCATGTCGCACCGTTTTGCGCTTGACCACCCCGAAGATTTTTATTTTATCGAGCGCGTATTTAAAGAACTCTACCCGGTTTGTAACCGTTTTTCATGCCAGGATATCCTTAACCTGCTGAAACTAAAACCCGGAATCTACGAAATCAACGCCCGCTATAACAGCACCAACTGGTACAATAAACACCTGAGCGAAGTAAAGCCCGAGTTTGCGATGGCTTGAGGGGAGGGTAGAGATTAGAGGTTGGTGATTGGAGATTAGTCCGGGGTATCCGCTGCTATCAACGCAAAATCAACATCGGAATATGCCGGCAGTAATCTCTTTTGGCGCAAGTGTTGTGTGGCTGCCTGTGGGATATGGCTCACTTGTGCCTAACTTCAAAAGGTTTTTTTACTAATATGGCGTTACCTTCGGCCCGGGCTATCCGCTCATACTACTCTCTTTTGGCGCAAGTGTTGTGTGGCTGCCTGTGGGATATGGCTCACTTGTGCCTAACTTCAAAAGGTTTTTTACTGATTGTGGCGTTACCTTCGGCCCGGGCTCATATCTTTACATTTATAAATAAATCAGAATAAAAGGAGACACTTTGGGCCCGTGCATGACACGTACTATTACGATGTTGACGAGATAGGCTAATTCTCCTTTTTTAGCTTCTTAAAGTCTGGACAGTACCGAATGACAGGTTATGCGCCTGATCAGCTATTAATATGAGCAAAGACTGTGAAGGGTTTTTCTGATAAACAATAAATGTAAAGCATGAAGAACTTAAAGTATTCAGTAGGGATCGATGTCTCCATGAAAGATTTCGCCTGTTGTATTTCGGTCATCAATGATGAACAGGATGTCAAGGTAAAGGCTACTCACAAATTTGCCAATATTGAAAGTGGCTTTGGAGCATTATTGGAATGGGTAAAGCGCCATAAAAAAGAAGACTTACCTCTTATTTATACAATGGAAGCTACCGGCGTTTATCACGAGCAACTGGCTTGGTTTTTACACCATAAAGGTAATAGTGTAAGTATCCTTTTGCCTAATAAGGCAAAGAAACATTTGCAGGCAGACGGAATCAGGTCAAAGAACGATAAGATCGATGCCCGTGGTTTAGCCAAGGTAGGAGCTGAAAAGAAACTGGAACAATGGACGCCACCCAGCATGGAACTGTATACCTTACGCTATTATACACGACAGCATCAAAGCCTGAATGAATTTTATACAGCCACGGCCAATCAACTACATAGTATCGAGCATAGCCAGTTTAAAAACAAAGATATCATTAAACAACTCAAAAGTTCTTTAAAGCTATACGAGAAACATATGAAAGAATTGGAAAAACTGATCGCTCAATTGATCCAATCCGATCCAATTCTTAACAGGCACTACAAGAACATTTGTGCTATTAAAGGCTTAGGCTTGTTGTCCTTTGCTGTTATCGCTGCTGAAACAAACGGATTTATCCTATTTGATAACGCAGCCAGCCTGGTTAAGTATGCAGGTTACGATGTCATTGAAAATGAATCAGGTAAGCATACAGGCAGAACGAAGATATCAAAGAAAGGCAATTCAAGAATAAGGCGTATACTGCACATGCCTGCACTTTGTGCAGTAAGGGACGATCAGCCTCAATTTCAAAAACTGTTCGAACGGGTCTATGAACGGACAAGGATAAAAATGAAAGGATATGTCGCCGTGCAGAAAAAACTGCTTGTAATGATGTATTACCTATGGAAGAAAGAAGAAAAATATGATCCGGCTTTTAAAAAGGAAGTAGCCCCGGCTTTGCCTGGGGCTACACATGATGAACTTCTGAACGAAGCTCTCATTAAGCAACAAAATTAATGAAATTATATTTGGATGTAAAGACAGTACCTATCCGCTCATACTACACAGGGCCTTATCCGTCAGCTGACGGACGGTATCCGCTTCTATCCCCAACGCAAATTTACCATCAGATATTACCATTAGGAAATTGATATCAGGAAATCCTCAAATCAGGTATATCAAGGTTCTTCATCAGCGAAATCAACGTAATCATTTTAAAAATCAACGGTTATCTTTGCCGTATGCTGATATCGCCATCCACCCTACGCACATTTACCGAAAATATATTCAAAGCCATTGGCTGTAGTCATGAACATGCGGTATTAGCCGCCGACGTGCTCCTCAAATCCGATCTCCGTGGTATCGACTCGCATGGCGTAGCGCGCCTGAGCGGCTATGTACGCCTTTGGGAGAAGAACCGCATTAATCCCGTGCCCAACATCCAAATAGTACACGAAACGCCCACAACAGCCACTGTAGATGGCGATGCAGGCCTTGGGTTAGTAGTAGCTCCGTTTGCCATGGAGGTAGCTATTAAAAAAGCTGAGGTATACGGCTCAGGTTGGGTATCGGTACGTAATTCCAATCATTTTGGTATTGCAGGCTATCACGCGTTGATGGCTGTGGAGAAAGATATGATCGGCTTTGCCATGACCAACGCCAGTCCGCTGGTTGCGCCAACATTTTCTAATGAACGGCTTTTGGGTACCAACCCTATGTGCTATGCTTTCCCGGCAGGAAAATATCCCCCGGTAATAGTTGATATGGCAACATCAGCGGCAGCCAACGGAAAATTGGAAATAGCCCAGCGCTTGGGCAAACAAGTGCCTGAAGGCTGGATCCAGGATAAGGAAGGCAATTACACTACCGATCCGCATGCGCTTAAAACCGGCGGCTCACTCCTGCCCCTTGGCAGCGACCGCGACCATGGCAGTCATAAAGGCTTTGGTTTAAGCGCTACCGTTGATATATTATCAGCCGTGCTTTCAGGAGCCAATTACGGTCCATGGGTACCGCCCTTTGTAGCTTTTCTTGATCCGCCAAATGATCCGGTTGGTGCGGGCATAGGGCATTTTTTAGGCGCAATGCGCGTGGATGGCTTTCGTCCGGTTAATGAGTTTAAAGATCACTTAGATAACTGGGTAGAACGGTTTAAATCATCTGCTACGGTTGATCCGTCACAAAAGGTCATTATCCCCGGTGAACCGGAACTTGAAGCCGAAGCAGACAGAATTGCAAACGGCATTCCTTTAGTTGATGCGGTTGTTGAAGATTTGAATAAACTGGCGGAGCGGTTTAAAATCGGTCAACTGCCGCGGGTTTAGCGCAGCGTAACCCGTGGTAACCACAAAGTAAGCTTTCAGCTTACGGAACTTCAGCTGAAAGCTGAAATCATGCTAAACCACGGGCTGAAAGCCCGCGGCAGTGAGAATTTGTAAAATAAAGAAGCCGGTTTGTGACCAAACCGGCTTCTTTACTATTGTTCCCCCTTTAGGGGGTTAGGGGGCGTCGCCTAATGGATCAGATTAAACAACCTGCTCCAGCGGATCTTATGAATGAACGAAGCATTGTCGTCAACACTCATCCAAATGAACAGCGCTTTACCCACAATATGATCTTCAGGAACAAAGCCCCAAAAACGTGAATCTTCCGAGTTATGACGGTTATCGCCCATCATAAAATAGTAGTTGAGTTTAAAGGTATAGCTATCAGCCTTTTTGCCATTGATCAGAATATCTTTACCACTCACCTCAACCCTGTTGCCTTCATATACGGCAATCGCGCGGCCATAGATTGGGAATGTTAAACTATCCAGCTTTACTGCCCAGCCCTTTTTAGGTACAATGACAGGACCGAAGTTGTCCACATTCCATTTATAGTCGGGAGTGTTAGCTCCTATTTTGTAGTTGGAGAAGATGGCAGGATAAACCGGGTTCATCGGATCTGACGCTCCCCGCGGGGTTAACCGTGGTGTAACCGATTTGATATTTGAATATCCTTTCAGTGCCTTTGCCGATTCCTCGGTGGTATTGGTAATAAACTCGGTATTATTTACCGATGAAATATCCGATAAATGCAAATCTGTTGCTATTTGCGGGTTAAGTTCGTTCCCGTCGGTTTTAACATCATAGGTGATCTCGCCTTTTGGCGGTGTAACAGCAGCTTTCCCATTTATAAACACCTGCGCATTAACAACGCTCAGCGTATCTCCCGGGGTTCCCTGGCAGCGTTTAATATAGTTTTCGCGTTTATCAACCGGCCTGAAATAAGGCGAATCGGCATCCATCGGATAATTGAATACCACCACATCACCTTTTTTAATATCACTTAAACCAGGCAGGCGGTAATATGGCAGTTCAATACCATCCCAATAGGCTTTGGTATTGATAAGCGGCATGGTATGGTGTGCGAAAGGGAATGCAACAGGCGTCATGGGTAAGCGTGCCCCATAGTTAACTTTACTTACAAACAGGTAATCGCCAATAAGCAATGAACTTTCCATAGAAGCACTGGGAATTACATAGGCCTCAATAAACAGTGTACGGATCAGCGTTGCAGCAATCACAGCAAAAACGATAGCATCAGCCCATTCCCGTACCTGGGTTTTCTTAAGTGCCAATTTATATTTCTCCCTAAATTCCGGACTTGCCGACTGGCCTAAATATTTGGTATCCTTATCAAAACCCCATTTGGGTAAATAGATAAACTGCAGCACAACACCGGCGCAATGCTCAGCAAATGTAAACTTACCGTATGATTTAATAAAATCGATAGTAATACCCAGGGCAACAAGAAAACCCAAACCCGGTATGAGCAACAATATAAACCACCAGCCCGGCCTGCCACTCAGCCTGATCATAATGTAGAAATTGTACAAGGGTACTATAGCTTCCCAACCCGGCCTGCCTGCTTTTTCGAATAATTTCCATAAGCCTGCATAAGGCAATATGATTAAAACAATAAATGTTATTACAAATCCTACAACGTTCACTTTGGTGTTTTTATATTTTCAATTAATGTATGCCCCTGAACAACCTGTTCCATCTTATTTTATCAAAGAAGCTGGCTGTACTGTCAATACTCATCCAGGTAAATAAAGCTTTGCCTACTACGTGATCTTCGGGAACAAAACCCCAAAAGCGCGAATCTTCCGAATTGTGACGGTTATCGCCCATCATAAAATAGTAGTTGAGCTTAAAGGTATAAGTATCGGCTTTTTTCCCGTTAATCATGATATCCTTGCCAACAACATTTACCTTATTGTTTTCATAAATTTCAATGGCACGGCCATAAACCGGGAAAGTCAGGCTATCGAGTTTAACTGTCCACCCTTTTTTAGGAATAATAATGGGGCCATAGTTATCTACATTCCATTTAAAATCGGGAAAATTGGGTGTGATCTTATAACGCGGGTACTTGGCAGGGTAAACCGGGTTCAGCGGGTCACTGGTGCCCTTAAGCGTTAAGGCCGGCACAATTGATTTTACATTTGAATAAGTTTTTAGAGTAGCTGCCGACTCCTTAGACATCATCATTTCATAACGGTTGCCAGTATAGCCCCTGATCTCTATCTTAAGTTCATTTAAAATAGCCGGGTTAAACTCTTGCCCGTTTGTTTCAACAAAATAACCTTCTTTACCCCTTTCCGGATTGGGGGCAGCCTTACCATTTATATAAACCTGTGCATCAACTACACTCAAAGTATCGCCGGGGGTGCCCTGGCAACGTTTAATAATATTTTCACGCTTATCCACCGGCCTGAAATAAGGAGAATCGGCCTCTATCGGTGCGTTAAAAACCACGATATCCTGCTTTTTTATGTCACTTAAACCTGGCAAGCGGTAATAAGGCAATTTTACCCCGCCCCAGTAAGCCTGGGTACCCCAGGGTGTAGTGTGGTGCATAAAAGGAAATGAAACCGGGGTTATCGGCATCCTTGCACCATAATTAACCTTGCTTACAAACAGGTAGTCGCCAATTAAAAGCGAGTTTTCCATCGAGCCGCTGGGGATAACATAAGCCTCGATAAACAGCGTACGGATAAGGGTAGCGGCTATTACTGCAAATATGATAGCGTCGCCCCATTCACGAAGCGTACTCTTTTTCTTTTTTACTTTACTTGTATCTTTCTTTTTCCAGAATTTCCAGTTCATATCAATATTGGTGTGCAAATTATTTCAAATCCGCAGATTTCGGATGTGCAAATGTGCAGATTTTTTAATGTTTATATTTTATGTATAAGATATATGTTACACGTTATATGTTACGTTTGCCAATATTAATTATAGATTACATTTCCCACATCATCTGTAACTCTGAAATCCGCACATTTGTATATCTTTCTAATTAATCCTACTAAAGACCCTGTCCCACCTTATTTTACAAAATGAAGGCGAATTGACATCCCAGCTCATCCATACCAATACAGCTTTACCTACAATATGGTCTTCGGGGACAAAGCCCCAAAAACGCGAATCTTCAGAGTTGTGACGGTTGTCGCCCATCATCCAATAGTAATCCATTTTAAAGGTATACCTATCGGCCTTGCTCCCATTAATAAAAACCGCGTTTCCTTTAACCTGCACCTTGTTATTTTCATACACCTCAATGGCCCGGCGATAAAAGGGCATGGTCATACCGTCCAGTTTAACCGTCCAGCCCCTGCGCGGAATAATGATTGGCCCCAGGTTATCCTCGTTCCACCTAAAGCGCGGATCATGCGGAAAAACCTCATGATCGTACACCCCTCTTAATTTAATGTCGGGCTTTACAGTTTTAATATAAGGATATGTTTTTAGCTTTTCGACCGATTCGGCAGTTGTGTTCACCGTAAAATCGACCTTTGTAAATTGCTGAATGTCCTCCAGGTGAAGATCATAACGTGTATGGGGGCCAAACCCGCTTACCGAGCCATCTGTACGTACCCGGTATTCCATTTCGCCATTTGGCGGCGTAGCCATCGGCTTATTGTTGACATACACCTGGCCGTACTCCAGCTTTATGGTATCGCCGGGTGTGCCCTGGCATCGTTTGATATAATTCTCCTGTTTATCAACAGGACGATAAAACGGCGAATCAGCATCCATTGGATAGTTAAACACTACTGCATCACCCTTTTTTACTTCGCTGAAACCCGGTAGCCGATAGTAAGGCAGCTTAATCCCATCCCAATAGGCTTTGGTACCGATGAGCGGCATAGTGTGGTGTGCAAATGGAAATGCGATGGGGGTCATGGGCAGGCGGGCACCATAATTGATCTTGCTCACAAATAAAAAATCACCCACCATTAGTGAGCTTTCCATAGATGATGAAGGTATAGTATATGCCTCCATAAAAAGCCCCCGGATAACCGTTGCTGCTATTACAGCGAAAAGAATGGCTTCCGTCCATTCCCGCACAGGTGATTTATCAAGGTCACGGTATTTTTCCCTAAAATCGTCACTTGCCGATGGACCAACATAGCGGGTGTTTTTATCAAAGCCCCATTTGGGGATAAAAATAAATGGCAACAGCACCGACACTGTGATTTGCCCTATACCTACCTTACCGAATGATTTAATAAAATCAATGAGGATGCCGATACTTATAATGAAGTTTATGCCCGGTATTAAAAGCAGCAAAAGCAGCCACAGCGGCCGCTGGCTTAGCTTAAGCATAATGTAAAGATGATAAACCGGGATCAGTGCTTCCCAGCCCGGGCGACCGGCCTTTTCAAAAAGTTTCCAATATCCGGTCAGTATTAAAATCAATAGCGGGCCTGTAATGATGTAAAACCCTATATAGCCCGCTATTGCCATTTATATTAAAAAGCTATTAGCTGTTAAAATCAAACATGGCTTCAACAGAGTAAAAGCCCTTTTTATCGTGCAGCCACTCGGCAGCCAGTACAGCGCCTAAAGCAAAACCGTTACGGTTATGGGCGGTATGCTTAAATTCGATGCTGTCCACTTCCGAATCATAAATAACAGTGTGCGTACCCGGCACGCTGTCTATCCTTAATGATTCTATAAGCAATTGGTTAGGAGCAACATTGGCATCGTCATCGCTGTCATCAGTAGTTAATACATTAACCCACTCGTTTTTGGTGTCGGTGTTGTTAATGATGCCTTCGGCGATGGTTATGGCTGTACCGCTTGGCGAATCCATTTTTTGGGTATGGTGGATCTCTTCAACCTGTACCTCGTAATAAGGGTACCGGTTCATTACTTTAGCCAGCAACTTGTTAACATGGAAAAACACGTTAACACCAACGCTAAAGTTTGAGGCCCATAGTAGTGCCTTATTCCCGTCAATGCATTGCTGTTTTACTTCCGGCAAATGTTCGTACCAACCCGTTGTGCCAATAACAACAGGAACATTGGCATTAAAGCAATGCTCAATATTTGATAACACGGACGCCGGGGTAGTAAATTCAATTACCACATCTGCTTTTTGCAGGTTTTCGGGTGTGAGGTCATGAAGGGTTTCATGATCAATGGTAAGTACAATTTCATGCTTGCGGCTAAGGGCTATCTTTTCAATGATCTTGCCCATTTTTCCGTAGCCAAGTAACGCTATCTTCATTTCAGGTATTGTGGTTTTCCTTATTAAAACGTAAAGGTAACTTTTATACCCGGAATATAAGTATAATTAGCGCCCTGCGCATAAACCGGCTGATTAATTATACCCGGAGCTACTTTGAACGACAGGTTATTATCAACCGTATATGAGTGGATGAACTTGGCATCGATATAAGCATCAACAGCCTGGATACCCCATACGGCTAAAAAGCCCAGTATGCTCAAATCACGGTTACGCCTCGAATTTTCACGGGCATCGCTCAGGTTGGCATCGGGCACGTCTTTATAAAGGTTATATTCTGTATAATAAGGGTCGCCGGGATTAGGAGGAGTACCCTGGCGGTATCTTGATAATGTTAAATATTCCTTGTAATAATGCTGGTTGTATATAATGGCTGATGTTAATAAGCCCAGTCCCCCGTAAATTAGCGGCACTTTCCACCACCTATGGTTATACACCTGTCCCCAGCCTGGTATCATCAATGAATGTATTACTGCTTTATGCGGAATATGCGTACTATCGGGATGATAGATTTTTTCTTTGGCAGGATCAATCTTTGGGGCAAATGAGCCCGACGGGGTTTTAACAGGATGCTTTACTTTCAGCGTATCACTTTTTTTACTCCCCGTACTATCAACTACCTGAGCCTGCGCGGCAGAAATAAAAAAAGCGGATACAACTAAAAAAAACAGATATTTATACATTATAGCTAACAATTACCAATCAAGCATTTCAAGGATGCGGCCAAGGTCATCTTCCGAAAGGAAAGGGATCTCGATAACACCGCTTCCACGGCTGCCAACTTTTAGTTTTACCCTCGTACTAAATTTTGAAGCCAGGTCATCCTGGATCTTTTGCAACTGATATGATACCGGCTCGGGCTGTTTGCCTTCCTTTTTTACCGGCGACTTTTGCATCTCTCTTACCAGTTCTTCAACCTTACGAACGGATAAACCTTCCTTTATAATATGCTGATGTATAAATAATTGTTTGGCAGGATCGGTTAGCGTTAAAATAGCTTTGGCATGCCCCATTGAAAGTTCGCCATCACGAATAGAGGCCTGGATAACCGGCGGCAACCTTAACAGGCGAAGGTAGTTGGTCACTGTCGACCGGTTTTTGCTCACCCTGTCGCCCAATTCTTCCTGCTTCAGGTTACATTCCTCTATCATGCGCTGAAAACTCAGGGCAACTTCAATGGCATTCAGGTTTTCGCGCTGAATGTTTTCAATGAGCGCCATCTCCAGCATTTGCTGATCATTGGCGGTGCGCACATAAGCCGGGATCTGGGTTAGGCCGGCCAGCTTTGATGCGCGAAAACGACGCTCGCCCGATATCAGCTGGTACTTATGCGCACCAATTTTCCTGAGCGTTATTGGCTGAATTAAGCCCTGCAGCTTGATCGACTCTGAAAGCTCGGCCAATGCCTGTTCATCAAAATCGGTACGGGGCTGAAAAGGGTTAACCTCAATTTCGGCCAGTTGTATTTCATTAACCGAGCCAAGGTCATTTACCTCGGCAGGGCTTGCTGTTTCCCTGTTTCTGTTTTGGTATGGTTGTACGTTAGGCGTGTCGTTCAATAGCGCACTCAGTCCCTTGCCCAGGGCATTTCTCTTTTCACCACTCATTTACTATACTGTTGCTGTAGCTGTTGCCGATTCACCCTTTACCAGTCCGTTCTTTTCCAAAATTTCGCGGGCAAGGTTTAAATAATTTATTGCACCCTTACAGGTAGCATCATGCATAATTACCGATACGCCAAAGCTTGGCGCCTCGCTTAAACGGGTATTACGCTGTATAATGGTGTCAAAAACCATATCCTCAAAATGTGTTTTAACCTCATCAACCACCTGGTTGCTCAGGCGTAAACGCACATCATACATGGTTAACAGGATCCCTTCAATTTCCAGCTGAGGGTTAAGGCGCGATTGAACAATTTTGATGGTATTTAACAATTTACCCAAACCCTCCAACGCAAAATACTCGCACTGAACCGGTACAATTACCGAATCAGCCGCAGTTAAAGCATTGATGGTGATCAAACCCAATGAAGGCGAACAATCGATAATAATAAAATCATATTCGTCACGCACCTTGTCAAATACCTGTTTCATCTTAAACTCGCGGCCGCTTAAATTGATCATTTCAATTTCGGCACCTACCAGGTCAATGTGCGCAGGTAATAAGTCAAGATTGGGAGTTTCGGTTTTCTGAATGGCCTCATGAGGGTCAACCTCATTGATGATACATTCATAGATACTATTTTTTATATTGCGGGGATCGAAACCAATGCCCGAGGTTGAATTTGCCTGCGGGTCGGCGTCAACCAACAAGGTTTTATAATCTAATACAGCTAAACTTGCAGCCAGATTTATAGATGATGTAGTTTTCCCTACGCCGCCTTTCTGGTTGGCTAAAGCAATAATTTTACTCATTCTATAGTTTAAAAAAATTTATAGTTCTATGATTTATAACAACGTTAAATAGAAACAGAAATTTCTACTTTCGTAAAAGTTTTTATCCGGTGATAAAGATACGGAATTAAATAATGCAGAATTCCACAGCTTTTGCCTATTTACAAACAAAATTGATCAATTAGTGAACTATCGGCTTAGCAATTAATGAATATTATTGCTTAATCATATTTATCATTAAAGCATTCATTCACAAAATATTACTAAGTTAATCAACAGCGATAATACTCATCAGATCGTTTAGCAATTTACCAATAATAAATGATAACCATAATATCATCAACCAACAGGCCAGGAAGTTCAACGCTCAAACTTGCCAATGTTTACCGGCAAAAACTTCACGACAAAGGTGTGGACGCAGGCATTTTATCACTTGCCCAACTGCCGCCAAACGTTATTGAAACCGATCTCTACAACAAACGCAGTGCAGAGTTTGAGCCTATCCAGCAAATAATTACCAATACAGATAAATTCATATTCCTTATCCCCGAATATAACGGCAGCTTTCCGGGCGTGCTCAAGGTTTTCATTGATGCCTGCAGCTTTCCCGAAAGTTTTTATGATAAAAAAGCGGCTTTGGTGGGCTTATCATCGGGCAAATACGGTAACATTCGTGGGGTTGATCATTTTACCGGCGTTTGCCATTACCTGCACCTCAACATTATGGCGCTCAAATTACATATAGCCGCGATACACAAAGAGTTTGACGAAGAAGGCAACCTTTTTAAACCCGATACCATAAAGTTTGTAAACGAGCAGATAGAAAAGATCATCAAGTTTTGATTCTTTGATTTCACCGATTGGATTGATTCACTGATTGATGGCTTATCATACCAGAATAATGAAATCAATGTACAATAAGCACCCAACCCGATAATAATGGTGCATTGTTTTTAAGATCGATCACATAGTAATAAGTACCCGAAGGTAAAATATAGCCTTTATAGGCTCCATTCCAGGGTTTATCGTAACCTGTAGAGGTATATACTTTTTGCCCGCTGCGGTTAAAAACATTCATCGTACTTTGCGGATAGGTTGATAAAGCTTCGATATCCCAGTAATCATTTAAGCCATCTCCATTAGGCGAAAACGTGGTTGGGATGACAATTTTTTTATAAACCCGCACAAAAACAGAAACATTAACAGATCCACAGCCAATACCTGATGAAGCTTTTAGGGTATAAGTAATATCATCGGTAGGACTGGCAACAGGGTTTAGTTTGGTTGGATCATCAAGTCCGTTTGCCGGGCTCCATAAATAACTGCCGGCATATTTTGCCTCGGCATCCAGTACTACTGACTGCCCCTCAAAGATCTTTTTTTGCGGACTTATACTTGCCTCGGGTATAGGCATAACCGTTACGGTTACCGTTTGGGTTGCTGTACACCCCTCATTGCTGGTTACAGTTACAGTATAGATAGTGGTTTCGGCAGGCATGGCGGCAGGACTTGCTGAGGTTGGATCAGATAACCCGGTAACCGGCAACCAGCTATAGCTTTTGGCATTAGGGGTAGTTTCATTGAGAATGGTGGCGCTGCCCTTACAAATTGGAGCGGGGGTGATAAGCGGTATCACAGGTTTTAAATTGACAGTTGCCTTCACTTTATCCGATAGGGTTGGACATCCACCAGCCGAAACTATAGTAACCTGATAGTCACCTACTGCTGCAATAGTAGCATTATCAATAACCAAAGGGTTTTGAGCTTTATTAGCAGCCGTAACACCAGGACCGCTCCATTCATGACTTATTGCACCAGGTGCATTTGCGGTAAGTATAAGCGCGTCCCCTTCGCATACCGGCGGAGCGGTAATGGATGGTTTGTCAAGGTAAGCACTAACCGTTACAGTGCGCACATCCGAATAAACACGGCAAGTTGGCGAATTAATATTATCCCCCTCGGCAGCAGCCATTCTATACAGATAAGTGCCTGCCGGTTTATTTACATCAAATTGAAATGAATAACTGAGATTTGTTGCTCCGGGTATATTTACCCAGTTAACACCACCGTCGGTACTGCTTTGCCATTGCTCTTTAGGATTAATGTAGCCATTGTTCAGATCGGCAATTAGGGTATAATTTTGAACCTGCCCTTTACAAATATTTTTAGGTTGCGTGTCGTCAACTGTGGTAAACCCCACCTTAATAGTAGGACCGCAAGCCCGGAATTCAATATCATCAAGCAGCAAGTCGTTTCCGTAGCCACCCGGGCCATTATTTCTTATTTCCAGCACAATTTGAGTAACACCGGCACCTGTTGAAAATGGCACACTATATTTAATCCATTCGGGGTTTGCGGTAGGCTGTATGGTATTTGTATCATACTGGGCTAACACTGTTCCATCCGGCTTTTTTATGGTAAACAGTAAATCGGGCTGCACAGTGTTTGCATCGCTTGATGAGAGCTTCATCAGGTTAAGCACATATGCCGAGAACTCATAAGTCGTGTTTTCGCAAAGATTAAGATCTTTTGTTTCCGTAAAAAAAACGCTCGGCGCATATGATGCGTTCACGAGCATCATGTAGCCTCCTGCATTGCCTGTATGATCATGATTTACCGTATGCCATGTATCATGACATCCGGTTTGACTGCTTACAATAGAATATTGACCGTCATTGGCACAATCGGGTACGTATGTCATGCTTGTAATGCCTGGCGATAATGGGCCTCCAATAGTATTAACCCCAGATCCAAAATCAAGTTTCACTACCGGATCACCATAACTTCCGTTACAAACGGCTGTCTGCCTTTTAACTTGCATATAAGTTATAGCAAGTAAAACTGACAGAAATAATTTAACGGAATTCAAATGCATTAACCGGCGGAAAATATAAACATCGAGCTACCAAAAATATATTTTTTTGGCTACGCCGGCGCATAAAACCGGTTAAATCAAGAATATATTTCATGCTGCAAAACAAGCACTTACTCAAATGCCCGTCCGCTCCTCCTTTGTGGAAAGCAATGTTCCAGTTATGCTACAGCCACGGGTTAAACCCCCGCGGCTGTATATGCTTTTTTACCATTCCCCCTTTAGGGGGTTAGGGGGCACCTACTCCTTCTTATAATCCTTATGTACAATTAAAAAACTCGCACGCTCTTCTTTATGAAAAGGAATATTCCAGTTGCCCTGGTAGGTGATTTTGGTGGGTAGTGGTTCACCGTCAAAATTGTTAAGTTCGATGTTCATCTGCACATTAAAATCAAAGAACATATTGCTGAACTTCATATCGATATACCGGCCCAGGATCTGGAAAGTGCGCTCATCAAAAATGGTGGTCATTTCCTTGATCATGGTGTCACTGTCGGATGTGCTGGGCTTGCACCTTACCTTAAAACGATAAACAGGAATAGTATCGAGGTATTTGCCACGGGCAAATTCGTAATAATAATACTGGCGCATGTCGGCCGAAAAGATCTCTGTTTTACTGCTGATGAAAGGGATTCCACTTACTTTGCGCCCCGGCGTAAAGATCAGCGTTTTGAGTTTGCTTTTGTACGATTCATTTTTACCTCCCGAACCCGGCAGGGCATCGCCTTTGGTGAAATCAGAGTTATAGGCGTTCATGAAAATAAAGTCGAACATCTCAACGGTGTACAGCTGGTACTTGCCGTTCTTTTTGTAAACATCTCCACTGTCCTTTTTGGCTACGTATTCTATTTTATGCTTACCGGCTGCATTGCTGTGCAGTATCTTGCGGTAGATGCGCCCATTTACTTTATTCTTATTGTCGTAAGTAAAAATGCGGTTTTCGGCAGTAAAGCCGAAGCTTTTCATATTTTGGAAGGCTTTGTAAAAGCCGGTATCGGCCAGTACAGCATCAATAAAATCCTGCGCATTGAGTTTATGCGAGCGGATATCAACCAGCGAATCGATAACGATAGTACGAATGGTATCCGGATTAAAGCGATTGATCTGCTGGGCTTTTGCAAGCAGGCCTGTTGAAGCAAGGATAAGGATCAGGAGTAGTTTTTTCATTAAATTGAGTAAGTCATCCTGAACTTGTTTCAGGATTCCACAAGCATGGTCGCCATCATGCTGACGACCATGCTTTTGAGGTGCCGAAACAAGTTCGGCATGACGTTTTTTTAGTAATTTTAATTCCCTAACTGCTTAACCGCTAAATAAGCCATCAACCCTGTGCTTACTTTAAATGCATCTTCTTCCACATCAAAAGTTGGTGTATGTACAGATGAAGTGATACCGCGGGCCTCATTACGGGTACCGAGGCGATAGAAACAACTGCTGGCAGCCTGTGAGTAATAAGCAAAATCTTCGGCAGCCATCCAGATGTCAAGGTCGAGCACGTTTTCTTTACCTAAATAATCTTCAGCATGAGCCCGGGTGGCGTGGGTCAATTTTTCTTCATTAATGAGGAACGGATAACCACGCATGATATTGAAATCGCAGCTTCCGCCCATGCTTTCGGCAATGCCTTCGGCCATTTTTTTCATACGTTTATGGGCTTCCTCACGCCATTTCTCATCCATGGTACGGAAAGTACCCTCCAGGTAAACCTCATTAGGGATAACGTTAGTTGCACCGTTGGCAATTACTTTACCAAATGATAATACTGACGGGCTTTTTGGATCGGCGAAGCGGCTAATTACCTGCTGCAGGGCAGTTAATATATGAGCAGTAATGATTACCGGATCGATATTTTGTTGCGGCTGTGCGCCGTGACCGCCTTTACCTTTAACGGTAACATACAGCTCATCAGTTGAGGCCATGTATTTACCCGCACGGAAGCCTACCTTCCCCGCATCTATCAAAGGCATCACATGCTGCCCTAATACGGCGGCCGGTTTTGGATTTTCCAAAACGCCTTCCTTAATCATGAGACTTGCGCCGCCGGGCAGTTTTTCTTCGGCGGGCTGAAAGATCAGTTTAACCGTACCCGCAAACTGGCTTTTCAATTCGGTTAATATTTTAGCTGTGCCTAACAACGATGAAGTGTGCGCATCATGACCGCAGGCATGCATTACCCCCGGGTTTTGCGATTTATACGGAACATCATTGGCTTCCAGTATCGGCAGGGCATCCATATCGGCACGCAGGGCAACAACATTGCCCGCATCAGATGGCTTTTCGCCTTTGATGAGGGCTACCAATCCGGTATCAGCCATTTTGTGGTATTCCAAACCAAGCTCTTCAAGCTTGTTGGCTACAAAAACCGAGGTTTGCAATTCATGAAATGAAAGCTCGGGGTTGGCATGCAGGTGACGGCGGTTAGCCACTACCTCATTGAATATTTTTGCGGATAATTCCTGTATTTGCTCTTTAATCATTATTAGGATCCGTTTTAGGGAGGTTTATTTTTTCGGAAATGATGAATATGCTCGAAAACGATGAGCGCAGCTCCTGTACCAGTTTTTCGGCTTCGAGGCGGGTGCGGAAATCACCTGCTTTTACTTTAAAGTTGGGCTCGCGGTAACTGATGTAGGTACGCAGTTCGGGATATTGCTGCTGCAAGCGGTTTTGTGCGTTGTAGGCATCCTTACGGTTTGAGCCGCTGAAGAACTGCACCCGGTACCCATAGGATGAATAACCGGCTGCATCGGTACCCGCTATGCTGTTCAGCGTAAACCTTTTGGCTATCAGGCTGTCAACCAGTGGGTCTTTTATTACTTCAACCTTGCCACGGGTTTGGGCAAAGGTTTGGGTTGATGCTATTAGTAATAAAACAAAAAAGCAGAATCTGATAATGGCCGGTTTAGCTGATTGATCAAATACTGCTTTTTTCATTCTTTTTATCTAATAAAATATTGTCATGCCGAACTTGTTTCGGCACCTCACAAGCATGGTCGACTACATGGCTGCGACCTGTTCTATGAGATCCTGAAACAAGTTCAGGATGACGTTTTCAAGGATAGTCTTAATTCTGCCCTACGCCGTGGCAGTTTTTGTATTTTTTACCGCTACCGCAAGGGCAGGGGTCATTACGGCCAATTTTGTTTTCAACCCTTACCGGGGTGATTTTTTGCGGCTCCTGGGGAAAATCATCCATAGGCACACCGTTGCTCTCGCTTACTACTTCGGCCTTGGTGGTTTTCATTTTGCGCAGGTCGAGCTTTGGTTCGGGCTTTGCTTCCCTTACCTCTTCGGCCTGTTGCTGAACCGGGATGCCCCCGCGGAACAGGAAGCTTACAATTTCCTTGTTCACATTGGCTAACATGCCACGGAAAAGCTCAAACGCTTCAAACTTGTAAACCAATAATGGGTCCTTTTGTTCGTAAACCGCGTTTTGTACCGATTGTTTTAACTCGTCCATTTCGCGCAGGTGCTCTTTCCATGCATCATCGATCAGGTACAGGGTAACGTTTTTCTCGAAAGATTTAAACACCTCGTGACCATGGTTATCAACCGCTTTTTTAAGCGGAACAGCTACCTGGATGCCGTGAATACCATCACTGAAAGGAACAACAATATTTTCCACGTATTGACCGCGGGTTTCATAAACGTCTTTAATAACCGGGTAAGCCTGTTGTGCAACAGCTTCCTGTTTACGTTTATAGAAATCCATTACGGTTTGGAACACTTCATCAGTAAGTGCCGGGATTGATTTAGCAGTGAATGTATCAGCATCAATCTCCATATCAACCGAGAATAAACGGATCACTTCAAGCTTAAAGCCTTCGTAGTTGGCACTTTCTTTATATTCGGTAACAATGTCCTCAACTACATCAAAAATGGTGTTGCTCAGGTCAACATCCAAACGTTCGCCAAACAGGGCGTTTTTACGTTTAGTGTAGATCACCGTACGCTGTGAGTTCATCACGTCGTCATATTCCAGTAAGCGTTTACGAATCCCGAAGTTGTTTTCTTCCACTTTTTTCTGTGCACGCTCAATTGATTTAGAGATCATGGAGTGCTGGATCACCTCGCCTTCTTCAATACCCATACGTACCATCAGGCTGGAAATTCGCTCTGATCCGAATAAACGCATCAGGTTATCCTCTAACGATACAAAGAACTGTGAAGAACCCGGGTCACCCTGGCGACCTGAACGACCGCGCAACTGCCTGTCAACACGGCGCGACTCATGGCGCTCGGTACCTACAATGGCTAAACCGCCCGCGTCTTTAACGCCTGGGCCCAATTTAATATCCGTACCACGACCAGCCATGTTGGTAGCAATGGTCACCGTGCCTGCTTTACCGGCTTCGGCCACAATATCGGCCTCTTTCTGGTGCATTTTGGCGTTCAGTACGTTATGTTTGATACCGCGCAGCTTAAGCATACGGCTCAATAATTCAGAAATTTCAACAGATGTTGTACCTACCAGTACCGGGCGGCCGGCTTGTGTTAGCTTAACGATCTCTTCGGCAACAGCATTGTATTTTTCACGTACGGTACGGTAAACCAAATCCTGCCTGTCTTCGCGGGTGATGGCGGAGTTGGTTGGTATTTCAACTACATCCAGTTTATAGATCTCCCAAAACTCGCCCGCTTCAGTAACAGCTGTACCGGTCATGCCGCAAAGCTTGTGGTACATCCTGAAGTAGTTTTGCAGGGTGATAGTAGCAAAGGTTTGGGTAGCATCCTCAACCTTTACATTCTCTTTAGCCTCAATAGCCTGGTGTAAACCATCAGAGTAACGGCGGCCATCCAATACACGACCGGTTTGCTCATCAACTATTTTCACCTTGCCTTCGTCAAGAATGTATTCGGTATCTTTTTCAAACAGCGTATAAGCTTTCAACAATTGGTTAACCGAGTGGATCCGCTCAGATTTAATGGAGAAATCACGCATCAGCTCATCCTTGCGGGCAATCTTTTCTTCGGTACTTAATGCTGATTTTTCGATCTCGGCAATTTCAGTACCTACATCAGGCATTACAAAGAAGTGAGGGTCCTCGCCTGAAGCGGTAATCAGTTCGATACCTTTTTCAGAAAGCTCAACCTGGTTGTTCTTTTCGTCAATAACGAAGAATAGCTCAGAGTCAACCTTTGGCATTTCCTTGCCCTGGTCCTGCATGTAGTGGTTCTCTACCTTTTGCAATATGGTACGGTTACCGCCTTCACTCAAAAATTTGATTAATGCCTTGCTTTTTGGCAAACCACGGAAAGCACGTAATAAAGCTAAACCACCGCCGTCAACATCAGTATTACCATCGTTAATCGCTTTTTTAGCTTCGTTCAATACGCCGTTAACATAGTTTTTTTGCGCGTTAACCAAACGCTCAATGCGTGGTTTCAACTCATAAAACTCATGCTCATCACCACGTGGGATAGGGCCTGATATAATTAAAGGTGTACGGGCATCGTCAATTAAAACGGAGTCAACCTCATCCACCATGGCATAATGCAATTTGCGTTGTACCAGCTCTTCCGGGCTGCGTGTCATATTGTCACGCAGGTAATCAAAACCAAATTCGTTATTGGTACCAAAAGTAATATCAGCAAGGTAAGCGGCACGGCGCTGCTCAGAGTTTGGCTCATGCTTATCGATACAATCAACTGATAAACCATGGAACTCATACAGCGGCCCCATCCACTCACTATCCCTGCGGGCCAGGTAATCATTCACGGTTACGATGTGAACACCCTGACCTGCCAATGCGTTCAGGTATGCAGGCAGCGTGGCTACCAGCGTTTTACCTTCACCTGTTGCCATTTCTGATATTTTACCCTGGTGCAGTACGGTACCGCCAATCAGCTGTACATCATAATGAACCATGTTCCAGGTAACTTCGTTGCCGGCTGCAATCCAGGTGCTGCTATGAAAAGCTTTATCGCCTTTAATAGTAACGTTGGGTTTGCGGGCAGCAAGGGTGCGGTCAAACTCGGTAGCGGTAACTTCTAATGAACTATTGGCAGACAGGCGGCTTGCTGTTTCTTTAACTACAGCAAATGCCTCCGGCAATATATTCATCAATATATCTTCAAGCTCTTTATTACGGTCTTTTTCAAGCTTATCAAGTTGAGTATAAAGCTCAACCTTTTCTGCTACATCCATATCAAGCTCGTTTTCTGTACGATCTTTAATGCCCTGTATTTCACTGTCGATGCCAGAAAGGCCTTCGGCAATGGTTTCTTTAAAATATATGGTCTTAGCCCTAAGCTCATCATTACTCAGGGAGCCAAGTTTTGCATATTCAGCCTTAATTTTCTCAACTATAGGCTGTATACTTTTTACATCCCGTTCTGATTTGCTTCCGAAAAGCTTACTGATAAAATCTAACATATTATTTTATTATGATACAACCCGGTTCAACAATTGCGCCATAGCGGCTATTAGAGCCAAATTGACAGGCAAATGTAAGATTTTGCGCCGAATGCCGAAAGGATAATACCTTAAAGCGCTGCACAGGATGTAAGATTGACATTACGGTGTTTGTTATTGTTGTTGTCTTGAATCAGAATTTGCAGAGTTAGAGGATTTACAGGATAATGTCTGAACCTGAATTTATAAGATTTAATGAACTAACAGAAGCTTGGCAAATCCGATAAACTCCTTAATCTCTTTAATTCAGGTTCAGAAGACTCCCCACCCCCTCCTGTCCTTACGACAACATGCATACGTTACTTTGAAGCGGATCAGTTACCATGAGGGCAGGACAACTGGTGAAAACTGATCTCCGATCTCCAATTACTAACCATTCTATTCCGTTTTCAAACTTTTTACGGGATTCATAGAAGCTGCTTTGATGCTTTGATAACTTACCGTGAGCAGCGTTATGGCGATAGCCCCTATTGCGGTGAGGCCAAATATCCACCATGATAAATCGGCCCGGTATTTATAATCCTGCAGCCAGCCCTGCATAAAGTAATAAGCTATTGGTATGGCTATCAACAATGATACCGACACCAGGAGCACAAATTCCTTCGACATTAATTGCCATAGGCTGAATACCGAAGCACCCAGCACTTTGCGTACACCAATTTCTTTAGTGCGCTGTTCGGCCATGAATGATGCCATACCGAATAAACCCATACAGCTGATAAAGATGGCCAGCAGTGTAAAGAAACCGGCCAGTTTGCCTATCCGTTCCTCATTGGTGAACTTACGGGCATACTCTTCATCTGTAAACTTATATTCGAAGGGGCTGCCGGGGGCATATTGTTTAAAAACGGCCTCTATCTTAGCAATAGCATCATGGGCACTCATTTTTGAATTTAAGCGGATATCGACAAGCCCGCCCGGATCATTATCCAGCACAAATATTGAGGACTTAACCGGTTCGTATGGCGACGACATCACCATATCCTTCACTACACCGATGATCTTGAATTTTTTGCCCCAGTCTATTGTTTCGCCAACAGCGTGTTTAAAATTCATGAAGCGGGCGGCAGTTTCATTGATGATCATACTTGATGAATCGCCCACTTTATTGCGTTCAAAATCGCGGCCTTCAATCAATTTCCACTGGGCAACTCTGCCAAATTCCGGGCTAAGTGTTATCGTGGCAAAGTCGTCCTGTAAACCTGCAGGTTTACCCCGCCAGTTTAGGCCGCTATTGTTTGAATACACCGCGGTAAGCGGGCTACCCGACTCGGCAATTTCAATAATAGCCCCCGATTTAAGCAGATCGTTCCTTACGGCTTCAAAATGTTTATGAATTTCATCGGTGCGCATATCTATCTGTACCAGCCCCGTACGTTCATAGCCGATAGGCCTGTTTTTGGTGTACTGCACCTGCCTGAACACTATGATGGTACCTATGATCAAAGTAACCGACACGGCAAACTGTAATACCACAAGCACCTTACGGGGTATTGCCGCATAGCGGCCCGCTTTGAATGTGCCCTTCAAAACTTTAACCGGCCGAAAGGACGACAGGTAAAATGCAGGATAGCTTCCCGCTATCAGCCCGGTAATAATGCTGAAACTTAAACCCAACAACCAAAAAACCGCATTTCCCCAAAGGATGTGCATTGTTTTATCGGCCACGGCATTAAACCACGACAGCGTAAGCTGCGCCAGCAAAACCGAAATTAAAAAAGCAAACAAAGCTAATATTACCGACTCAATAAAAAACTGACTGATCAGCTGGCTCCTTAACGAACCTACTGTTTTGCGGATCCCCACTTCCTTAGCACGCTTTTCGCTACGGGCTGTGCTCAGGTTCATGAAATTGATACAAGCCAGCATCAGCACAAACACGCCGATAATACCAAACATCCACACAAATTTGACATCGCCGCCAACATTAAAGCCATCTTTAAAGCTTGAATAAAGATGCCATTTACTCATTGGATGCAGAAACACTACCGGTTTAAAGCTGGCACCAACATCATCGCCCTGGGCTTTAATGGCGTGTAATTTAAGATCTTTGATCTCGGCCGATACTTTGCCGGCATCAACCCCGGGCTTCAATTGCGCAAAGATTTGCCAGGAATTATTGCCCCAGCGTGTTTCCGCCCGTTTTAACCAGGCTGCGGTGGTCATATACAAATCCCATGGCGCTATAAAACCCAATTCACGAAATTCAGAATTATGCGGCATGTCTTCATAAACCCCGGTCACTTTAACATTCCAAACATTATCAATTTTGATGGTTTTAAACATCGGGTCGGTATCACCAAACAAAGCCTTAGCCAATGAAGCTGAAAGTAAAACAGACGATTTGTCTTTCAAACCATCACGTGTGCCTTTCAGCATTTTTAAAGTAAGCAGATCAGGCGCTTCGGCTTGCATATAACTTCCCTCTTTAGTGAGTTTTTTTTCGCCGTAGGCCATAATATGCCCGTAGTTCCAGGAAGAAAGCACCACATATTTAAAATCGTGTTTATAATCATCCCTTAACTTATACCCCAAAGGTATAGGCATAGCGGTTTGCGAACCTGTTACCCCGTTAAAAGTTTGATTTTGCCATACCTGAACTATCCTGTCGTAGTTATCGAAATTCTTATTGTATGATAACTCGTCCCAAATCCAAAGCCCAATAAGCATAGCCACCGCCATCCCTACCGATAAGCCCGTGATATTAATAAACGTATGCGCCTTGTTCTTAACAAGGTTTCGCCACGCAACGGTTAAATAGTTTTTAAACATTTACCCCTCCTAACCTCCCCAAAGGGGAGGGATCTTTGATTTTAATAATAATTTTTAGCCCTCTCCTTTGGAAAGGGTTGGGTGAGGTCTTACTCACTCCTCAAATTCTTCACCGGGTTGGCCAGCGCCGCCTTTATAGCATGATAGCTTACCGTTAGCAAAGTAATTACCACAGCCCCAACTCCTGATGCCGCGAAGATCCACCAGGTTATGGTCGACCGGTACTCATACTTATGCAGCCAATTGTTCATGTAATAGTATGTTGCAGGAATAGCTATAAAGAGGGATATCGTAACTAAAACCACAAACTCGGTGGAGAGCAACCGCCAAAGATTAGCTACCGAAGCACCCAATACTTTGCGCACCCCTATCTCCTTGATGCGCTGTTCGGCAACAAATGAAGCCAGGCCGAATAAGCCAAGGCACGATATAAATATAGCCAGCACGGCAAATATGGTAGCCAGGTTCCCTATCCGCTGTTCATCCGAAAACTTGCTTGCGTACTCATCATCATTAAACTTAAAATCAAACGGGCTGCCGGGGTTATATTTTTTGAACACCGGTTCTATCTTTTTTAAAGCCTCCTGCATGGGCATGGTTGGTTTAACCCTCAGCGTTATGAAGTTAACCCAGCCCGGCAACATCATAAATACAGTAGCTACCGGTTTTTTGTAAGGCGATTCCATCACCATATCCTTCACAACGCCGGTAACAACATGATCCTGTTTGTTCCACCTGATCACTTTCCCTACCGGATTTTTAATGCCGCTCATTTTCACTGCCGATTCGTTCAGGATAAAAGCCCCGGTATCTGTCGGGAAGTTTCTTGAAAAATCGCGCCCCTGGATAATCTTCCAGCCTACGGTATGCCCAAAATCATAAGTTGTAGCAACGGTACCAAAAGTTGGGTCGAAGCCCGCAGGCTTGCCCTCCCAGTCGAAACCTCCGTTATTTGCCCAAATCTCTGTAGTAGTGCTGTTCGATTCGGCCATATCTTCAACCGCACCGGTTTGGATCAGGTCGTTACGCATGGTTTCATAATGTCCATAAATCTCAGGAGTCTTCATTTCGATAGAAAGCAAGCCCGCGCGCGAATAACCCACCGGCCTGTCTTTAGCATACTGGATTTGCCTGAACACGACGATAGTACCGATAATCAGCGCTATGGATACCGTAAACTGTACAACAACCAAAACCTTACGCGGCAGGGACGCAAAACGGCCAACCTTGAAAGTCCCCTTTAAAACCTTCACCGGTTCAAATGATGAGAGGTAAAATGCCGGATAACTGCCTGCTATGACGCCTGTAAATAAGGTAAAACCCAAAGCCAGGAGCCAAAACCAAACATTGCTAAATGGCATAGCTATTTGTTTATCGGCAATATGATTAAATGATGGCAGCGCTATCAAAACTATACCCAGTGTAACTACCAGCGCCAAACAGGCAAATATTACCGATTCGCTTAAAAACTGGTTGATGAGCTGTGAGCGCATGGAGCCGATAGATTTTCTGATCCCTACTTCTTTGGCGCGTTTTTCGCTTCGGGCAGTGCTCAGGTTCATGAAATTGATGCAAGCCAATAACAATACAAATACACCGATAATACCAAACAGCCAAACCATTTCAATCAGTCCACCAACAGGTTTGCTGTTTTTAAAATCGCTATACAGGTGCCATTTGCTCATAGGATGCACCTGTATGCTTTCATCATTCATCTTAAAATGTGGCTTGGTAATGTTCCTGATCTTGGCCGATACTTTATCAAAATCCACATTATCGGCCAGTTGAACATACAATGAGCAGCCATGATTGTCCCATGCTCCCGTTTGCGTGCTCCACCAATTATTTTTGTTAAAAAAGGGCATCAGGAACTTTGTTTCATAAAATGAAGTATTGCGTGGCAGGTCTTCATATACGCCAATAACTTTTAGGTTTGTTTGATTATCAGCCTTGATAGTTTTATTCACCGGATCGGCATTACCAAACAGCGCTTTGGCAATTGATTGAGATATAACTATTGATGAGGGATCCCTGAATTCGGTATAACTGCCTTTTACCATTTTCAACGCAAGCATAGCCGGCAAATCACCTTCGGCCCAGGCCCCAATTTGTGATATCTTTTTATCACCTGCCGAAAGAATATGCGCCCCACCCCAAAAAAGCGAAGTATGTTTAAAATCGCTGGCATACTTAGTGCGCAATTCAGCACTCAGCGGCACTACAGTCGATCGAAAAGTAGGCGTTTCTCCGTTTGCCGTTTGTGTAACCATGATCTGCCCCATTCGGTTATAGGTGCTATGGTACTTATCAAACGATAGCTCGTCCCAGATCCAAAGGCCGATAAGCATAGCCACCGCCATCCCTACCGATAAACCCGCAATGTTAATAAAGGCATGCACCTTGTTTTTAACAATGTTGCGGAATGCGATTTTGAGGTAATTCTTTAACATGATATTTTCATTAAGTCATTAGGTCATTGTTCCATTTTGCCTGCTTAATGACGCGCGGCAAATGACTCAATGATATTATTACTCCGATCTCAAACTTTTTATCGGGTTGATCAATGCTGCTTTAATACTTTGAAAACTTACAGTTGCCAGGGCTATCAAAATAATTAACGCGCCTGATAGTACAAACATCCACCACTGTACAGGTGTACGGTAAGCATAACCCTGCAGCCATTTTGAAGCTGCATACCATGCTATCGGCGACGCGATGAGCAGGGCGATTACTACCAGCATCATAAACTCCGATGATAGCAGCCTGAACAGTGAGCTCACGCTCGCGCCCAGTACCTTGCGGATGCCTATTTCTTTTACACGCTGCTCGGCTGTGAACATAGCTAAACCAAGCAAGCCAAGACATGATATAAAGATGGCTAAAAAGGCAAATGCGTCCGATAGTTTACCAATAACCTGCTCATTCTGGTACAACTTCTTATATTCCTCATCCGAAAAATTGTAATTGAACGGGAAGGCCGGGTTAAGTTGTTTACATATTTTTTCCATACTGGCCAATGCCTCGCGGGTTTTGCCGGGCTGGGTGCGCAACAGGATACTGCCATAGTTCTCATTTTCGGCACACCGTAGTACTAATGGCTTAATTTCTTCATGCATGGAGTTAAAGTGAAAATCCTTGATAATACCTACTATTTTTCCATGCTTGCCCCAAAAGGTCAACGGCTGGCCTATCGGGTTTTTATACCCTATCCTTTTCAGCGCGGCTTCGTTAAGGATATAACCAACAGAATCTGTAGGGAAATCTTTCGAAAAATCGCGACCCTCCAGCACTTTGATCTTCATAGTTTTCACAAAATCGTACCCTACCGATGCCTGGGTAAACTGGATGCTGACATTCGGGTCCTTACCAATCCATTCAACGCCACCCGTTCCATTCTGGATATTAGTTGGCGTAGTGGTGATCCGCGTAATTGACTGTACCCCCGGCATTCCTAAAGCTTCTTGCTTAACTGCGCTGTATTTAGCCGTTAAGGCGCCTTCAAGCGGAATATAAACCAGGTTTTCACGATCATATCCTAAATTTTTTGATTGGATAAAATTCATCTGCCCCGATATAACTATTGTACCGGTAATCAGCACCACTGATAGTACAAACTGAAACACCACCAACCCTTTACGAAACAAAGTGGTACCGGTATCAAGTTTCAACCCTCCTTTGAGCACTTTAACCGGATTGAACGACGACAGGAACAAAGCCGGGTAACTCCCGGATACTAACCCGGTTACGAGCGTAATTACTACAAGTTTGAACCAAAAAGCTACATCATGAAACGGCAGCTCAATTTGCTTTTGGGTTACCTGGTTAAACAGCGGCAGCAACACAACCAGCAATATTAATGATACTAAAACCGAAAGTGTAGTGATCAGCAATGACTCAGCAATGAACTGGCCTATTAAAGCCGAACGCATGGCCCCAACTACCTTGCGTACGCCAATCTCTTTAGCCCGCTTAACCGAGCGGGCTGTGGTCAGGTTCATGAAATTGATACAGGCAATCAGCAGGATAAACACAGCCACTATACTAAAAATGCGTACGTATTCAATACGCCCCCCTACAATTTTCCCATCTTCAAAATTGCCGCGGAGATAAACATCGCTATAACGTATCATACCCAGATCAATAATAAAGTTTGATGTTTTGCGGTCGGTGCCGTTAAAAGTATCTAAGAAATGCGGGATCTTTTTGGCAAACTTTACCGGGTCGGCATCCGGGCGCAGCATAACAACAGTAGCTGGCCCCTGGTTGCCCCAATCGCGCGCCCAGGTATTTTCATCCAAAAAGTTATACCAGTTCATTATAAAATCAAATTTTTGCGAACTGTTATTGGGCATATCCTCATAAACAGCGGTAACTGTAAAGTTTTTGGAGTTTTCATAGCGGATGGTTTTACCAATAGCGGCGTCTGCACTGCCAAAAAACCGGTTAGCCATTTTACGCGAGATGGATAAGCTTTTAGGTGTATTTAAAGCAGTTTTGGCCGAACCCTGCAGCAGCTTAAAATCAAAGATCTTAAAATAATCTTCCCCGGCAGATGTGCCGCCTATCTTCAGTATCTTATCTCCCACCTGGAAGGTATTCCACTGATCAAAGCCCATATTTACGCCATATTGCACCTCGGGCAATGTCTTTTTCATCTCCTCGGCAGTACGGCCGGGAGTGTTATAGCTGCCATGCAGCTTATGGTCGTAATTCTGCAGCTCATAAACTGCATAGATTCGTGAGCCATTTTTAAACCACGAGTCCATGTCCAGCTCATTTTGTACCCAAAGCATGATCAGCAGGCTGCACACCAAACCTACCGAAAGCCCCGCGGCGTTAATAAACGCGTGCGTTTTATTACGCATTAAATTACGCCAGGCCACTTTTAAATAATTCTTTATCATGATTTTAGTTCATTTACTTTATATCATTGAGTCATCAGGTCATTAAGTCATTTTTTTATATTAATGACCTAATGACGCAAAGCAAGTGACGTAATGACTTTCATCATTCCGCCTTCAGGCTCTTCACCGGGTTCATCCTTGCGGCTTTTATGGCCTGTGAGCTTACCGTTACCAGGGCTATTACCATGGCCAGTACGCCGGCCAGGGCAAACATCCACCAGCTTATGGTTACCCGGTATTCAAATGCCTGCAGCCATTTGCTCATGCCCCACCAGGCTATTGGCGTGGCTATGACAAGGGCAATCAGCACCAGCTTTACAAAATCTTTTGACAGCAACTGTACAATGCCCGTTACGCTTGCGCCAAGCACCTTGCGTACGCCAATCTCTTTACTGCGCTGCTCCGCACTGAAGGCCGCCAGGCCAAACAGGCCAAGGCAGGAGATCACTATCGCCATCAGCGTAAAGGCATTGATAATTTGCGACAGGGTAACCTCAGTTTCGTATTGCTTTTGTACCTCAGTATCTAAAAACGAATATTCAAATGGTGCGTCGGCTATGTCTTTACGCCACAATGCTTCCATTTTGCCCAGCAGCGATTTATAGTTTTTGCTATTGGTTGATACCACCATTACATTAAATTGCCGCGGATCATTACGATAAACCAGCATAAACGGTTTTACTTCCATATGCAGGGAGTTATAGTTAAAGTCCTTCATTACACCGGCCACTTCAACAAAGGTCACCGGGTCCGGATCATATTGAGTATACAATCGTGTACCCGGAGCGGTCTGCGGGTTTAGTCCCAGTCGCTTACATAAGGTTTCATTAATGAGTACCCGGGTGGTATCTCCTATCCGGAAATCCCGGCCGGCAATTATTTTAATACCGTTAGCTTTGGCAAAAAACTCATCGGTATTAATGTTTTGCGCATCGGTGGCGGTGGCCATATTGCCCCCTGCCGTGTAAACTCCATGATCATGCGGCACAAACTGGCTCAGGTAGTTATCGGCGTTGCTTACGGTTTTAACTTCGGCCAGTCCTCTTAAATCATTTGCAAAATCTTTCATTTTGCCCTGCGTGGTATTGGTATAAAAATTAAAGATGAGCTTTTGATTTTGGTCGAAGCCGAGGTCTTTATTTTTTACAAAATTGAGCTGGCTGTAGATCACAATAATACCTGTTATAAGTACTATCGACAGCACAAACTGAAATACTACCAATGATTTACGGATCCCCGCTGCTGAAATATGATTGGTAAAATTTCCTTTGATCACCTTGATAGCTTTAAATGCCGATAAATAAAAGGCCGGGTAGCTCCCTGCCACAAAACCGGTAACCACAACTATCCCCATCAGCATTACCCAAAGTATATAATTGCTAAAAAACGTTAAGTGAATATCCGTGCGGGTAACCTGGTTTAAATATGGCAGCAGCAATATGAGCAATGGCAACGCTATGGCCACGCCCATGAGCGTCAGCATAAACGATTCGCCTAAAAACTGCTTCATCAAATCGCCCTGGCCGGCGCCTATTACTTTACGTACGCCTACTTCTTTGGCCCGTTTGGATGCACGCGCGGTCGAAAGGTTCATGAAGTTGATACAGGCCACCACCTGTATCAGTACAGCCACCAATATCATGATATACAGAAACGATGGATCGAGTGTTTTAGTAAGCTCATGCTCGCGCCCCGGCGTTGTGTGTATGGTAGTTATGGGCTGCAGGTGCAATACCTTTTTCATGCCGATGGCTTTCAGCTGGTCGGCACCGTATTTATTTAAAAAGTCCGGAAGTTTTTTTTCCAGCGCAGCAGCGCTGGCATTGGGGCGGAGTTTTACATAAGCATATAAAAAGTTATTACCGGCCCAGGCGTTGTTCCGCCTTACATACTCGCCCAAACCGCCGCTGTTCATGGCCATAAACATGCTGGCATGAATGTGCGACCGGCCTGCGCTTTCGTCGATAACCCCCATAACTTTAAAATCATGCTTACCAAATGAATTGTCGATAGAGATCATCTTCCCTACAGCATTTTCACTGCCAAAAAGTTTATCAGCAACCGGTTTCATCAGTACAATGCTATAAGGTTCGGACAGTACTTTATTGGCATTACCGTTAACAAAATGAAAGTTGAACACATCAAAAAAGGTAGAATCAACATAAGCAGCATCCTGCTGATAAAATGATTTTTCCTTGTAGCGTAACAGGTGCTGCTTGGCCCCAAATCCATCGGTGGTTACCAGGCGGGTAAACTGCAATACCTCGCCAAAATCATTTTTCATAGCCGGTGTAATAGGCGGCGAACTCGTGGCGCTGTTATGCTTATCACCGGTTAGCTCAAGCGATGTGGTGATACGGTAAATATCTTTAACATCTTTATGCTGCTTGTCATAGCTATACTGGTCTTGCACGTACAACAAAATGTAAAGGCAGCACAGTGTACCTGTGGCTAATCCTACTATGTTTATCAAACTAAAGGTTTTGTTCTTCAACAAAAATCGCCATGCTGTTTTTAAATAACTTTTTAACATCTTGAACCTTGATTTATATGATTTCAGGATTGGCATGATCCTGTTGATCAGCAAGCCTGTTTTAATTATTGTTTATAATGGCGTTCCCGTTAGCTAACGGGCCGGGCTTTACGCTCATACTGCACAAGGCCTTATCCGTCAGCCGACGGACGGTATCCGCTTCAATCCCTAACGCTGTCTGAACCGGGATTTGGAGGGGATTTTTTTGATTCCCGGGATTTTCCATCCTGATCAACAAAATCCTATGATCCGGCAAATCCTATAAATCCAGGTTCAGACAATTCCGAAATCGAACATCCGAAATCCGAAATTCAATTACTCCGTCTTTAAACTCTTTACCGGGTTCATCAGCGCGGCTTTAATGCTTTGATAGCTTACCGTAAGCAGCGCTATCATGATTGCCGCTATACCGGCGAGGGCGAACATCCACCAGCTCAAGGGCACACGGTAGGTAAAATCCTGCAGCCATTTGGTCATAGCATAATAAGCTATAGGTGTTGCTATTACAATGGCTATGAATACCAGCTTTACAAAATTCATGGACAGCATGGTGGTAATATTACCTATGGTAGCACCCAGTACCTTGCGGATACCTATCTCTTTGCTGCGCTGCTCGGCCATAAAGGCAGCTAAGGCAAACAGGCCCAGGCAGGCTATGATAATGGCCAATACCGCGAAACTGGTAAAGATGCGGCCCATGCGCTGTACATCGGCATACATGCTGGCAAAACGCTCATCCATAAAAGTATAACGGATAGGCTGGTTTGGTGCAAACTGTTTCCAGGTTGCGGTGATCTGCGCCAGGGCGTTCTTTACGTCGCCGGCTTTTATTTTTACCGATACTATCGATTCGCTTGCCGACAAATGAAGCACCATCGGTTCAATGCCATCACGCATGGATTCAAAATTAAAATCCTGTACCACACCAATAATGGTTCGGCCTGCGCCGTAATTAACAATCTTTTTACCTATCGGATTTTTAAGGCCCAGTTTTTTGGCCATAGTTTGATTAATGATCACCGCCTGCGAATCGGTTTTCATATCCGGGTCAAAATTGCGCCCGGCTACCAGTTTAATGCCCAGCGTTTGCAGGTAATCATGATCTATATCCCAAAACTGACCGCCAATACCGGCTTCCACTTTTTGCTTACCATCATTAAAAAACTGGTTCCCGTTACGCTTGGTACCCGAAACCGGCAGGAAATCGCTGATAGAAGCACTCTTAACGGTTGGCAGTTTTACCAGTTCATTCTTAAATGCCTTTACCTGGTTATCAAGCGTATTGGTACCCTGGATCATCACCACCTGGTCTTTTTCAAAACCCACTTTTTTATTGAGGATAAACTGCATCTGGTTGTAAATAACCACCGTACTAATAATGAGGATGATAGATGTTGTAAACTGGAAAACCACCAGTGCATTTCTGAGTACCGAACTTTTGCTGCCGGTGCTTAGTTTTCCTTTAAGTACGTCGGCAGGTTTAAAGCCCGATAGATAAAACGCAGGATAAATACCGGCTACAATACCAATCAAAAATGCGGATGCCAATACAACCGGTACCAGCCACCAGGCTGCCCATGGCATGCTGAGCGATTTGGAAGCCAGCACATTAAAATAAGGCAACAGTGCCCAGGCCAATATCAATCCTAAAACAAAAGAGCAAAAGCTGTATAACAATGATTCGGCTAAAAACTGCTGGATGAGCCCGCTGCGTTGTGAACCAACCACTTTACGCAAGCCTACCTCCTTGGCCCTGTTAGCTGATTTAGCGGTAGAAAGATTAATAAAATTGATGCAGGCAATCACCAAAATAAAGCCTGCAACTGCACCAAACAGCCAGATGAACCGGATATCCCCGTGCGACATACCATCATGGATATCATAGGAGCGCAAATTGATATCCTGGATGTTTTGCACTTTCATGCTAAATATATCCATTACCCGGTTCGCCCGCTTGTCGCCATTTTTGGTCATGTTGGGCACATAATAATTTTTAAGAATATTCGCGCTGACCTTTTTTTCAAAAGCCGGTATATTGGCGCCGGGCTTCAGCGCCATATAAATATGGTAGTTGTTGGCATCCCAGGTGGCTTGTTCCCCATTCCAGAACTCAACGCCCGAAAGGGTTATCAAAAACTTAAAATCGTGCAGGTGCGAATTACCCGGCATATCCTGCATCACAGCGGCTATTTTAAATGGCCTGGTTTTGTTATTATTCAAAAATATTACTTTACCTACCGGGTTTTGATCGGGAAAGTATTTATCGGCCTTGCTTTTTGAAATTACAATGCTCAAAGGTTCAGTCAGTGCATGTTTGGCGTCGCCGTAAACCATTGGTACATTTAAAATATCAATCAGGCCCTGGTCGGCATAGGCAAAACCTTCTTCGTGTGTATTATCAGCCTGGTCAGCTCGTTTAAGCTCATTGCTGCCCGCTCCCCAAAACAACGAATTAGGCATCAAACGACCCGATTTTTCTACCTCCGGAAAATCCTGTTTGATCACCTTCCCCATAACCGATGGCCAGTCAACGCCTTTTTCATGTGCACCACCGTCATGATAGTCGCCAATTAAACGGTAAATATTATTGGCATTGGGATAGTTTTTGTCAAAGCTCAGTTCATCGCGAATATACAGGGCAATTAAAAGGCAGGCTGCAATACTAAACGCAAAACCGCCTATTTTAATAGCTGTATACATTTTTTGCTTGCGCAGCTGTCTTAAAGCGATCTTTAAATAATTTTTGATCATGGCGGTGCTGTTTAAAAACGGGCTATGTTGTTTTAATTTTTCAGTACTGTTATAATTAGTTTGCCTGGTTTTCGCCGGTTTAACCGGAGATAGCTCCTCAGCTGTAAACGCTGGTGAACTTGTATCCTCAATATCTTTGATCTTTGCCTGGATCCTGCCGAACAAAGCCGAACTATCACTCTTTGGCTTTTCTTCTCCGTCATCCCACCATTTTGACATTAACCTGAGCTGACTATGAAGTTCGGGGTTTTCGGCCAGCAAAGCGTTTAACTCCTGCAACTCCTTTTCCGAAGCTTCATTAGCTAATTTCTTTGAAGCCAGGTTCCAAATGCGGTCATCCAGGTTCATATCTCAAAGGCTTTAGTTTATCAAAAGGCAGTGCACTACTGGCAATGTTGAATAAAACATGTGCCATTTATATAAATATCTAATTACCAACTAATTAAATAAAAATCACCGTTATTACTGTACGAAAGCGTACATCTGGTGTTCGGTTTTAGGGGTAGTTTTTTGGAGAAAGGTTGAAGGTTTTTTAAAGTGAGAGATCAGGAGCACCCGCTACCTTTTCCTGGCGCATGTATTGTGCGGAGGCCCGGGGCCTGGCTTACTTGTGCCTTCTCAAACCAAACCAGTACCTTTATTTAAGATCTTAAGCCCAAAAATCATCCTCCCCCGTAACATAATCCCTCCCCGCGCGTCATAGGTGATTTACGCACAAAACATTTTAGCTGCCGGGATGTATATTTGAAAATTAACTATCCTTAACAGCTTGTAAAAAGCAAACTTTTTGTACTATATATGACTGATCGCAAATTAATTACAAAACTCATGCTGTCGTGTGTGTTTACCACAGCTATGGCAACTGCTTACGGGCAGCAAACCCCTTCCCCCGAAAACCCGGCATTAAAAATCTACCGGGCCGCACCAACCAAAATCAACGACCTTGTCCACACCAAACTTGATGTTCGTTTCGATTACAAAAAACGCTACCTGTACGGTAAGGAATGGGTGACTTTGAAACCTCACTTTTATCCAACCGATAGCTTAAGGCTCGACGCCAAAGGCATGGACCTTAAAAACATCTCGGTAGTAAAAAATGGTAAAAACGTACCGCTTAAGTTTACTTACCAGGACAGCCTTTCGGTAGCCATTAAACTGGATAAGGTTTACCGCAATAACGAAAACTATACCATTTACATTGATTATACCGCCAAACCCAATGAGCTGAAAGCTAAAGGCAGCGCAGCTATCAATGATGCAAAAGGGTTATACTTCATCAACCCCGACGGCACGGAAAAAGATAAGCCAACCCAGATCTGGACACAGGGTGAAACCGAAGCTTCGTCGGCCTGGTTCCCTACCATCGATAAGCCAAGTCAAAAAACTACCGAAGAGATTACAATGACCGTACCGGCAAAGTATGTAACCTTATCAAACGGTAAACTAACCGCTCAAAAAACAAATGCCGACGGTACCCGTACCGATACCTGGAAACAGGAGCTTCCGCATTCGCCCTATTTGTTTATGATGGCCGTTGGCGATTTCAAGATCTATAAAGACAAGTGGAAAGATAAAGAAGTAAACTATTACCTCGAGCCTAAATATGCTCCTTATGCCAAAGAAATTTTTGGTTTTACGCCTGAGGTGATCGACTTTTATTCAAAAACTTTGGGCGTTGATTATCCATGGGTTAAATACTCGCAAATTGTAGTGCGCGATTACGTGAGCGGTGCAATGGAAAATACATCAGCTACCCTTCATGGCGATTACGTACAGGCTACCCACCGCGAACTGATTGATGCTAACTTCAACAATGGCCGCAGCACCATCGTTCACGAACTTTTCCATCAGTGGTTTGGCGATTATGTTACTGCCGAAAGCTGGAGCAACCTTACCGTAAACGAATCATTCGCCAACTTCAGCGAAACCATCTGGGCCGAACATAAATATGGTAAAGATGAGGGCGATGCTCACAACTATGCCGATATGCAAACTTACTTACGCTCGCAGGGAGGTAACACCAAAAACCTGGTGCGTTTTTATTATGCAGATAAAGAAGATGTTTTTGACGCTGTAACCTATCAAAAAGGCGGCCGCATCCTGAACATGCTCCGCAACTATTTAGGCGATGCCGCATTTTATAAAGGTCTTAATATCTATCTTAAAACAAACGCTTTTAAAAACGGCGAAGCCCAGCAGTTACGTTTAGCATTTGAAGAAGCCAGCGGCCAGGACCTTAACTGGTATTTTAACCAGTGGTATTATGGCGCCGGTCACCCGATACTGAACATCAGCTACAAATGGGATGAGGCTACCAAAACCGAAACCGTTTACCTGAAACAAACGCAAGACGGCCAAACCTTTAAACTGCCAATGGCTATAGATATTTACCAGGGCGGTAAAAAGGTACGCCATAAAGAATGGATGAATGACAAGGTAGATTCTATCAGCTACCAACTGGCCGGCAAACCGGATTTAGTGAATGTTGATGCCGATAAGATCCTGTTGACCAAAAAGACCGACAATAAAACTATTGATGAGTTTTCATTCCAATATTTCAACGCTCCTAATTACCTCGACCGCTTTGAGGCGATAGAAGCTGCTGCATCAGATCAAACCCGTCCGCAAGCACAAAAAATACTCATCGCCGCTTTAAAGGATAAATATTACGGCTTACGTATTAAAACTATCAGAGCGCTAAACCTTACCAAGGATGATGTGCGCAACGCCGCCCAACCAATATTGATCACATTAGCACAAACTGATAATAACACCCTGGTAAGGGCAGCTGCAATTACCGCATTAGGGAAACTAAAAGCAAGCGGTAACATGACCTTGTTTACCCAATCAATGTCAAGCGAATCATACGCTGTGCAGGGAGCTGCCTTAAATGCCATTGCACAACTTGACCCTGCAAAAGCCATGAGCTTAGCCAAAGGCTTTGAAAAAGATAACAAGAGCGCACTTACCGCCGCAATGATGAACCTATATTCAACTAACGGTAATGATGCCGAATGGCCTTTTGTATACCAGCACTTCATTGATGCGGGCATACAGGAAAAATTCAACGCCCTTAAAAACTTTGCCGATATGACCGCGAAAGTAAATAAGCCCGAATATGCCCAGCAAGGCATTGGCCAGTTGAAAGAAGCCGGTATTAAATTTAAGGTTTACGGTGCAGCGCCATTTATAATTACCCAACTGGAAGGCATAAAAGCCGCACGCACTGCCATGAAGGATGATACATCGGCAAAAGCTGCTGATGACGCTATTAAAGCTGTCAACGAAGCTAAATAACCGCGTATAAAAGTCCCAAAAAGGAAAGGCCACCTTTTATAAGGCGGCCTTTCCTTTTTGCTGAAAGCTTTTTTTGATGGTCTGTATTTTATAGCTTTTTGCTTTGAGCCTTCGGCTTTCAGCTTAAAGAGCTTACTTCACCAGTGTACCAATGGCCTCGCCGTTGGCAATTTTCATGAAGTTACCTTCTTTGTTCATATCAAATACAATGATAGGCAGTTTATTTTCCTGGCAAAGGGTTATAGCGGTCATGTCCATTACATTCAGGCCTTTGTCATATACTTCCTGGAAGGTGATCTCGTCGTAACGGGTTGCGCCTGGGTCTTTTTCCGGATCGGCAGTATAGATCCCGTCAACGCGGGTACCTTTCAATACCACATCGGCTTTAATTTCAATGGCGCGCAATGAAGCGGCAGTATCGGTAGTAAAATAAGGGTTACCTGTACCGGCACCGAAGATCACGATCTTGCCCATTTCCAGGTGGTGCATAGCACGGCGGCGAATGTAAGGCTCACAGATCTGTTCCATTTTAATGGCCGATTGCAGGCGGGTTTCCACACCAATGCTTTCTAAAGCATTTTGCAGTGCCATACAGTTAATCACTGTTGCAAGCATACCCATATAATCGGCCTGCGCACGTTCCATGCCCGATTTTTCGGCACTTAATCCCCTGAAAATATTACCGCCTCCAACAACTACCGCAATCTCAATCCCGGCATCATAAACGTTTTTAATGTCATGAGCATACTGCAAAACCTGGTTATTATCAATACCATATTGCCTTGTGCCCATCAGCGATTCGCCCGAAAGTTTCAGTAATATTCTTTTGTATTTCATTTGGTGTGATTTGCTAATAATAGAAATAGATGAAACCTGCTTTTGTTTATATCAAGAATTGATAAAGCTCTGTTCATACGGGAGTAGTTCGCCAAAAATAGCGAATAAATTTCAGTGTTAAAATTTTATGTTGTCTTTGTTAAAAAATCACCTTTTAATATTGTTTCAAGCACTTCAAAATCAGCGCTAAAAACAACAAGGTCGGCATCAAAGCCTTTCTCAATTTTACCCTTTTTTGTTTGCGATGCCAGCTCGGCAGGATATAATGATGCCATATTCACAGCCTCGGCAAGGTCTATCCCCACCAATTTAACGCAGTTTTCTACCGCTTTAAGCATGGTAAGGCACGAGCCTGATAACGTACCATCGGGCATAGTATACCTGTCGCCTCTAAGTTCATGCTGGTAAGCACCTTCTTTGGTTGAGGTAACAGCATCCGTGATCAGGAAAAGTTTATCACCAAGCTCGCGTTTAGCCAAACGCACCATCGCAAAATCAACATGGATACCATCAGCTACGATACTGGTATATGGCCTCTTCTCAAAAATAGCAGGAATATAACCTGGCTCGCGGTGGTGCATGGACGGCATGGCATTAAACAAATGCGTAACTGCCTGTACCGGTTTCTTTAAAAATGATTTGCCTTCGGCATAGGTGGCGTTACTGTGGCCTGATGATATGATAACACCCTGCTCATATAAATAATCTATCACCTCCTGATCCTGCAGTTCGGGCGCAATGGTGATCATTTTGATAACACCATCAGCCTTTTCCAGCCAGCCTTTAACCTCGGCAAGGGTAGCTTTTTTGATAAATTTTTCGGGATGGGCGCCTTTTTTGGCAGGATTTAAATAAGGTCCCTCCAGATGCACCCCCCAAAAAGCACCCCTACTTTTTTCGCGATAGATCTTAGCCGCTTCAATACCGGTTTCTACAATTTCATTGGTATTGGTACCGATAGTGGCAAACACACCGATGGTACCCTGGTTCAGCAGGTCATTCTCCAGCTGTTCAAGTGCTTCAACTGTAGGCGTACCGGCAAAAAGTTTGCCGCCGCTGCCGTAGATCTGCAAATCGATAAAACCCGGGGCGAGGTAGGCACCGTTGAGGTTTTTTTTATCGGCCCCAGCTGGGATAGCGCTTTCGTCAATAATATCGGTAATTATACCGTCGGAGATTAAAACGGCTTTGCCTTCGGCAATGGTGCCGGTGGAGATGAGTTTAAGGTTGTGGAGGGCGAGGATAGACATGTTTCTTCGTTTTACGTCATTGCGAGGTACGAAGCAATCGCGAACTCTACAGAGTGGCTCTGCATATCGGGGATTGCTTCGTACCTCGCAATGACGGGCTGATTAAAAACAAATGGGCAAAAAAAATCCCCCGATTTTCATCGGGGGATAATATGATTAAGCTCCTAAAGCTACCCGCTTAAAGGCGGTTACTGTAAGGCCTTTTTCAACCGAGTCAAGGAATTGTGAAATGCTCTTAGACGAATCTTTCACAAACTCCTGGTTTAACAGGGTTGAGTCTTTGTAGAATTTGTTTAGTTTACCGGCAGCAATTTTTTCAACCATTGCTTCTGGTTTACCTTCTGCACGGATCTGCTCTTTAGCAATTTCAAGCTCACGCTCAATTACTGAAGCATCAACGCCGTCTTTATCCAAAGCGATAGGGTTCATAGCAGCAATTTGCATAGCTACATCTTTACCGGCATCTTCTGCACCTGCACCATCAGCGCTCAATGCTACCAATACACCTAAACGGAAATTACCGTGGATGTAAGCAACAACCTTTTCGCCGCTAATAACTTCATATTTAGATACACCGATTTTTTCGCCGATTTTACCGGTTTTTTCGATGATAGCATCACCAATTTTAACGCGAACAGTTTCAACGTCAATTTCAAGGGCATAAAGCTCTTCGATTGAAGCTGGTTTAGCCTCAACAGCTTTGTTAGCAATTTCATTTGCAAAAGCGATGAACTCAGCATTTTTAGCTACGAAGTCAGTTTCGCAGTTTAGCTCGATGATAACACCGGTTTTAAAATCTTCAGAAGTACGTGCAATAACAACACCTTCGTTTGATTCCCTGTCCTGACGGCTTGCTGCAACTTTAGCACCTTTTTTTCTTAAAAAATCGATAGCTGCTTCAAAATCACCGTTAGTTTCGGTTAATGCTTTTTTGCAATCCATCATACCGGCACCGGTTTGCTGGCGCAGTTTGTTTACGTCGGCTGCAGAAATTTGTACTGTAGACATGTTTTTTTGAGTTTTAAGATTTTTTTTATCGGGTTACAAGTTACCGCTATGGTATTATGCTACTGTAACCTGCAACTATTTTTAATATTAAAAATCCTCCCTGATGCTTTTAACGGAATCAGGGAGGCTTTAAATATTTGTTCCTTGTTCCCCTTTCAGGGGGTTAGGGGGCTTATTCTTCTGTTTCAGCAGCCGGAGCTTCAGCTTCGCCTTCAGCAGCTACTTCAGCAACTTTACGGGTTCTTTTACCGCCTTCGTTAACTTCAGGAGCATCAGCTTTAGCTTTTGCAGCTACTGCTTCTTTTTCAGCTTCGTCTTCTTTCTCGCGTTTGCGCTCATCTAAACCTTCTTCGATAGCTTTGATGATGATGCTGGTGATCAATGAAATTGATTTTGTAGCGTCGTCATTGGCAGGGATCGGGAAGTCGATGTTTGAAGGATCAGAGTTGGTATCAACCATAGCAAATGTAGGGATGTTCAACTTCAATGCTTCTGAAACCGCAATGTGCTCTTTCTTAACGTCGATCAGGAATAATGCAGCCGGTAAACGGTTCAGATCAGAGATACCACCTAAAAGGGTTTCTAATTTGATACGCTCACGCTGGATCATCAGACGCTCTTTTTTAGAAAGGTTGCTGTAAGTACCGTCTTTAGTCAATTTATCGATGTTTGACATCTTTTTGATCGACTTACGTACAGTTGCAAAGTTAGTTAACATACCACCTAACCAACGCTCGGTGATGTATGGCATGTTTACGCTTTTTGCATAATCAGCAACGATATCTTTCGCTTGTTTCTTTGTAGCTACGAATAATACCTTACGGCCTGATTTTACAATTTGTTTTATAGCTGCAGCAGCTTCTTCAACCTTAGTTAAGGTTTTATTTAAATCGATAATGTGGATACCGTTACGCTCCATGAAAATGTACTGTGACATTTTCGGATCCCATTTGCGGGTAAGGTGACCAAAGTGTACACCAGCGTCCAGTAAATCCTGATAAGTTGTTCTTGCCATTTTGTTGTCCTCCTTTGATTAACGTTTACTGAATTGGAATCTCTTACGTGCTTTCCTGCGACCTGGTTTCTTACGCTCAACCATACGGTCATCGCGGGTCATTAAGCCTTTAGCACGTAATGCTGGTTTCTTTTCAGCATCAAGTTCAACAATAGCTTTAGCGATAGCTAAACGAACGGCTTCTGCCTGTCCTTTTACACCACCACCTGCAACGTTTGCTTTAACATCAAATTTTCCGGTGCTACCAGAAACCTCAGTGCTCTGAGTAACGATGTATTGCAATGGCAAAGTAGGGAAATACTCTTTGTAATCTTTACCGTTAACGATGATCGCACCATTTCCTTCTGTAAGGTAGATGCGGGCAACGGCTGTTTTTCTTCTGCCTGAAGTGTTAGTTGTTGGCATTTTTTTTCTCCTTAAAAATTAAAAATTAAATGGCTGTTGGGTTTTGCGCTGCATGAGGATGCTCAGCACCTGCATATACATGCAAATTGCCGAATAATGCTTTACCCAAACGATTTTTAGGTAACATACCACGTACCGCTTTCTCGATGATGCGGGTTGGATGTTTCGCCAATAACTCCTTAGGAGAAATAAAACGCTGACCACCTGGATATCCAGTGTACCTAACATAAGTTTTGTCACTCAGTTTGTTACCGGTCAGTTTTACCTTGTCTGCGTTGATAACGATCACATTATCACCACAGTCTACGTTTGGGGTGAAATCAGGCTTGGTTTTACCACGAATGATCATTGCGATCTTCGTAGACAAGCGCCCCAAAATCTCGCCTTCGGCGTCAACAACAACCCATTGTTTGTTAACGGTTTTTTTGTTGGCTGAGACAGTTTTGTAACTTAACGTATTCACTTGCTTTAAATTAAATTGTTTAAACGTTTACTATACCCCGTATTTTCGGGACTGCAAAGATAGGGTTAATTACGTTATTAGCAAATAGTTTTTAAGGAAATATCTGAACCATGATTTTCCTGATTGACGGATGGCAGGATTGTTTGGACTGAACGGGGATTGGGGAGATTCGGAGATTGTCGGGGTTTTATTTTGTATGAACCTGAATTTGTTGAATTTTGCGAATAGTGAAAATTTTAGAGATTCGAAAAAATTCAACAATTCGTTTAATTCGGGTTCAAACCGAAAAATCCTGACAATCCTTAAATCCTAAAAATCATGGTTCATAATGGTGTTGCCGTTAGCTAACGGCCCGGGCTTTCCGCTCATACGCCTGCAAGCCTTATGCGCATTGGCCGGTATCCGCTACTATCCCTAACACGGAAGCAGTGATATCCAATTCAACTAAAGTTATATTAACACAAGTTTACTTCTTACCCCCGTCAACAATAAGCTTCGGGCGAAATCGGGCAGAACATGATGGCCTCGTGCGGTTGCAGGGGCATTAGCAAACATTGCCGAAGCACGGGCTGTGCGAACGAAGTGGCGGCAGTGTTTAGCAGCCCGTGGTTCTGGCCGATTTGTGGGGCAAAGGCCTTGCGACGGGCTTCAGGAGGGGAAGTGCGGCAAAGAAGCCTCTTTGTTGACTTGACTTTTTGGATACTTTTGTGTCAAGACAAAAGTATCTGGCCCTCCCGCGGCCAAGAGCGGGGCCGATGTTAGTTAATTACAAAATATCACCTTATAATCCCTCTTTAATCCCCTTTTTTATTTCGTAATAAGTTTTTTACATTCAGATGATATAAATATATTAGCAGGAACACTAATTAATCCCTGAATAATTGGCTCCCGCTGTTTACCGGCTTACCTTAACCTTGTTTGTACTTTTAAGTACCTGCAAGCTGTTTGCCCAAACCCTGGCCGATCCGGTTGATTCTTTACAAACACAAATAGACGCCAATGGGATCTTAGCCTCTATATTCAGCGGTAAAAGCAGTAAACCCGCCACAACTACCGGGCAGTCACGCAATCGCACTTATTGGTCGGTATTGCCATCGGCCGCTTATAACCCAAGCGTAGGGTTCGCTGCCGGAGTGATCTCGTCAGGAGGAAAATATTTTGGCGACCCTTCATCTACAACCCTTTCGGTAATTAATGCGGGCTTTTATTTATCTACAGGCGGGCTCTCCACTTTTGAGTTTAAGCAAAACGCTTTTTCGGCCGAAAATAAGTGGAACCTCCAGGGCACTGTACAAATAGGTAAAACTGTTGCTATGGATAACGGCCTCGGCACCGGCAGGCGCAGCTTTGGCGAAGGCAACTTTTTCATGAACAATACCCATTTTGAAAATAACCCTGATGCTTTCCCTATCCGTTATGTATATATCAAGGCCAATGAGCGCATCTACCGTAAACTGGCACATCATATATATGTAGGCGCCGGTCTAAGCTTTAATTATTACAGCCATATCGACGACGACCGTAAAGAGATCCCTATAACCCAAACACACAATTACCGTTATAGCATCCGCAACGGTTTTCCCGTCAGCTCGTACCAGGCCAACGGCTTACTTTTTAATTTTCAATTTAATAACCGCGATCAGCCTAACCGTCCTTTTCGGGGCATTTATGCAGATATAGTTTTGCGGAGCAACCAAACATGGCTGGGCAGCAACCGCAATGCCATGCAGGTAAAACTCGAATTCAGAAAATACTGGAGCTTATCATCAACTAACCCCGAGTGCGTATTTGCCGTTTGGCACTGGTCAAACTACCTGCTAAGCGGTGCACTCCCCTATCTTGAACTGCCCGGTACCGGCAGTGATGCTTACGGGCGTATAGGCAGGGCATTTATAATCGGGCGATTTAAGGGCTTATCATTTGTATATAATGAAGCTGAGTACAGGTTTCCCTTAACTGCTAACAAACTATTAAGCGCTGTTACTTTTGTAAATGTTGAAACCGCCAACAACCAGCAAAGGGTAAAGCTGTTCAGGTATTGGGAGCCCGGAGCGGGCCTTGGCTTACGGTTGTTGTTTAATAAATACACCCGGTCAAACCTTTGTATTGATTATGGTAAAGGCACATACGGTTCAAGTGGTTTCTTTTTAGGACTTAACGAGGTTTTTTAATAATAACAATTGCCTTATCACCTATAAATTGATAACTGGTGTCATTTTTGTGCTTAAAGCTTTTCAAAGGATTAATCTACTACAAAAATGCGCACTCCGTTAACCTCACAACTACTTGGCGATCTGATTGAAAAAGGCTACGAATATGTACTGGTTAAGATCAACCTTAATCAACAGGAAGATGAGGCTGTTGATATAACGCTTGTACCCATAAAAGAAAAGCCGGAGCTAAATAAGCTACCGGCAGGCTTTGAAACTTTTTACCGCATAACCCGCGAGCCTATGCAGCTTGCCTGCGGAGTTGATAATACGAGCATCTTTATCGAATATCAAACCTTTGATGATACCATAACCGGTCAGGATATTTTTAACGACACTTATTTTAGGATGAGCGAAGACTTTTTCAGGCAGGTGCTGGACAGCCTGGAAGATTACGCGGTGATCACCACTGATAAAAACGGCGATATCAACAGCTGGAACACCGGCGCCCAAAAGGTGCTTGGCTATGCCGGGCAGGAAGTTTTAGGCCTTAGCGCCCGGATCTTTTTCACCCCCGAAGATATAGCTGAAGGTAAACCCGAAGCCGAATTAAAAAAGGCCCTGAGCCTGGGCCGCGCCATTGACGAACGTTACCATGTACGCAAGGATGGCACACGTTTCTGGGGCAGCGGGTTGGTTTTCCCGCTGTTTGATGAGCAGCACAATCACCGTGGTTTTACCAAAATCATGCGTAACCAGCGGGAAGAACAACGCTCAAAAGAGCTTGGCATATAAAACAAAAGAGGCGCATAAGCGCCTCTTTTGTTTTATATTTTTCAAGAAAAAGGATTAAGCATTATAGCTTACGCCATGATCTTCTTCTACCTGTGGATTAATAAATGGAGAACCTTTGGTAAAGCAACCTACAATTAAAAGGTATGCACCAAAAATCAATTGAGGCAATACCATTTTATCAGAAAAGGCATAAACCCATGGTGAGCAAAATAAAAACGACCCCATAAGTACGTCACCAGCATTGTGCATAACCATCGGGAATTGTTTAATGAAACCCATTTCGTTTTTAGCAAAGATAGCCATGATCAATTGCAACCAACCAATTATCAAAGGAAGAAACAAAGCAGCACCGCCAACATGCAGGGTACCACCGAAAGTCCATAAGGTTGAAATCATTAACAGGGCTACAACGTAATTTAAAAATCCGTAAGTTTTGGTTGAGATGAAGCCTTTCATTTTTTAGCTTATTTTATAAAGTATGGTATAAATAGTTTGTATCAAAAATTTATCGCAAAGTTAAGCATTTATGCGTGCAGCGCTACATTAAATTTTATATAATATAAATCGCTGTTTCTTTACGGGTTATGTGCTTTAAAACCTCTACCTTTAATTAAAACGCATTAATAATACGTGTAAAGATATACGTTTTAAAATTAAAGCGATCTGTTTCTCTCCTCACCATCGGGCAGTATATACCGTCCGTTTCATTTTGTCCTGCCGCTATCACTATTAACGGATACAAATATCAATAATCCGCTAAAAAATCAAACATTAAAATAAAAATCATGAGCAAGAACAAGCAATCTACCAAAGAAAAAAAGAAACCAGCCGCCGAAGGTAACAGCAAAGCCCCTTCTGATTATCAATCGGGCAAAAAAGACATTGTAAAACCGATCATTACTCCAGCTAAGAAGAAATAAATATTTCTACACGAATGACTTGCAGGGCTTATACAATAATAGCGGATTACACGAATCTTTATTCAAATTAAAAATTCGTGTAATTCGCTATAATTCGAAAAATTAGTGAGCAATTTGTTATGCTGTTACAATATCACGGAACAACTGGATATGCCAGCTGTCCTTAAACGGCACTTCCCATTTGGTTTCGAGCTCGGTTAAATTTTGCACCAGGTTATTGTAAACAACAGTTTCCTTATTGATACTGCCCTCTTTTAGTTTGGCCTCAAAATCATGACGGGGTAACGAAAGCACCTCTTCCCCATCGCGGTAAGCCAAATTAAACCTGTCGAAAAGGTTGATGCCCAAATGCTGCTGCACCTGCTGCATAAAGTGAACCGATTTATCGATAGAGCACCCGCTGGCGCCGGCCTGGCTTTCGTCAACTATCAAAATAAAAAAACGGTTATACCGTACCTCGCCTTTGGCTTTCAACTGGTTATTGTGAGCTGTCCAGTTGGTGGCAAACCTGTCCAGTTCGGGCTGTATCTGCTGTACTTCCAGGTCGGTTAATTTCCTGTTCGACTGATAGATCCAAACTCTTGACTGTGGAGAAAATTTCATTTCCAAAAATATCAATTTATTAACTTCGGGTTACATTTTGTTGTCATGAAAATATCAATTCTGCCTTCAATTGGAAAAACCGCGCTCATTACATCACTTTTAGCCCTTATTGCGCTAAATTACGGTTTTAAAGCCGAAATGAGCGAACAGGAATGGTTAAACTGGAGCAATAAATGCCTCAGCAGCTCATTTAACCCCGCGCCCGATATCAACCTTAAAAAGTGGGAGATTACCCTTACCAACGACTATTTTTTACGTTTGAGGAAAACTTATCAACAGGGTAAACAGGAATATTTTTCTTTCAATCTGCACCGTCTCGCTAATGTTGATTACCTGGTCAGCGATACCACGGGCACGCTCAAATTCAATACCCAAACCGATGATATCATTGTACAAACTTACGAAGACCCCGATGGCAATATCGACTCAATGGCCACTACACTTGGCCTGCCCGTGCATAATATGAACACAGCCAGGTTTGATAGCTTGAAAAGTGCGTTGAATTATTTCAGGATGAAAGGTTTATAAACCGTTAGCCCTTACCGTTATCTCGGCAATATCCAGCACTTTGATCTCCTGTTCTTTATCCTGATTTTTTACGCCATCGGTAAGCATGGTCATACAAAACGGACAAGCAGCAGCTACCACCTGTGCTTTGGCTTCAATAACATCGGCAATACGCTCTATATTGATATCTTTTTTGCCTGGCTCTGGTTCTTTAAACATTTGCGCGCCGCCTGCACCGCAGCACAAGCCGTTTGATTTGCAGCGTTTCATTTCAACCAGTTCGGTATCTAATATTTCAAGTGCGGCACGCGGAGCTTCGTAAACATCATTTCCCCGGCCTAAATAACACGGGTCATGATAGGTGATCCTTTTACCTTTAAAGCTTTCCCCGCCTTCAGCTTTAAGCTTCCCATCGTTTATCAGGCCCTGAATTAACTGCGTGTGATGGATCACTTCGTAATTGCCACCCAAACCGGGATATTCATTTTTTATAGTGTTAAAACAATGCGGGCAACCGGTAACTATTTTTTTGATGTTATAACCGTCCAGCACCTGGATATTCATCATGGCCTGCATCTGGAACAGGAATTCATTTCCTGCACGTTTGGCAGGATCGCCCGTGCAGTTTTCTTCAGTACCTAAAACTGCATAGCTAATACCCACATGCTGCAAGATCTTACAGATATCACGCGTAATTTTGCGGGCCCGTTCATCAAAGCTGCCGGCACACCCAACCCAAAACAATATCTCAGGTTCTTTCCCTTGTGCAGCCATTTCGGCCATGGTAGGTATCTTTATTTCACTCATAAATTAGTCATTGGGTCATTTCGTCATTAAGTCATTAGCCACCATACAATGATTTAATGACAAATGACTTAATGAATTTATTCATCAGCCCAGTTAAACCTGTCGGCCTGGCTATATTTCCATGGGGCACCATTGTTTTCTACGTTGCCAAACATATTGTTTAAACTCGCCGGGGCCTGCGACTCTTCCATCACAATATAACGGCGCATTTCGGTTATGATCTCCAGCGGATTGATGTTTACCGGACAAGCTTCCACACAGGCATTACAACTTGTACAGGCCCAAAGCTCTTCGCGGGTAATGTAATTATCAAGCAGTGCTTTATCGTCCTGGAAGTCTTTACCATGCTTATCAATGTTATTGCCGATCTCGGTAATACGGTCGCGGGTATCCATCATAATTTTCCGTGGCGACAGCAATTTGCCGGTAATGTTGGCCGGGCAAACCGAGGTGCACCTGCCGCATTCGGTGCAGGTATAAGCCTCCATCAGGTTTTTCCAGGTAAGGTCTGTTACATCCTTTGCGCCAAAACGGGCGGGCTCGCCGGTGTTTTCGGGCACGAAAGAAGGATCAAGCATGGCCTTAACCTCATTGGTAACCGATGCCATATTGGTAAATTTACCTTTAGGGTTCAGGTTTGAATAGTACGTATTGGGGAAAGCCAGCAGGATATGAAAATGCTTTGAATATGGCAGGTAATTTAAGAAACACAAGATCCCGACAATATGGAACCACCAGCAAACCCGCTCGGTAATTACCAATGCCGAAGCGCTACCTGGCAGCAACGGCGCCAGCAATGAACTCACCGGGAAGCTTCCGGCGGTGACATAGTGGCCAAAATGCAGCAGTTGTAATTTATAATCGGCCGCATTCATAGTCAGGAAAGCGGTCATGAGCAATATCTCGGTAATGAGGATGTAATTAGCATCAGATTTTGGCCATTGGGTCATTTCTGCACCTGTAAACCGTTTCAGGTGCACAACATTGCGCCTGCACAGGAAAACGATACATGCCGTAAGTACCAGTACTGCAAGCACCTCGAAACCGCCTATTAAAAAACCATACAAACCGCCAAGCGGGTGCGCAAAGATGCGGTGAGAACCAAAAACTCCATCAATCATGATCTCCAGCACTTCAAGATTGATGATAATAAAACCTATATAAATAAAAAAGTGCATTACCGCCGCTACGGGGCGCTTAACCATTTTGGTTTGCCCCAGGGCAATTTTGGCCATCACTTTCCAGCGCAAGGCCGGCCGATCGTTACGGTCCGTGTCTTTACCAAGCAAAATATTGCGCCTTATTTTAGACACATTTTTACCGAAGAAGTAAATGGCAACCCCCAGGATGATAATAAATATAAGCTGAGCAATCATTATGCGTGCATAGTATTTTTCTCAAAGTTAAATGAATTGTTTAAAGCACGAAATGTTTTGGGATTGAAAAAATATTTGAAAATTAATTAGCTGATTACCTGCACAATTATTTAAACCCGGCACACAAATAGAAACTTTTTTCAAAAAAAAATTTTCAAACATAAAAAAAAGGCTACATTTGCACTCCCCAAACACGGGAACGGTTTGGTACCATAGCTCAGATGGTAGAGCAAAGGACTGAAAATCCTTGTGTCACTGGTTCGATCCCAGTTGGTACCACACTTAAAAGCTTCTTAGAATTCTCTAAGGAGCTTTTTTTATGCCTTAAGTGCCTATACAGCGTCCAAATGCAGGTTTTGAATTCGATTGATTAATAATTTGGTTACTTCTTCTGATCAGTTCATTTGCTACTTTTTGGTTCTTTCTAACGGTTTTAGTTGAGTTAGCCATAATTGCAATTTACTTCAATATTTCATAGCGCCGGAGGTAAGTCATATAATCGCTTTTCTATTGAATCCAACGATTCTGTAACTAAATCTGCTAATCTTTTCAAATCGTAGAAGAAATGGTTTGTTATAATTAAAGTCGGGAACCGACCATACTGGATGGGTCCGATAATTCTGAACTCGTCCGGTTCTTGTTTTTACGTTTTTTTAATCCGCAATATATTTCAAGAAATCCAGTCCAGTTTGCATTAAAGTAATAAATTGTCAATTGCAAACCCCAACTCCTGTTGAACGTTGGAACTTTCAAGAAACGATTCATGTACGTCTATTTCTTTTAAGATCAATTTAATTTTCCTGTTATCTGTAAATGGTTCTATCGCTGGTTCAAAATGCAATTTTGTCAAAGATTCAATGGTTCCAACGTTCACCTGGTAGGTATCTGCATCCTCAAAATCCATGAAAATATCTTCTTCACTCCTCAGTTCAAACTCCATGCGTTCTTTAATAATCCCATCTTTAAGCAATAGCGAATTTTGGCTCATCATAAACCCAGCCCGGTAAAATTCACCGTCAGCTTTTTTAAAATAAACAATCTTCCAAAAAATCACCGGGATCTGAAGCTTTTGCCCGTTAATTTCGGTTACAAATTCCGGGTCTTTTTCGTGCAAAACCGGGCCGGTAAAAACCGCAACCCGTAAATTGTTTCCTCGGGTTTCGGTGTGAAGAATATAATCCTCCAGGCTTCTCCATACCTTTTGATTAAGATCGGCATGTTGCGGAACCGCATTGGTATAATAAAATGTAGAATCTGCTGCAAGGCTTGCCAATGCAATTGTAGGTCCCCATTGAACGTCTTCTCTTTTTGTCATGTGCCCTTTATCAAAATCGCTGTTCGCAGCCTTGTAAAGTTCAGGGCCCCATTGATGTTCTTTTGCTACTCTGCTGTCTGTTCTCCAATTATCCTTACGTGGCGCTTTTTGAAATTGAGCCCCGTCTATATTTGAAGCGGTAAAAATTGGGAAGCGCCGTAATGTAGACAGTATAAGGCTATAATTAACATACTTAACTACGCCATCGGTGCTATCTTCGGCGGGAGCGATAACTTCTTTATATGCCCCATGCTCCGGAAGCTTTATCTCAACACCTAAAAAGGCTTCCTGGTAACCATTATAAAAATCATTCATCTCAATTATTTTAAGTTTATTAATTTTTCAGTTCCTTTTGTCAGCTCGGGGAAAATTGTTTTGTAATAATTTCTGTTTCTTACAATATCATTTATGAACACTATGCCTCCCGCATTGTCAAACGTGCTTGCTACCTGGATATAACTATCCGTAAAATATCGCCCAATCTTCTTTACAGGATAGTTTTGAACCTTTTCCTCGCCGGTAATTAAATTCACAATCGTTAACTTGTTTGTTACCCCCGGTTTAATAAATGCAAAATATTTACCCGATGAGCTGAACCTACAAAGCTGGTCAAGGGTAAAAAGGCTCCGTGAGCTCCAGATTGAATCTTGATTAAATATTCGCCAGCGTTTATCTGCTATTTTAGATGCCTCGCTATCTACGGCTTTTATAATAAGATATCCTTTTTGGTTTATATAAGCATAGCGTTCTTCATCTTCACTAATAACATAGTTATTTAGCCTGGAATCCAGTATCACAGAGGTGTCTTTATCATTGAACATCCGAAATGAAGTAGCCTTCGCTAAATCAATGATTACAGGACTGGAAAGAATATTTAACGTAAATTTATCGCCCGATTCTGTCCACCGGATCAGATTCGAGTTAAATTTCACACTCTTAAACCTTTGATAAAGTTTAGTATTTTGATTAAACCTCGTATCAAACCGTTTCTGTTCAAAATCATAAACCATTAATTTCCCTTTAAAAAAGAAAATTGCTTTTGAACCATCCTTTGAGGGTATCATTGTTTCAACATTGGATGCGATTAGTTCTGAATTATCCCGGTTCAAATTATCTAATGATGTGATATCGTATAAAAAAACTTTATGATCCTTCCTGATATATGCAAAAAGTCCTTTTTTTGATGTTGCAAATGCGTTTTCAACATTTTTAACAAGATTTTTATCCACTATCTTACCTGTCATATCCCAAAAATTAATTTTTTTTGATTTCGGTTTGCGGGTAAGGATATAGTTAGATCCCGGCGAATAAAGAAAAAGATCCTTTATATCTTTACTTTGGTATTTATTTTCATAGCTCAGATAAATATAACCCAGCAGTTTTTTTCTGCCTGCATCATATATCTTGAAATTTCCATCAACGTTCATAAACGCAAGCCACGGGGATTTATCTAAAAAATCCATCTTAAAATCGGCTATATTACTACTGATTAATGGGTTATTACCAAAAGATACAGAATTTAGCCTGGAGCCCTTAACAAAAGAGTTCTTTCTCTGCTGGATATCATAAACATTGATCAAACCGCTGGTGTCTCTATAAGCGGCAAAGCGCCCTACCTTAGAAACAATCATGTTCATCGCACTATTTATTATTGTATCAAGTACCAGCTTCCCCCGTCCTTTTATACAGGCGTCGTTAATTTTCCAGATGTAAATGGTATTGTCAGTATAATGAACGGCTACGGTTACGCTATCAACCGTAACAACTTCATCGCCTCCTGAGATATCGTAGAGAAATTTCTTGTCAAAAGCCTGAATATCTTTTCCTTTTTCAGAACTGTAATAAATATTACTTCTTAATTTATTAGCGTATAAAAAAGCCAGGTAATGATTGTTGTGAACATACGCGTCATTTGCCCTATCGTTGAGTATGCTATTGATTGAGCTGCCTGCAATAAAATAAAAAATGAAACCCATGGCAACAGTAACCGCAGATGCAAAGCCCAATATATAAATCCTTGAAATTAATCTGGCACGGGCCGCTCTTCTCAATTCCTCTTCTTTTCTTTTTTCCTCTTCCTCTCTTCTTTTTAATTCCTGCTCTTCTATCCTCTCCCTGTACTTAACTTCCCTTTCCCTGATGTCCTTACGCTTTTGAACTGTAGCTATTAACTTATCATGAATAAGTTCATATCGTGCCCCCCTGCCGGTTTCTTCTTCTCTGATTAAACGGGCATTCAATAATTTCTCTAAGAGTGCAGTATTTTCGTTTAGCCTGTTAAGTAATTGATTTCTCGATAAGCCAACCCGTTCCCCTTTTTCAACAAAGTGATCTTCAATCACCTGCCGTGCAAAATCCACCTCCGCCGCATCACCTAACTTGCCGGTTTGGGTAAGATAAAAAGTATCAAGAATTTGCCCGAGATTTACTTCGGTATTAAACTCATCTTCAGTGAACTCATATGGATTTGATTGATTCTCCTTGTTTTTTTCAATTACTTTTTCCTCAACCGAATAACAGATCACCTGAAGCAACGAACTGTCTACCTCATTAAATTCATTTATTACACTTTTCGCGATTTTTCCGGGTATGTCTCCTTTAAAGTCAATTTTTGGAGATTTAAAGCTACCGTCAAGCCAGGCAGGTTTCATGATCGCCTCCACGGCGTTTGATCCGTTAAAATGCTTGAGTTCCATTCTCGAGCCCAAAATATTGGGAATAAAGCTTATCAGGTTGCCCAATTGGTATAACCTATCTGATCGAATTGAAAAAACAACCTTGATATTGGGTTGCATATACCACTCCAAAATTTCAGGTGTCCGTTCAGAGTCCTCTTTTTTTGCAATCCAATCCAATATCCGCGTTGGTGGTAATTCGTGGAGTACTTCGGCTAATTGGAGGCTAAACTTGTTTTGAGTATCTAACGGCAGGGAAAAAAACTCCTCAAATTGATCAAATACCAAAACGATAGTGAAATTTGAATGGTTTTTGGTTGTTACCTCAGCCAGTTTAACAAGTTCCCATAACGAGTACGAATCCTTGTTGAAAACAATCTGGTTAATATCGTATACAAGCCCCTCTTTCTTGAAAAAACTTTCCAGCTCACATTTTACAATTTCCAGGGGCTCATCCTTTGTTTCAAAGGTATCCGACCCGCGTTTAATATTCTCCGCCGCCTCGTCTTTTATTGGAGCTTCATGAACCTCCCGCGGCTGAAACCTTATCCGGACGGGCTTAAACGACTTAAGGATATCATTTTTTTTATATAACGTATTTAAAAGGGAACTTTTTCCGACACCCGACTTACCAAAAAGCACAAGGAACCTTTCGAAATAAATTATTGAAGCCAATTGTGCGCTTTCCTTTTCCCTGCCAAAAAATAGCGCTTCATCATCTTCTTCAAAAGACCGAAGCCCGAGGTATCTGTTCTTGCTCATAAACTTAAAGGTCCATTAAAAGATCATCTTCCGTGTAAAAGGTCATATTGAATTGCCTGGAATAATATTCCAGGTGCTGCTCTGCTATTTCACCGTCATATACCGAATAATTTCCGGGTTTATTCCGCAGATCAAGAACGTCAAACAAAATTTTCAGATGCCAGTCATGAAAATCAAAACCAACAAACAGGCCGTAGCTTTGCATTACCTGGGTTCGTACTTCTTGCAGGATTGGCGGGTTTTTTTCATACGCGCCCTTTGTAAATGCCACGGCCTCTTTTTCTGTAAAAAGCACCGAATGTTCATTGTCAAAAGAGCCATAAATGTTATACACGATTGTTTTCCCCGAATAATCAGCAGGAAGTGCCTGGGCCTGGGCATTGGATTTATCATACCGCAAGTGGACGAACCTTTCTGTATTGGCCCGCCTGCCAAAAAGTATCTCAGGATTTGTATTGATAACCACCGGGAAATTTAAACTTTCGAGCTTCTCATAAAATGGGATATATGGAGTTGCTTCCCGATACCATTTTGCTGCAAAAGCTTTGGTATCGGCTAACGATGCTGCCTCTCTTGATTCATACCGGTCAATCAGATAGCTTAATTCATTAACAGCTACCGGCTCGCAAAAAATATCCATCCGGTTAAGTTCAGCAACAAACTTCCCGGCTAAATAATCAGAAAAAGGAACTATCCTATCCCTCTGAATACATTTAAAAGCATTGGGGCCTAAAAACAACACGCATTGCCTTGTGTTAATGATGTCCCTTAAATGGTTAAGAAGAAGTTCTGGAGTTTGGGCGTAAATTTCCGTTTTTAGTTCCTCAAAATTTTTTCTGTCCTTGTCAGACTCCGGTTTACTTTGCGTTAGATCGAACGAAATTGCATTTAGAGTTGAACTAAAATCATCTTTGTCTTTGATAAATTCAACAATGTTGTTCCACCGCTTTGACGAAGCCCCTTCAATATCAATATCCTTTGATCTGACATCCCTAATAACCCTTACTACTTCTTCCAGAGTTGGGTAAATTTTTGAGAGGATATCTACCAGCTTATATTTTTGCCGCTTTAATAATGCCATCTTTTGTCAGGTTTTTAATGCTACTATTTAAGCGCTTCAATGATCCTGTTAATATTAATCCCCTCGTTGTATGCTTTAGGTCCGTTTAACTCGGGGCTTTGTATATATTTCCCGGCGTGGTGCAGGGCTACGATTTCCCAATCCGAATTAAAAACCGGTGAGCCTGACGCGCCCGGCAAGGTATCTGTCAGATATTGGACTATACCCGATTCGGCCAGGGTTACTATGTTGTGATACAAAGCAATCTGCTTTTTCTGCCCGGCCGGGTGCTGGATAATATTCACAAACTCATCCTTCTTTACTACGGTATTTTTAAGTTCAAGCGCTCCAAATTGTTCATTGGCAGTTCCAAACTCATTATCTTTAACCTTTACTGCTGTAAAATCGAACTCCTGGGATGTTTTAAAGAAATCATCAGGAGCCAGTTTAAATTCAACCACCTTGCGTTCGTTTCCACTTAGGTTATCCTGGTAATTAAACCAGCACGTGGAGGCCGCGGCTATTTCCGGCGTTTTAAGCACGTGGTTATTTGTAATAAGGATATTTCCGTCAATTAAAAACCCCGTGCCCACTTCTCCTGTAGTTCCAACATTTACCAGGCAAACGGATGCGGCCATGTTAAGCCCTTTTTCGAGAAAGGCAATAGGAAGAAGTGTACTTTGTTTTCCCGTAAGTTTTTCAAAAACTTTTTTATCATCGGCCACTACAGTTCTTGATTCCGCGGGAGGCATCGATACCGATTGGGTATTATTTTTATAAGCAAGAAACTCCGCCGTTCCGGGGTTTTCTTCAAGCCCGATATCTACCAGATTATCAAGTTGCCCTGCATTACGAGCCTGGTCAATTATGATGCTCCATACCACTACAGGTTTATTGCCCCAGGATATATTTCCAACGTTAAGGCCTATAAGTTTAGCCATCCGGGATTGTTCTTCGTAGATCGGATAAAGCCTGCTAAAGGCATATTGTAATCTTATTAAATTTTCGTCCATAATTTATTGTGTCAAAATTCCAGGGAAATCAATTACTATACATTCAACCAATACCGCCACCCTATCAAGCCTGATTGCTTGTTCAAGCAGTACGATTGCCATTCGAGAAGCAGCATCTTCGGTAATTTGCGAGGGCGGGATACCTGCATTTTTTGCAAGGCGGTATATTTCATGAGATGTAGGATACTTATCGGGGATAATTATTGCAAGCCTGTCAATCGTAAAGCCCCTAAAGCAGGAGCCTTTAATCCTTTCTTTAATCAATCTCATCTGAGTTAAGCCGTACCTGTCTTGTGTCTCTAAATCCCTTGGGTATGCATAACGTGCATCAAAATAGGGATCAGAAGGGTCAATTGCCAACAAGTATTCGCCTGCAACACCTGTATGTTCCAGGTACCTCTCAAAAAATTGTTTAGCTTGTTGTCTTGAAGAACGGTCGGCCGCATTCATTGAAACGTACACGAAATCATATAAAAAGCCATCAGCCGCCTGCCGCTCCATTACCGAAAACGGTTGTACTTGTATGTTTGTCTGCTGGCCGGTTTTAGAAATCATATCCGGGTGATCAACTACAAGATATCCTCTCGGAATACCACTAACGGCAGGAAATTTATTTTGCCATTCAACAGACATTTTCTTCCATCTGGCGTTTATTATATTTATGCACTCGCCTTCTTTCAACCGAAGGTATTCCTGTACTTCAGGATAAATTAATACAGGTATGCCCACAGAAGCATTAGCCGAAGTTGAAACCGACGCGAGAAGGTTACCGCGATCATCATTAGGAAGCTTTAAGGTACCTATTCCCCCGGAAACGTGTACAGACTTACCCAGAGGGCGATAAATATGGCCAACGGAGCCAAACTGCTCAGCATTTTCTAAGGGATAGTATTTTGCAAACGACCGAAGCGTTGATGCTGCTTTTGTGTAAAATAACCCCGGTACGCGAGCAATCTAATTGGTAAAACTACAATAATCAATACTGACCCTGACATCCCAAAAATCCTCGGGCGATCTCAAAACATCGTTCCAAAAGGGCAAATCCCCATAAACCCAAATAGTTTTTTCGGAATAATGCGAATCAACATTTGTAGGCACCGTATCAAACGCAACAGGATAATTTTCAAGGGTTTCAATAATACGGCTCCCCTTTACCACATCTAATAAAGCTGACATATTAAATTATGCTAACATTTGTGCAAGAAACTTTTTAAGTGCTTCAGATGCCTGCGGCAAACCGATAATTATCATGATAAATTCCGTCCTTTCTTCGGGGCTAAGCGTTTCTAACTGCTTTTCTTCATAATCAAGAAATTGCTGTAATTCTGCCGACTGCAAGATGAGTTGCTGTATCTCCAGTTCATACATTTCTGCTTCGGCATCAGAGATTTTTATGAACGATTCAGAGAATACAATATCTGCGAGCAAGCCAAGCACAGGCAAAAATATGGAGTCTTCTTTTTCCTGCACCAAGCCCGCACTCAAAGGCTTAATTTCAAGCATGTCTGCCACACGGAGTGTCCCGTTACCAAAATAAAGCTCTTTATCATCAGAGTTACCATTACCCGCGCTTGCAAATAGAGCTTTTCTTATTACTTCTACTTTTTGCCAACCTTCTTGAAGCTCCTCAATATCGCTGAAATATTTTTGATAGTATAAAGCAGCAGCCGCTGCAACCTGCGGGGTAGCCGACGAAGTTCCTGCACCTGAAATATCCACCTTTTGCTCACAACCAAACCTTGCCCAGGGTACATTTGGTGTAAACGCGGCCACTGCGGTCCGCATCATACGCCTTGGCCCATAGTTCCCCTGCATAATTTTTAAGTGGGGCAATAAATCAAATTTATAATAAGGGGTTTTATCATGCGTTGCACCGCAGGCTGCAATTACCCTGTTAAAACGCGCGGGATATACTAACGTCCTGGGCGTAACCCCACCAAAATTATTACCCGATGCCGTTACAATAAAAATACCCAAATCGTAAGCTTTATTAACCAGCCTGGCCCAATTACGCGTTGGGGCACCGCCCATACTCATAGTAATGATATGACAACGTTTAGACGGATCATCATGAAGCCCTATCACGTATTCAAGTGCTTTCTCGAATGCCCGACTTTTAAAAAGCACAACCGAGTGGGCTATACGAACAGGAACAATTTCAATGCCGTGGGCGGCCGATAAACCAATGGTATCTTTGAAGCCATAATCATTATCGTACATCCCGCCCGCTAAAACGCTGAGCGTGCCACAGCCGTGGCCTCCGTTTGCGCCCATTCCTTCATCTCCGGCATTATCAGGGTCTCCGTCTCCCGTGTAGTTTTTTTGAAGATCTAACCTGATTAAGTCTGCCGGATACGTAATATGGCCGCGATCATAACCTGTATCAAAATGCGCTATCCGTACAATTGTTTTCTCGCTTCGCTGAATCAATAACTGTGCAACTTCTTCTCTTGCCTCTAACAATTGAGAAAAAGCGCTTTGAATATGCCACACTTCTTTTTTGCCGGCAACCGGGCTTGGCCAATCGAGATCATAGTCAATTTTTTTTAAACAAAGATCTTGTGCATCCGTAAAAGACTCGTGAAATGTATCTGCAATTTCAAGCTTAAGGTTTGGAAACCCCTGTCCCAATTCATTGATAATATCGGGCTCAATAAAATCAACTTCCGAGCTTAGAGCTAATTTACTATACAACTGATGTGCCTGGTCCCAGGCATTAGCCGGATCTGGCAAAAAGGATTCAAATTCTGACTCTTTAATTAAAGCTGAATCGGGTTTGGTTAATGTTCCGCCTTCCTTTAAATGAATAATAAGATTTTCGGATAAGATTTGCATAAACAAGCGAATAGGTTTTGGCTGGGTTTTGAAATTAGAGCCGAGTAAAATAAACTTAGCTGAAAAAATATTAATCAGCCGTTAATGTATTGTTAATCAGCTATTTTAAACAATATTAAATAAATATATTAGAATATACAAGGTAAAATAAATCTTATTAAGCGTATTCACGTCAGACTGCCAATAGCTAATAAATAAGTTTGAAATTATCGGTTATTACACTATCTACGTAGGCCCTTATTCCATTCTTATACTTGACAGAAACAATAATAAACCCGAAGTCAGATAAACTAATAGTTTTTTGATTGGATAATAAAAACAATACGCCCCCTAATCAAACCTTACTGATAAGAATTATCTCAATTGGATATTCCGGAGGCCTTAATCATCCAGTTTCTGGAATCGCGGCCCAATAGTTCTCCAACACTTTGACCATATCAAATCATTGATCAATAATTGCCATTTTTCAAAGCGATAAACACAAAGCGCTGCTCTAAATGGCACAGAACCACCTGATCAAGGCCTCCGGAACGCCCATACATACGCCTGAACCCTCACTGATGCATTGAGCGTGTACACGTGCTACCGGTAAACACATAAGCATGCCCAGGCACAAGCGTTATCGCAAGGTTAGTAACCGATATCGTTTGATCCCCATGAATATTAGCGACACGGAAAACCTCCGCATCGGTAATTTGATCGGTCAATATCGCCCTCGGGCAATCAGTTACTCCCTGTTGGGCACTAAACGTTTTAGCGCGTCATTTGCATCTACGGTTACAGTTTTAGTTTGTGCATTAACAGCCTCAAATGCAAATAAACTCGCGGTTAATAAAAAAATGATTGGATTTTCATAAGGTTAATTGGACTTTGCTGATGAATTAATCTGTTTTTGGAGTTGGCTGACCTCGGTTTTTAACGCTATCAGGTATAGCGTTAGTTCCTCCACCTTTTTAAGCAGCAATCTGTTCATTTCTCCAAGGTTCTGTCCGTCTTTGGCGATTTCCCGGGCTGAAGGGATTTCGGGCAAATGCTGGTATTGGTCGATGTACGTCTTCACCTCACCTAATGATGGCAACGTATAATCCTTTGTGAATACATAGTCAGGCCATGCAGAATTGAGTTTAACTGTCATGGAGGTTGCTATTGCACTTCCATTAACTGCCAGCTTATAACCCTTGCTGTCCGCGGTTCCGATACTTACATTTCCGCCAGCTATGCGCATCTGTAAATAATTCGATAAATCAGAATTAGTGATATTATAGCTGGATCCGCCGGTAGCAGCACCGTTATAAAAGTTGATTGCCGCACCGTTATTACCGCCATTATCCATTTTAATGGCGCTAAAGTAATTCGAACCTCCGTCACCCCTTACATTATAGGTCCCGTCGCTATTATCTTTAATAGCTCCGCCCAAAAACAAATTGGTGTAATTATTGGCTGGCAGTCGCAAACAGGAAAGATAGCCGAATGAATTCATGGAAATAACCCCGTTTACATCAAGCCTTGTATTGGGTGTCTGGGTTCCGATACCCACATTTCCAAGTACGGTGCCGTCGCCCCTGGTACCTAAAATCGTGTTTCCGTTTAAGGATTTGATAATATCCAGATCACCTCCCGTCGCATTAAGCCCAACGCCATTAGGATACTGGTACACTCCTCTTATTGTCCAGTTTTGTGCACCTGTTATGCCCGATACGCCTAAAGGAATTATATGGACTACATTTAAGGACTGAAAACTTGGGTTGGGATCTAAAATACTTTTTATACTTCCGTTTACAACGAGCTTTTCATCAGGTGTGCTTGTTGTGCCTATACCCACAGTGTTCGGTGTAGTGGTAACAGATCCGGATGTAGTCCATTGAGCGTGCAAAGAACAATTAAAGATAATTGATGTAAGGAGGGTTAAGATCGATTTTTTCATGAGTTTAATTGGTAAATATTGTTCTTGGGAGTGATATCCATATGGACTGACGATACTTTTGTCTTTGATATTTTAAGATGCCGGGCTGCGATACTTAATGATATATTTCTCATTGCATTTTTATGAGTATCTCAATCAGTGGTTTTTACAGGTACAGATGGTCCAAGCCCGCGTTAAACTGGATATGCTCGGCAAAGCCCAAAAAACATCTATTGGCTACTACTAAAGCAAGACATTGAAATTTATATTTCACAGCCTGTTCCAGGCAACATTCGAGATATTCTTATGTATTTCTATTTAATGAATTGCCCTGGGCACCAAAATGGTTGTAGTCAATAGAAAAGCGGATGGGATTTAGCAGGGGGCTAATTTGTGATTTCATGAGATAAGTAAGGTTGTTAAAAAATTCACACAAAAATATTTAATAATATTTAACAAACAACCTTCTCGTTGAAAATATTTGGGGCACGACTCCGCCTATACTACACATCAATAAAACAAACAAAAAGGCCCTTAATATAGCGATTGCTTGATAAGATGATTATTCATCCGGTAAATGGCGGACAATGAAATTTGGCGCCGACATTACGTAAATGCCGTTGGACTGGAAACTCTGATAGAAAACAACTATAACCAAGGCATGACGGCAGATGCAGAAATTATCGCGAAAGACGCTTCTATTTTACAGAGAATTTTAAGTTTGTTTAAAATTTTACGATAGGCTGATCTAACGCAAACTTCCAATTCTATAGCGCATTCGAGGCCTCAGAGCAAAGTTCAATAAACTGTTTACAATAGCTTAAGACAAGGAAGCCAAAGTGGGTTTTGTCAGGTATCAGGATAACGGCAAGGCTGAGAAACGTGAACAGTTTTTAAAGGAGCCTGCACAAGACCAGAAAACAGCGCTAAACAAATCCCAGAGAAAGGAACAGGGAATGGTTGTCTGAAGATCAGCTGAAAATACTCCGGAATATCCAAACTTAGTCATTGATATTGATGAGGTGTAAGATGCGGCAGTAGAGGTGGAAGTAGCAGTATATTATCAAATACAATCTTTATTCTCAAGATATTTTGGATGTAAAAGCTATATTTGACTTCGAAAAACATGTGTCACTAACACCTAAATCCTGATCAATGAAAAAGACATTTTTTTTATTTTCTACATTCATCGTTATAAGCCTCACCACAAAGGCTCAAACCGACCCGACAATTAAAACCAGCCCCAAAGTAAACGCTGAGAGAACATTAGAGACGTTACAGCGCAGGTTATCGCTGACCGATAAACAGAAAACCGGTCTGTATCTGATACTGCTTGAACAAAACAACAAGATAGACAGCCTGAAGAATATCCAGGCCCCCAGGGTAATTATAAAAGAACAGGTTAAGTCGTCGTATCAAAAAATAGCAGGGCTATTGACTCCTGATCAATTAAAAGAATATGATAACTGGATGACCGAGATCAGAAGCAAAGCAAGCCATTAAAATTAATGGCTTGCTTTGCTAAGTGTCCCTGATCTTTTCATCATGAATGATCTGGGACACTTAAACTGTTAAAAAAAGGGGCGGTTCATCTCTCGCATGTCACAGAATTCTAAAACAAGGTCGGCTTATAAAAAGTAAAGGCCAACACTGTAGTCGGGGCTTTGGTATCTTATCGGTCGGCGATATAACAATCACCCGAAATAGAGACATTCGGACAGCGCGTTTGCATGTTTTACATAATTCGCAGCCGATAATTTAATAGCTTATTGAATAGCATTACATTATAACAATTTCGCTATTATACAATGGGTTTACATTAATCAGACCATTACAGAAAATATCTCGTTTGCATATAAAACCTACAAGCCCAACTGTTGTGATTGGGCTTGTATTACCGTTTTTATCAGAACACACGCCGCAGGTTTGCGTAAGCAAGAGGTTCCTATCCTATTTTGCAAAAGCGGGATGCCAGCGGTTCTGGGAATACAGTCCTTAACAAACCAGGCGCCGCGAACAGCCAGTGTGGGCAGAGGGTATCGCGACGGGAACCATGTCGGCGATACGAAGATACAATGCCCAAAACCTTCAGCGTTAAAAAGCTCAGCAAATACCTGCAGGCAACAACGGATGGCTTTCGGAAGATGTGCAGCTATCGAGCCGGTGATGGGCCACCCGAAGGCAGACCACCGGCTAAGCCGTAACTTTTACAAAGGAATATTACGTGATAATATCAATGTGCTGCTTGCAGCATGAGCTTTCCATTTCAAAAGGATGATGGGCAAATGGAAAACATCTTTTTTGGGACTTTCTAGATCAGATATTTCACGTGTTCTTAATTGCTTTTTATTCCAAATCCTCTTTATAAAAACAGAAACCTTGGTTTTTAAGACTCAATTAATTAGCCACTTGTCACAAATTACCGAGAACTGGCTGAAGTGTTTTTATTTACTGCTCATTGGATTACCGTATGGCATATAACACTTATTCTTGCTGCAATTCAATTAGCAGAGGGCGATAATCCATCTGCCCCTATTTTTATATCACGTAAGCACTTAATTGAACTCTCCCATAATGGGAGATATTGTCACTTATTATAAGTATATTAAAGAATTGGTAGAATTCGCATAATTTGTTATTATACGGGATCAGAAGTAAAATCGTTATTGAATTTTAATCTGGAAAAAAAATGGATTTTATAATATACTTATATTCTGATAAAAACTGATTTGACTCCATCAAAATACAATTCTAGTCTATTATCAACTATTGCAAACTGCGTCGTTTCCTGTTTAGGAGACGACGGTTGATCAGTTAATAATTTATTCCCTTGCACTTCATATGTCATAAATACATGCTGTTTTTTATCGCCTTCATTTACTGTATATAACAGTTCCCCATTATCCTTAAACTCCATGGACGTATTCCCGTAAATTTCGAGAGCTTCCAAATTCGTTTCATCCAATTTCCATGTTCCAATTAACTCATTACTTTTCATCAATGAGTTTATTTAAATGTTCATTTCCGACCTCTTCAAAAGCCTTCCCTTTTAAAAAAATAATAAATTGTGCGATAATACTCGACAATTTTTCGCTCTTATTCAATTTTAAAAGTGTTGTTAAATAGATATATCGCTGTAACTCCGTCAATCCAGTAGAGAATCCCGCCAGCCATTCTTTCTCTAACTCCCCTTCTTTCAAATGATTTAAGATTTCCGGGATAGCAATATTCAATATTACAATTAAGATTTCGTCTTCTACTTCTTTTATATTGCTATCATCAATCTTCCACCAGTAATCTGTTTTTTGAGGCAATAAATGTCCAATTCGCATTCCCCAATGACAATCTAAGACATCTGGCTTCTTTTTAATATTTTCATTTTTAAACCTTCTCAATGAAACCAACGAAACTCCTAAATTTATAGTTAATATAGTTTCGGCATTAGTACTGCTTTTGCTTTTTTGAAAATTTAACATGCCCCAATTGCCGTTACTTTCAATGTAGAAAGTGTTTCCCGACTTGACAAATCCTTTTCGTTTGAGAACGTTCTCAATATTAGCAAGAAGTAATTTTAATTTATCCATATTTAAAAATTAAGGTTTTCTAACAAGTTGAACGTGGTAACCTTCGTTAACCGCAAGCCAGATGTCCTTCAATCTTTGCATTGCCGTATAACGTGAACTACCAACTTTTGTTTCAATCCCGCCCAATATTTCACCTGTAGCATCTCTAACTTCAATATCTATGAATCGAGCTCCAAATGGAGTACGTTTAAACACTTCAGTTTTGACGGTTCTGCCTTCTGCTTCTAGTGCAGCTGCTAATTCATCTCTGAATGCATCGCCCGCGATTTTATTTAACTGTACAGTAGCTGTTTCAACTTCTTTAATAGCAATCGCTTCTACCCCTGTTTTAACTACGCTTGCGGTTTTCCCTGTCGGGATAGCTAACGCAAATGTATTTCCAAATGCTCCAACACGCTCATTTGGGGTAGCCCAGGAGCCATCCAAGTTATTAGCCTGATTTTTACTTGGCCAAAAAAGCGTTTTACCTGTAAGATAAATTCCGTTAACTATTCCATATGAGGTTTTTGATGCCCAATTCTTAGACATACTCCAACTTTGCCAAAAATTCGGCTCAAATTGCCTAATAGTCGGTCGTTCAATCCGCTCAGCCGTAATGGTTATATCACTTGTTATATAACCTGTCGGGGTTGACTTAACTGTTACCGGATCACCATCAGCGCCGCCATCAGGATCGCTCCTGGTAACGGGGTTGTTACCCATGCCGACATACGGGGAAGCATATTGCTCCGCAGGATCAACACTTAACCACCTGCCGATACGGCCATCATACATCCTTAAGTCAAAATTATTAAATCCCGTCACCGGATCTTTCTCCGCATAAGCGCCCTGGTAATCATACCTGTAATTTGTACCACCGCTACGGGCAATACTGCCATACGAAAAATAATCATTATAAGTAAAAATATCTACCTGCCCACTACTATTTTTGTTGCGATTTATAACAACCCGTACACTACCGACATTGTCTTTTAGTTCATAAACGTAACTGTTACTGCTTATGGTATACGTACCTAAACGCACACTCCCATAAACCGGAATCTCATTTAATGTAGTTCCTGCGTATATACTCAACACATTTCCGCTGGAATCATATACATAATAACTTGTTACTGGCGATGATCCGGTATTATCCGTTCTGCTGATTCGATTACCACTTTCGTCATAAGTATAACCTACTTTTAACTGGGTTAGCGCTGCATCCGCATAAATTCCGGTAATTTTGCCTGTCACATCATATTTAAGATAGTATGCAAATGGTGAACCGGTTTTATTTTCACTTTTCAATCGTCCTAAATCATCGTATGTAAAACTTGCATAAGCGGTTGGGGCTGCGGCATTACCTACACTGTTTAACTTATTAGTGTTAGCCTGGTATTGATAACTACTGAAATCATCGCTTAGTGCCCCTGCGCTATTGGTGCGTTGCAAGCCTTTGATGTTACCATTAGGGTCGTAGCTAATATTTTTTTCGGCAAACTGGCTTGCCGCGACAAAATTATTGGCTGTAAAGCTTGGCGTTCCCCAGGTAGCATTGTTTAATTGGTATTTATTATCATAGGTATAGGTATACATGGTGGGGTTTTGTATAGCAGCCCCCATAGTGCTAACTACGCTTGCCGGCTTTTTACTTTGCCAGCTAATGCCATTTACATTGCCATTATAATAGCTGGTTTGTCCGGTGGCTATGCTGGCAATATTACTTCCCGTACGGCTATAATCATTCGGAAAGTATTCCATTTGCATCCCAAAAGCATCGGCTGCAAAACCGTTATTGCCGTCGAGCCCAGGATCTTTTGCATTATCGCCCGATGCATGATTAATGCTTTTGAGCAGTCCTTGCGCGGTATACACATAGTCAACTCCCTGTAGCTGGTCACCCAGTTCAACCCGCTTTACAGGGCCGTGCAAATAATATTGGTAATTGGCATGCTGTAATTTAGTTGTACCGTCTCTACTGGTTTGTACATTGATCAAACGCTGATCGGAATCGTAAGTATAATAATGGTAAAACTTTTCGGCAGCTAAGTTTTTCTGATAAGCTACGGAAGTTACATTACTAAAATAATCATAGGTATAGTCAATGGTTTTATAACCCAAACCATTGAGCCATTTAATCACCCAGATCACTTTCCCCTCCTGATCATAACTGTACCAGGTTTTACTGTTGATATTTTCTGTCCAGGATACAGCTCCATCTACAAAATCCTGCACGTAACCACTTTGCCCATGGCTATTATCCGGTAAATCATAGTGGGTACGCACCCAATCCGTTTTTGAACCAGCGGTAAGTCCACCCGTTGCCGTAGTATTTTCCAACAATGCAAGGTTAGTTTTGGCGGCGGCAAAAGTAATATCTCCGGGCAAATATTCACCTGATTCTATCGATCTTCCGCTGTCATCATAGTTGGTATAGCTAAACCGGCCATTTTTGCGCTGCTCGGCATTTTGGCTAAACCGGATCTTACCATCCTTGCGGTAAATGATCTCTGATCTGCCGCTTTCTGATTTATTATCAACTGCCAATAGCCTGCCTTGCTGGTCATATTCGTACAGCGTAACAAATGGGATCGCATTTTTATCCGCGTAAGCCGCAATGCCATTGGTGATCAATTGCTGCACGCCATTTGGCGGAATAGTGGCTACTAATTGCCCTTTCTGATTATAAAAATTATAGTTGATATCGCTCCATTTTGTGGTATAACCTATTTGGGGGGTACCTGACTGGGCTACAACTTTGAACATACCTGCAGTTAAAGTAACCGCAGCCGACTGATTGTTGTATAATACCGAATTGCTGATCAGATCGAGTACCTGAACTGCACCGCCTGAAATATTGAGCGTTCCACCCTGCGGAAGGTTCAGGTAGTGATAATCCTGCCCGTTAGCATTGCCGCTTTGAATCAGGGAATGACAATTTTCGCAGCCCAGTGTCTGTCCGGTAGTACTATTGGCGGCAACATAACTTATTGTAAAGGGCTTATCTGATAAAAAACGATAATTACCTGCGGTAATATCAGGCACCGCGTAGCCGGTAACCGATGGTTGATAAGATGGAGTACCATTCTGGTAAACCAGTAGCTGGCCGGCACCTACAAGTTTGATCTGTTTTAAGGGTACATTCAATGTACTGTAATTGAGATCATACTCCTCTTTTAAATTATTTAAGGTTACCGTATTATTAACAGTGAGCCAGGTACCTGGTAAAGCGCTCATCAACGCATTACCATTTTTGTCCTGAATGGACATTCCCCACTTACCCTGCTGGTCTTTTCCCACATTTTGTACCGAAGCCCCTATCAGATCGGTTTGACCGATCTGCCCCATAGTAGCATCAGTAAAAAAACGATTTCTTATGGCCAGGTAATTCGATAACTCCTGAATAACCGGGAAACTATTACTTACCGCCTCCCTTCCCTTTCCCATCCTCAATTCCTCTCCAATACCTGCGGTGCGTGCAACGGCATTTGTACCATCATCAAAATAATCTGCGCGGCTATATGGATAGGTTGTGGCCGGCACAAATTTATCCCAGGTGTTATTATTACTGTAGTACCAACCTAAAGTACCTTGCTGGCTTGCATCGACGGCATCAGGAGCATTCAGCTTTGTACCTGCATCAAAATTGGTAGTATTATAGCGTTGCCCGCTTCCATTCCTTACAAAATCAGGTTTGTAAATGAAAGTGCTGCTGTTAATTGGCGCAGCCAGCGTCTGTATAGCCGCCCTCCCATAAAGATCATAAATGGGCTGACTGGCTAACACATGCTGGGTGGTTGCGCTTTTGGTTTGTGTTTGCAGGGCTTGGCCACTCAAATCAAAGAAGCTTTTATTTTCGCCTAACAAATTCCCGTTTTGATCAAAAGAACGGCTAAGTGTCCAGTTTAATTCCGGGTTATCAACACCAGATGCCGGTGGCACCGGGTATATTGATGCTGAAACAATTTTAAGTTGAACAACAGATCCTGAAGGTGCTGAAAAACCCGGCATCAACGAAATAGATGTATTGCTGGTAACAGTCAGCGGCGTACCAACGGTGACTGTTTGTGTTGTTGCCGGTGGCGTTGGCAACACAATTGGCCCGGCATTTTGAATGTTCTGTGCCCAGCCACCAATAGCGGGCAATAAAAAAATTGCAAACAGAACTAATTTTAGCTTATGCATATTTTTACTATTTGTGATAGATAACAGGTTCAGGTTAATTAATTGGTACTATGAGCATAATTATATTGGTACTCGTTAGTTTGTTTAACCCCATAGCCAAACCGCTCGGCAAATGTTTTAATTAAACGCCCTTCGGCATCATACTGGAATTTTGCAAACAAATTATTATTATCCAAAAGGTACAGCAACTCGCCAGTCCATGGGTCATATACATAAGAAGTCATAGCTGAATTGATAGGCTTAAACCTAAAGTCATCAAAATAAGCAGTAACAGTCCCATTATTAACACAACCGATTTCCAAAGTACTATTGGCAGTCAATGCTGTTGAAGGTATCTGTAAAGTAACCTGATACCACTGCCCAGCCACTTTTGCCGTATTTACAGTTGCTGGTACAGCTGTACCGCCATTGATACGGTAATAGAGTGTAGCATTGGCAGGCGTAGTACTTTTCATCCAAACCGAGGCTATAAAACTGCGGTTGGTTTTTAGTTTACTCGTATTAATGGTATATGACAAGCCACTTTGTCCTGCATTTAACTGAACCGAATTAGTACCTGTATGGCTTGTACTGGCGGTAATAACGGCCGAACCAAGGTTTACTCCTCTTGGTAATAGTGTTGAAGTTATTATTCCGTCCTCCAGGCCGGCATAGGTCATCTCCGCATAGTTGGCATTTGATGCTGTAGCCGTTACTTTAGATTGCTGGAGATCCATTTTGGTAGTACCATAATTGCCGTTAATATCAAATGCCTCAAGTGCATTTGAATATTTATTATACAAGGTAATCTGTGATCCTAATACCCAACCCGGCAAACTTGAGCCTCCGTTAAAATAAGGGTTAAAATTAGCTATCGGAGTAACTCCTCCGGTTCTGTCCTGCGGCATCCACTGAAAGGTTTGATATGGTCGCCAAATATTAAATGGCGTGGTACCAAACGCGTTGAGTGTATTCACTACCGCTTCTGCGTTGTTAAGTACATTGCTTTGATTGCTCCATACGGTAGCGGAGGCAGACCCAACACCTGTATTGTTGTTATTTTGGTCGACTGTGTAGGTAATGGACTCTGCTAACTGGCTTAACATATTCGCATTTTGCACATTCATCGATTTTAAACCCATTTGCGGATATACCCGATATGCAGGGGTAGCCTGGGTCATAAAACGGTTTCCGTAGCTATCATATGTTAATGTTTTAACAGCCTGACCTGAATACATATCATATGCCAGTGTTTGGCTGTTTGATGTTAATCCTGTTTTATAATCAATGGTTGTAGATCCTGTTGGGATATTGGGGTAAGTTGCATAAGCAGTCATTACGCTTCTGGTTTTGCCATCATTATAACGTCCTTCGGCAGTACGTTCCATAATTACACCTTGCTTATTAAACCTGCCCGTTAAAACTTCGTATTGATTTTTATTAGCATCGGCCGATTCCCCCTGCTGTTCATCATACAAATACTTGTTAATGGTTTCGCTTAATTTATTCCCTTTATCGTCATAACTGATAATCCGTTTTAAACTGCCTATGCGACTGGCATAGTTTTGAATCGACACATTTGATATTTCGGTGGTGCTTGTTTTTGATGACGGACTGTTCCACACACCCAGCATACCTTTATTAAATACTTCAAATTGATACTGGGAACTGCCTAAGCCCTGGACAGTTTGCCCGTCAACGGTACGGGAAGTGGTAACCCCCACGTACTCATACATTACCCCCGGCCCGGGCACCAGCCGCGAAATGCCCAATAAATTGGAGAAATTCTTTGATATTACAGACTGATAAGCACTGGAGGTGACCCCTCTCAATTTCACTGCATCAATACCCAATGGTTCATATGATGTTGTACCAGAGCTCAATGTCGGGATACCAGGTATATTATAATTGTAAGCCACAGTCATTGTGGTACCTGTTATCGGCTCTTTATTAACAACCTGTTTTATCCTTAGTCCGCCGCCATAATTATTGCCAATACCTCCCGCCGAAAGGTTTCCACCGTAAAATGTGGCGCCCTGTTGATTATGAAATACGGCATTATAAAACCCGGGATCGTTAATGGTTATAGAGTTGGCTGTAACCGCGGTTACCAATAAAGATGGCACATCGCCGGATGATATCGTAGTTCCCACATCCACGGGAGCGTAGTAACTATCAGAGCCTGAGCCAGAGTCTTCACTATAGGTGCCGACTAAGGTAAGCTGCACCTTATCCCCCGGCTGAATAAAATCTGTTAAATCCACGCCAAAATCGCCGGTGCTGGTAACCATAAAGCTTGTTCCATTTGCGCCGTTTCCGCTCAAATCTACAGGGGGGCTACCTATAGTTACCGGCGCATTTTTATACAGAGCCACCTTGCTATACACATCAGATTCATAAACGATATCGGTTGTCATTCCAAGAGCATGATGAATCCGTCGTAATGACCATACGTCGGCTGCTTTGGCGGAACCCCTGGATGGTAAACGCGCCAGGTTCTCATTTCCTGAAACTGCCTGGTAATCCCCCTTAAACATTCCCCACATATCGTAATAATCAGGCACATAAGGAGGGTTTTTAGTGGTACTGAAGGAATAGGAGCCGTTTACACTTAAAGATGGCGGTGATGTCCCGATAAATTTGACGTTCATATCATATTTCGAAACCTGAAGCTGAGGGTCATTATGGAGAGCGATTGATTTTATCAACCCGTAATAAGTCTGGCCACTTTGGCTGAACTTTATAATATCTCCCTCTTGAAAAACATTGGCATATGATTTAAAGAACAATATATTGGAATTAGCTTGCTGACCTGTATAGGTTAACTGGTCACTTTTAACAGCATCAGCCGATAATTCATAATCAAATGTAGTTGGCGGTATGCTTGATTGCCCTTGTTTACCCAACAACGATACAGACTTTAAAGTCAGTTTGCCAAGCCCTGTTTCTATGACGTCGTGGGGTGCCCGGTATGGAGGCAGCGTATGGTCTATATAAAAAACAGTGCTGCTGTTCCCACAGCTGTTTGGCATTTGCTGGCTAAGGCTATAATCGTAACCAAGTCTGACATCTCTGATGATCTTCGAGGTAATGTTTAAGGCTTGAATGTCGTCCTTATCGATGACATTTTCACTGTATTGCAACTTTAATTGAGTAACAGATGAAGCGCCGGTCTCGTCGAAACCGTAAAAATTGTTGTAATTGGTTGGGGCATCACCACTCAAATTACGGATCTGATCGATCGACTTGGTCAAATCTTTATTATTAACCAGGATCATATCATTTAATCGCAACGATGATGTATTATTATTATATTCCTGTCCATAGACCGATGCCGATTTTGCATCACTCCTTATTTCCTTTGAAAATAACGCGGTATGCGTAGGAGTGATGATGGCATCCAGATAATACAATTCCTTTAAACCGGTAGTTGAATATTGAAAGTTTTGATCAATATCCTTCTTTACTCCGGTAAATGGTGTACGCCATACATAATTAGGGGTCCATCTGCCGTATTCCATATCTACCCAATACCCCCAATCACCCTGATCGGCTAAGCCATCCCCATTAGCATCTATATAATCAGGGCCTGTCACCGCTGTTAATAACCAGCTGGTTGCATATGGAACATCTCTTTTTTGTTCATTATAATTGTTAACACCGTATATATTTTCGGTATGCGACAGTTCTCCGTAAGAATATACAGGCAAGGCATAATGATAGGTGATACCGCTTGCGTTGGTGATCATAAAACCACCTATCCTGTTGTCACTTGAGCTATTTACAGCAGTTCCATTCGGGTTTTTAGTCCTGTTAAAACCGTTAACCTGCGCATCATGCGTATTGATAAATCCTTTTTGTTTGGCAACTCCTGCGGTTATTTCGGCATTTGTAAAATACTCTATATTCCGTGAGGAGGCCAGGCGTTCCTTACTGTTGTCAAAACCATAATTCCCATCATTTAACCCATAAACCGGGTTAAGATCAAACTGAAATACAGAACCGTTATTGGTTAAATTTTGCTGTAAATATCTGTTTGAGAAATCATCCGTAAAGCGAAAACTCAATTTGGAGGGGTTATTAACATGGTAAACAGTATAATGATACTCGTCGCCGCCGTAGGTAACATAATCCTGGATCCGATCATCCCAACCATATGTAATTGGAGTGTATCCAATTTCATCTGTTACAATATCCCTGTTTGTATGAAAACTATCTGTGCTGTTTTTTCCTTTCCCGGTTACTTCCAACTGATAAGCATATGGGCGCATTAAACCTGATATTCCCTGCCCCAATACAGAATAAGTATCATAATCAGGAAGTGAACCGCCTGTTGATTTCACCGGATCATTTTTACTTGTATTGATTAAATCATAATTAGGATCATTAATATCGGCCATGTAATAGGTATCATATTCCTTATCGGAACTGTAGCCCCTGCTTGTTGGGTAATGTAACGTGCCAAATGTATTTACGGCGTCCGCGGACTCACCCCAGTAACGCATATAATTATGGCTTATTGAGATTGATCCAATCACAATTGGAATACTCATATCTGAACTGGTTGATGTTGATTGGATCTTAAGAGGGTTTCCATTATCAACAGCATTATAGCCATGTGAATCGCTATATCCAATGGGACCGCCGACTTTAAAACCATTTGATGATAAGGAAGCTCCAGCCAGTGAAGGGCCTCCGGCACTTACACTTGCGCCCGCGCCTACATTTAAACTTTTAAAATTGGTTCTGAAATTTAGTCCTATACTGCCACCAAGCGGAGAAGTGCTATTGCCACTAAATGAAGCACCTACGCCGCCAGTTAATGAAGTCCCGCCAAACGGGTCAAAAGCAACACCTAAAGATACGGAAGGACGAAACCCGCTACCCTCCTGCATTTTATAACCGACACTCAAACCAACATTGCCTCCAACACCTGTTCCCAGATATGTATCGTGCGCCACGGTAATACCAATTTCTGCTGACAGGATACCAGTTAAACCAACATTTAGTCCTACAGATGTCGAAGACCTGGTGCCACCGGACCAATATTGCCGCACAACACTTTGTTGCCCGTCAAAATCATCCGGAAAACCACTCACGGAACGGTCAACAGCTCCTGGATTTAGGGTCCAGCCAAGCCCCACCCATGAGGCTTCTTCTTCGGGCATGATACCTGCGTGGTAGGAAAGTGATAACGGGTACCCCCCTTCCGGTCCGGGGACTTCAATCATGGGAATGTTGTAGGCCAAATCACCACTAAACAAATTAACCATATCGGTGGTATCAACAGGCTCAAAACTGGTCGACTCGGGCCTTGAAGGCCCGGATGTTAATGCCAATGCAATGCTTGGGGTAATGATATTATTTAGAAAAATAACGATTAGCGTAACCGCGATGGTTCTTTTAAAGTTGGAAGGTTTAGGCATAGGGGGTTATTTTATCAATTTAATATTGTAGTAGGTCTTTATATCAGTTTTTTTAAAAATAAATTTGCTGTCAGAAATGTCAAATCCAGGATCATCCACATCGAGTTCATATTCTGATTCTGGCAAAGGCGCGTCAAACACCAATAGCAAATTATTAGATGGCGAAGTGCCGTAATTATTTATAAATGAATAATTACTCACCTGAACCGTGTCTTTTTTATTAATAATCAATCTGCAATATTTGGCAGCATTAAAAGATAAGTTCTCAACCAGCTGTGCATAATTATTTTGGCCTGCATATTGCGCCAATGCTTCGCGGTCATTTTTGCTAAAGGCTAACATAAAATATCGTAGAGAATCTTTCTTGTCTTCTTTCTTTTTATCATTTATCAGTTCTGAGCGAACTAAATAAACTTCTAATTTTAGTTGGTTAGCGTCTACAATTTCTTTTTTTACTCCATTCTTTTCATCCAGCATATACTTTCTTAATTCTTGCTCATTCATTTGTTTCGGTGAACAGGAAATCAAAACCATAAATGTCACTGGAAGAAATAATGTCAGTCTGTTCATATAATTACTGCTTATTTATTTCCTTTAAAACATCATCACTGATGTCATATCCGTCTTTTGCGTAAGCAATAGTCCCTGAATTATTTGCTATGAAAATCATATCGTAGCCATGTTCTTTACCGTAAGTTTTTAAGAAAACATTCAGTTTTTCCAGGGCCACTTTACTTAATTTTGCCTCTTCTTCCTGCAATGATTGTTGCATTGCTTTCTGATAATTATATACCTGTTTGTTATGAAACTGTGAAGAGTCCCGGTAATGCTGAAACTGAACTTTATCGTTCCTGAATTTTTCCATATTTAACATATCCAGTTTAACATGGCCGGTCAAGGTATCCATTCGTTCTTTATACAGCTCCACTTTCTTTTGAAATTCCTTTTTTGCCAGATCAATCTCCTTATATCCGCTGATTACCTTATTGGAATCGATGTAGGCGGTTTTACGATGCCATAATATGCTTTGCGTGAACAAACCTATGATCGCACAAATGAATATGATATTGATTATTAATTGTTGTTTGTTTATTGGTGAGTCGGGTTGTGTATTTGTTTTTTTCACTTAATATTTCAATTAAAGCCTTGTATGTATTTTGAAGCCTGTTTATTATATTATTTAGATTTTAATCCTTTGTGCTTACCAATCCAATAAAGGGTTAGTTCTTCTACCTTGTTCATCAGCATAATAATAGAAAGGGCTAAGATTTGTACAGACGACAAAACTATCTTTTCAATAAGATTAGAGATTAGTATAAATTTGGATATCTAACAGCAATCGAGGCTTGTAAGATTGAGTTAGACATTTCTGCCAATAAAATTTTTCCAATTGAATAAGTCCAAATGAGACTCGAAGAGAATTATTTTGATGTTGTGATAAGGTGCCCATATACATGTTGCCAGGTGGGTCAAATATAATTAATTATCATTTCAAACAAATACAACTTTTAAATATTCTTATTATTAAATTGTTATCATTAATGACACCAATAGATTTTTTTCAATATTTATTACTCCGTACTTAAATACGATGAAACAATAAACAATGTGTACTTTGATGGAAAAAACGAGAGGAGCGTTGAAAATATGTTTCACTTTTTCGCTCTTGGAAATCTCGCGGCAAACCTATTTCACGATGACTTCCAAAAACACATCCAGCAGCACCTTTCCATCACCCAACGCCATGTCCTGCCTCGCCGGAACCCTCAAAGAACAGGAACGGATCATCCCTGTGCCATTTGTTCCCTGTAACTGGTTCAGCAATTTCAGTAATGAAAAATAATCACCGGAAAAAACCAGTTTTTGAAGAATATACTTTTCGGTATGATAACCTTTGTCCTGCACCGGCGCGCTCACAAATTTAACATTGTTTTTTTCCGCGAGGAAGGCTATGGCATTGATCGCGCTGCTTCTGTACGTTACTGTATCTGCATGGTAAAGACCAATGATCCTGTTCAGGTTAGCGTTTTTCCGGTCGGTGTACCCGGGCTGCTCAGTCGCATTATTTTGTTGCGCCAGCTGCTCCCGGAGTTGTCCGTTTACACTTCTGGCCTCCAGTGTGTGTTTGAAGGCCAATTCATAACCAGCAACAGCCAGCAGGACAGTTCCAAGCACCAGCAGATAAACTTTTTTAAAAGGCCAGTATTTCAGCATGTCAATAGCTTAGCGTTATCGTGAATATACCTGTATTGAGTTCATTATTGAAGTTGTAGCTTTCCAGCTCCACGTTCTTCACCCATTTCTTTGATTTAAGCCGGGCAGCCCATTCATTGACCAGTATGATCTGCGCCGACTCCCCACGCATCAGTATTTTCCGTTCCCGGAACTTCAGGCTGCCAAAACTATGATCTGCTGCCCCGTCAACCGGGTTAACGCTGATCTCTTTTAATGTGATCTCCGCAGGCATTAATGCCGCCGCCTGGTCAACCAAACTGCTTTTGTTGATGCCGCCATCCCATCCAAGATCCCTCAATAACGACTCCTTCTGCCTGATCTCATCCGACAAGGCCTGCTGATCTGTGCTCGTCCTGGCCGAGGTACTTACTTCTGCCGCAAGCCGGGCATTTTCGGCATTCAGCCCTGAAAGCCATACAAAATTACCCAGCAGCAAAACGAAAAATATCAGCAGGATGACCATTCCGTTCACTTTAAACTTCCGGTCACTGATCAGTCCTTCAAATGCCGATCCCAGCGCAGGCGCATCAGCTTTGACCACATCAATCTTACCCGATAGCAGCAACTGGAAAGCCGCCGCATAAGGCAGCAGCAACTGCTGGTCAAGCACTTCGTTTTCTACTTTAATGGTATAGGGCGCCTGAAATTCTTCGTGAAAACTGACCTTTTCCCAGCTTTTATCCGCAGACCTTACAATTTTTACACCGGCAAATATGATTTCTTCATCATAGATATTCAATTGCGGAAGGATATGTGCTATGGGAAAAGGCCCCAGGCTCAGCATGAGTGGAGAAAGTCCCTGCTTTGATATAGCATCCAGCCATTTATCCGCCTCTGTCTTACGGATTACTGCCACAAAGGAATGCCCGCCGGAAGGGAAATGCTGTACGTAAAAATCATCTATGGCTGCATTGGGCAGCACCGCGGAGAAATTCGAAGGGCCGATCTCCTCTACCCGCTCCAGTTGTTTATACAGTACGCCCCTGCCGGAGATACTGATACTTAGGGGTATTCCCGTTTTGACCTGTTTTCCCAGTTCTTGCAGGCTTAGCCCGGTAACTTTCTTTTCAAAGGAAAGGTTTTTACCATCCAGAGATACCTGGCAGTAATTAACTATAGCGCTGCCATCTTTACCGATAACAACAGCCAACCCTGCCGCCTGCTTAATGCCGTAAAACCTGTCCAGCAATTCCATAGGCCTATCTGATAATGGTCGATTTAATGAATAGCACACTCACCACTTTTGATTTGGTTTTCGTCCGGCTGCTGAAAATCCATTTTAATACCGGGATCCTGGAAAGTATAGGAATACCTGAGCCGCTTTCATCACTCTCTGTCCTTTCAATCCCGCCCAATACAATGGTATCTTCACTATGTACCCGCAAGCTGGTTTCGAACTTGCTGATAGACTGGGGTGGCGGCGAGCCGTCTGTCGGGATGGAAGTAAAGTCAGAAATATTGACGCTGATGCCAAGTGTCACCTCATCATTGCCGGATACGAGCGGTTTGATCCCGATCGACAGGTCGGCATTCACGGCCTCATACACATTGGAAAAAATGGATTGCGTGGCCGTGGTCGTAATCACATTCTGGGTCGTGTTTTTATAATATCTTTTACTGCCGATGCTCATTTTAGCGGTATGCCCGTTCAGGGCGACCAGTTTGGGTACCGAACGCACATCGACATTATTGCTTTCCTCCAGCGCTTTCAGGCTGATATAAAAATTGGGGGTCACCCGGCCCAGATTGATAGAGCTATTTTTACTGAGGCTGCTCAGGAAGCTGTTGATCGACTTGGCCCCAAACGTGTAATCCAGCCCGGAAAGCACCGTCCCTCCTGTTTTTACACTATCGGAAACACCCGCCGAGATCCCGGTAGAAATCGTGTTCGACTTATGGATATCGATCAGCGTCACTTCAACCAATACACTTGGCACCAAAACGTCAAGCTGCCTGATAAAAGCTTCCACTTCGTTGATTTGTGCATCCGATCCTGATACCAGCAGGGTGTTCTGTTCCCGGAATTCTTTGATTTCCAGTCCACGTTTCCAGTCGGAAGGGATCATCATCATGACCGTGTCGATCGCGCGGTTTTGCAAATGGATCGCCCGATAAGATCTTAAGCCTTCCTGCTTGCGGTCGCCGATGATATAGATCCCGCCTTCCGAATGAAAAGTATACTCGGTGCTTTTAAACAGCAGGTTGAGGAAAGTGTCATAACTCACATCCGTTACATGAAGGGTAATAGTTCCTTTGATCTCCGAATAGATCGAATAGCTTTTGCCGGTTTCCTGCGAGGCCTGCTTGACCATATCACTGATCGGCGCATTGACCGCATCAGCGGAGATCAGCTTTTGCCCGTTCACTATCCGCACGTACAGCCCTGTCGCGCCCCCGGCAACTGCCCCAACCGGCCGGAAATTTTTACGTACCGAAGTATTCCGGTCACCGTTTACATACAATTCCTCGTTCTCCCCCAGCGGCTGGAAAAGGTAAAAACCATCTGCAGTCTTGACCATTTTTAACTCATTGGTGTAGGCCAGCTTTTCCAGCGCCCCTTCAAAAGGAGCTCCTTCGATAAACGCCGTAACCACCTTACCCTGCAGAGCGCCCGGCACAATGACATTTTTGCCGGAGACCTGGCTGATCTTTTTGGCTACTGCGGGCAGGCTGTCATTCTGCAGTTCCAGTGACAGTTTATTCTCTGCCTGGTTATACTTCGCATTGATATCCTTCACCAGCGGCTTCACAAAACGGTTGGGGTCCTGAAAGGGGGTAACATAAATAATCGTCCCTACAACCGAAATATCCAGGTTATATTTTTGCGCCAGCAACATGAGGATATTGGCTGCAGTCGCATTGTTGAACGTATCGTAGACCGTTACCGTCAGCGTCGGGTCAACACTGATATTCAAACTATTGACACGCGCCAATGTATTCAGGTATTCCCTGATCGAAACACCACTGACCCTCAGTTGCACACGCTGACTGAGCCCGGGGACCCTTATGGCCAGATCGTCCAGTTTCTGGTGGATACCCTGGATCCGCTCCGTTTCCTGCGCTATAATTGGGCTTATGCAGCCGGCAGCAATGATAAAAAATAAAAAAAGTAAAAATCTTTTCCCCATATCTCCTTAATAATTAAATAACAGCGGGTAGATCTCGTCAATTGAGGTCAGCCCCTCACTGAATATATCGAAAGCATTCTCAGCCAGCGTATGGATACCGCGCTCCGACAACAGGCCGTGGATATTCGCGTTTCCTTTCTTGATCTCTTCAGCCAGCTCAAGATCGATCGGAATTACTTCATAAACCGCTTTTCTTCCTTTATAACCGGTATAGTAACACTGTTCACAGCCATGCGGCTTGTAATGGTGGGCTACATCACGTGAAGGCCGGTACTGGCGCGGATACATCGAATTGTTAAAATCATGCAACGTTTTACAATGCGGGCACAGCAGCCTGATCAAACGTTGTGCAACCGTGGTACTTAAAGTGTTTGCCACCAGGAATGGAGGTATTCCCATATCGATCAGGCGCGACACCGTTCCCCAGGCTGAATTAGTATGGATAGTTGATAACACCAGGTGACCGGTCAGTGCCGCTCTGATCGCCATATTGGCTGTTTCCGGGTCCCTGATCTCCCCTACCATGATCACATCCGGGTCCTGCCGGAGGAAAGTGCGCAGCGCAGCGGCAAAACCCAGCCCGATTGATTCTTTCAGCTGCACCTGGTTGATCCCTTCCAGCGTATATTCCACCGGGTCCTCGATGGTCAGGATATTCCGGGTCTCTTTATTCAATAATTTTAACGTTGCATATAACGTAGTTGTCTTTCCCGAACCCGTAGGCCCGCTGATCAAGAGGATGCCATTGGGACGCTTTACCCCTTGCAGGTAATTTTCCAGGTCAAAACGCGAAAAACCAAGGCTGTTCAGATCGATATCAGTCGCATCATTATTCAACAACCTCAACACCACCTTTTCACCATATAAGGTTGGCAATACGGAAACACGGATATCAAACTGGTTACCCCCGCTTTTGAAGTTGATCCTGCCATCTTGAGGAAGCCGCTTTTCGGCGATGTCCAGATTGGCGTAGATCTTGATTTTGTTGATCAGCGCCGGGTAGTCATCATTTTTAAGCAGGTAGCGCTCTACCATATTTCCGTCGATCCGGATCCTTACCCGGCATTTGTGTTCATACCGTTCGATATGAATATCGCTGCTCTTCAGATTTTTCGCTTCCGCGATCAGGTTTTCGAGGAAATCATCCGCATGGTTACTCAATTGCAATTGGGTAGCGCTCTCTACTGCATTGTCCCGCAAGTAGTATTTGGAAAGCAACCTGGCGATCGAGGTCACCGGCACAGGTTCCAGCAGAACTTCTTTCCCCAACAGTACTTCCAGTTCGGCAGCCAGGCTGTCTTCCTCTGCTCCGGCTTCACAATACAATTCCATACGAAGGTCTGTTCCTCCTTTCGGCAGGACACGGTAATGCCAGGCCTGCTCCTTAGTGAGGAGGTGGACATTTTCGGTTAACAATAAAATTTCTTCCCCGCTTCTCATAACAAAAAGATATGCCGTAACCAATTATCATCCGTCACATCAAAGTGAAAACAATACCAGTCAGCCATTAAAAACACGATCAACAAAATGGATTGAAACCCCGCAAGCGGAATGTAGCGTTCCCCCTTTACTGAAATGAACTGCCACAGCAACCAGCAAAACAATACCACAATTAAACTTGCCACATAAAAGAACAAGAAGTTCAATACTGACAAATAAAAAGCAGCAGCTAAAAAGAACAGGATATCTCCCCAACCCAGAAGCTGACGAGTAATATTCACGACCCGCCCATTTTTGAGCGAAAAGTATAGCGTCAGTAAAGTAAGCTGCAAACTGACAAAAAGAACATTGAAAGTAACCGGTTCCCAGTAATCTCCCAGTTGACGAAACCTGAACCAATGCATGCCAGCAAACGCAACTGCTAAACAAGGGAACCAGAACCAATACACCGACCGGCTCTTAAAATCCTGTATTGCCAAAGCGCCAAGCACCGTCAGGATTATTAACTTTAAAACCAATGACACCTCAATCCGGGGTTACTTCTTTCAGGTTCTTGTCCTGGTCAATTTCCCAAACATTGAACGTGCCGTTACCATTAAAATCGACGACAGCAGTGGCTTTTGCTGTAAATCCGGTATTGGATGCGTTGGTGATCTCGATGCGGTAATTAGCTTTGGCATCTTTTCCCTCCGTGCTCAGCTTTTCCTGGATAAAACCCAGTTCAATCAGGTCCTTGGAGTATTTGGAATGCTCGTAGAAATAGTTTTTTTCCAATACCTGTAAATGATTGAGCTGTAATTTAGCCTCAGTGCTTTTGGCTTTCGTAATTAAAGGAAGCAGGTTCGGCAATACCAGTAAAACCAATATCCCGATGATTACCAAAACCACGAGGATCTCGGTAAGCGTGTACGCGGTAAGCCGCTTTTGTGATTTTAATTTAGGTAACTTCATTATTAAATTTCAGCACTAAGCTAACAAATATTTATTTCGGTGCAAACGCCTCCATTTAATAATATTTGATATTCAGTTGATTAAAGATTATTGATCATGTACCGAAAGCGCAAAACTATTCCCTACGGGTAAATTACACTAAATAAAAGTTTTCATCCGGCAACATTCTCCACGGTGGGTTTGCTAACATGGTATTTAAAATCATTCAAGCCATTTCATGAATTATTTTTAATTTAGTCGAAATGAAACTTAGACCCGCACAAATCCAGTTTGCCATGTTTGCCATACTGATATTTTCCCTATCAGCATGCAAGGATTTTATCGAGCCGAACATTAGCAAACGACCGGTAACGCTCAACGCGCCTTCAGATAAATACCAGAGCACGAATTATAATATTAATTTTTGGTGGGGAGAGGTTGAAGATGCCCTATCCTATCGCCTGCAGGTTGTAACACCCGGCTTTGACACCATTGGCGGCCTGGTTGCCGATACGCTGGTTAAAGGAAACCGCTTTACACTAACGCTCGACCCCGGAGAGTATCAATGGCGGGTAAGGGCAGAGAACGGCAGCTCCCAAACGGAATTCAGTACGCCCAACCACCTTACCGTCATTCCTTCATCACTTACCGCTCAAACCGTAGTCCTGGGCTCTCCCGCCAACAATACGGTTACTAATCAAAGCAGTATAACTTTTAAATGGGGGGCACTTTTCAGTGCTGTTAACTACCATATCCAGGCGGATACCAATAATTTTGCCGATGCCAGCCACATTCTCATTGACCTGACCATCCCAGGCCAGCAGTATACTTACAAATTCCCCAAAGACCAGAATTATCAATGGCGGGTAAGGGCCGAGAACACTACAGAACAATCCAAATGGTCTGTTGTCAATAATATCAGCTTCGATGCCACTCCTCCTGCCGGCGTAGCGCTTTCATCACCACAAAACAATGCAGTGATCAGCAAACCGGTCAGCCTGCAATGGACGAAATCTGCCGCGGCGTCCAATTATAAACTTTACATATATAAGGCCGACTCGACTACGTTATACAGCACCGCGTACCCTGCCTTACTGAATACCAACACTTACAGTTTCACCCTGGGCACACCTGGAGAAAGGATCTACTGGCAGGTTACCGCGCTCGATGCGGCCAGCAATGAAAGTACCCCTTCGGCTCTGCAAAGCTTTGTGCTGCAATAACAGGCCATATGAAGAATAAAAAATTCACATACCTGCTCGGAGCCGCCGTCCTGATCGTCTGGGGGCTGATCCTCTACCGCGTTTTCGGGGCAATGGGCGATAACGGGCCGGATGAACCGGCAATATCCGGACCTGTAAAAAAAGAAGCCTATAATGATTATGCCATTCCCCGGGATACTACGCACCTATTGCTGAACTACCGGGATCCTTTTGGCATAGTGGCAGCTAAAGATACCGTTAGCCATAAGCATAATCCTGCTGGCCCGGCGCAGGCGCAGCTACACGCAGCTGCGCCTGTTATGAACTGGGATTTTATCAGGTACGTGGGCTATGTCAGGAACCCTGATTCTAAAAAACTGGTGGCCATGGTCCACCTGAACGGAACCGAGCTGATGATGAGCGAAGGCGAATCAAGCGGCAACCTGAAACTTATCAAAAACCTGCGGGATTCGATCCGGATCAATTACCAGGGCAAAACAAAATTCATCCCCCTTAAGCCAGCAAACCCATGAGGAAACTATTACTTTTCATTTTCACTCTTTCATCCTGCGGCGCTATGGCCCAAATGCCGGATTACGGGCTTTACAATATTCATATCAGTGATTCAGCTAAAATCATCCGCACCCAGGTGAACCCCGTTTCGGGTACGGTTTCCACGCGGCCAGGGCTTTTATATCATTGGTTTGGGAGTAATTCCATCCATGAACAGCAGGGCGGTTTCAGCGGCAAGCTGCTCAACGGCATTTACGAGGAGTCTGACAGGAATCACCATTTGATCACACAGGGCGGATTTAAGGCCGGCCTCAAAGATGGCACCTGGAAGACCTGGAACGAAGCGGGCCGGCTGAACAGCGTCATTACCTGGGATGAAGGTGTGAAAACAGGAAAATTCGCTTATTATGATGCAGGTGGCAACGAAACACAATCAGGGAGGTATGATCATGATCAATTGGATGGTAAGATCATTTACCATCCAGCCATCGATTCGGTTAAAACCATCCTGTACAAAAACGGCAAAATAGTGCCGGCGAAAAACGGCAGCTTCCTGAAAAGGATCAACATTTTCAAAAAGAAAGCGACCAGGGGCCAGCAACCCAAAACACCATAAGATGCTCAAAGCCTCCGCCCTGTATATGGTCATTGTGATCACCCTGGTTATTGGCGTGATCTGCTCTGCGCTTATCGTGGCGGCATACCTGTATAAATCCCAGTACCAGGCAAAATTCCGTACCGGCCAGTTACAGAACAACCTGAACTCCGGCATCACTATTTTGCTGAACAGCAGGGACAGTATCTATAAAGACGGGCATGCTTTCAGCCTTTTCAACGGCGATGCAGATTCAATCAATTTAAAAAAAACAAGCTGGGGCATCTTTGATGTATGCAGTGCAAGCGCATCCATTAGCAGGGACACGCTTTACAAAGTTTTTTCTTTAGCAAACAGTATCGACTCCGCTAAATGGGGAGCTTTATACCTCATCGATGAAGACCGGCCCGTCTCCGTCAGCGGGAATACCCTTATCCGGGGGAACATTTATATTCCAAAAGCCGGCATCAGGACGGCCTACGTTGACAACCAGGCTTATACCGGTGATCAAAATATCGTTAACGGCAAGACCTTTGATAGTGAAAGAAGGCTGCCGCCGCTTTCTGCAGCCAGGCTGGGGCAATTGCAAAAACAATTATCGTTTTCACCACCCGTTAACGATCTCCCCGCCGGAGTGGACAGCATTGCCCGGTCTTTTCTAAAACCAACCCTTGCTTTCAGCTTTGGCAAAAAGGCAAAGACAATCAGCCATGTTAGCCTCAACGGGAACATCGTTTTATATTCCGATACCACCCTGGTCATCGACAGCACTGCCAGTCTGAATAATGTATTGGTATTCGCCAAAGGTATATTGGTCAAGAGCGGTTTCCGGGGCAGCTGCCAGCTTTTCGCCGCAGACTCCATCAGTGTAGAACGCGATTGTAATTTCAACTATCCGTCCTGCCTTGGCATACTTCGTTTTACTACCGGCAACACGGTGGGACTGCCGGCTAAATTAAACGTCGGGGACCGGACTGATTGCGAGGGGTTGATTTTTAGCTACCAGAAAGACGATCAACAACTGCCGCCGGTTATTTCACTCGGTAAAAAGACCAGGGTGCAGGGCCAGGTTTATTCTATGGGGATTTTAAACCTGAGGGCCGAAACAACAATAAACGGCAGCGTATTCACCAAACGCTTTTTATACCAGAGCGAGTTCACCCGGTACGAAAATTACCTGATCAATGTTAGTATAGACTCCCGGGCGCTTTCCCCCTATTACTTGAGCAGTGACCTTACACCGGTTGCCGGAAAACCTAAAAAAATCCTACAATGGCTGGAAGCAAACTGACAGACAGGCATCGTGTCAAGGGGTCTACCATACTGGAAGTGATCATCTCGATGATCATCATTATTGTGGTTTTCGGTATCGCCATGATGATTTTTACTAATGTAAACCGTTTATCGCTTTCTGTTAAAAAGCTGAAGGCGCAGGCCATATTACAACATACTTTGCTTCAGGCCGAGCAGGCAAAAGACCATAGCGATCAAACGACCACTGTTGACGATCTGGCCATTAGACAGGAAATAACACCATTTGAAAACGAGCCCGGACTATCGGTCATTACACTTACCGCTTTTGATCCCAAACATGAGCAGGTAGCCCGGCTAAAAAAAGTGATCGCCAGCCATGAAGAATAAAAACAGGGTGCCGGCGTTCACGATCATGGAGCTTACTGTTGCCATGCTCATCTCTGCTATTGTGATTGGCCTGATGTACAGCGCTTATGCGATCATCAGTCATTCCTACCTCTCCTTTATCGACCGCAATGGTAATACCAGTACCCTCGCCTTGCTCGACCGGCGTCTTAGCCGTGATATCGATAAGGCAGAAATGATATACAGGGACAGTAATACAGTGACCTTGAGAAGCCATAAAGATACCGTCATTTACCGTTTCCAGGCAAACCGGGTGATCCGTCAAAAACTGCTTGCGGATACGTTTAAAGTCAGCACCGAAAGTTTTAGCACCTTATTTGAATCTGTTCCTGTTGATGGCAATCCGCCTAACGGGGAAGAAAAGAAAATTGATGACCTGCAAATCGTATTGTTGGCGGAGGGAGAGAAAATTCCGTATCATTACCGTAAAACATACAGTTCCGTTAATCTATTCCAGCCCTTAAACTGATGCCATCTATTGATCTGAGCAGGTACGAACCTAAAAAAGCGCCAAAGCCACCGAAGCAAGGCAGCGAAAGCAGCCTGTCGGCCTTGCTCAATAAGGATATCAGTTTTGGCAGCCGGGAACTAACTGATAAAAAAAAAGAAGCCCTGTACCTGGAACTCAGTTCCCTGCTGCTGGCCGGCATCAACCTCAAAAGCAGCTTTGAGCTTATTACTACCGACCAGGAAAAAGAAAAGGACAAGCAGTTGTTCAGTTCCATACAGGAAGCCGTACTGAAAGGGGTGCCTTTTTCACATGCGCTGGAGCAAACCGGCAAATTTTCGCTTTATGAAGTTTACAGCTTGCAAATCGGGGAAGAGACCGGTAAGCTGACTGAAGTACTTGGGGACCTGGCGAAGTTCTATCAAAACAAGATCAAACAGCGCCGGAAAATTGTTTCCGCGCTTACCTATCCCTGCGTAGTATTAAGCACTTCATTAGGTGCGGTATTTTTTATGCTGAAATTTGTGGTACCGATGTTCGGCGATGTGTTCAAACGTTTTGGCGGTCAGCTGCCCTGGATCACCGAAAAGATCATCAGCATCTCGCAGGCTATGGAAAATAACTTTTATGGTTTTGTGATGGTGATAGCTGTTATCGCGGGTTTGACCTGGTACAGCCGTAAAACAGAGCGTTACCGGCAGTTTATTTCCGCTTTGGTACTGCGCCTGCCGCTGGCCGGCCATATTGTTCAAAAAATCTACCTGGCCCGTTTCTGTAATTCCATGCGCCTGCTGATCAACGCCCGTCTGCCCCTGCTGAGGGCCATTGCACTAAGCAGGCAAATGATCGGCTATTACCCGATCGAATCCTCCCTGCAAAAAGTGGAAGATGACATTCTGAAAGGAAAATCCCTGCATCAGAGTCTGCAACAGTTTAAGATCTACCCCGCCAAAATGATCCAACTGTTAAAAGTTGGCGAAGAAACCAATCAACTGGATTATTTCTTCGCTAAAATATCAGAACAATATATCGATGAAGTGGAATACAAGACCTCTACGATCAGCAGCATGATGGAACCATTGATCATTATTTTCCTGGGTCTCATTGTAGGTGTGATCCTGATCGCCATGTACCTGCCGATGTTCCAGATGAGTAATAGTTTTCAGTAAAAATCATGAATCTAAACAACGAAAGAGATTAACGCTGCGAATATGTCCAAGCCCTTAATGTCGACGAAGGGTTGCCTAAAGCAGCATGGTAATTCCGATATCCCGGCTCAAAAGTCGTTTGTTCAAAACTCTCCCTGGCCATCATCGCGCTTAAACTGAGATTCCAACCGGCCTGCTGTCGTTATCGGGCCGGCATATCAAAGCGCAGCGGATAGCCCCTCCAGTGAAGTACTCTCGCCAATTGTACATTCTAAAATATTGACCCTCCTAAAATCTGGAATAATAGCCATATTGGATAAACCACGCATGACTGACCCCGTTTGGCCAATTTCAAAATGACCATCTTTAGTGCATAAATTCAGGCTTTTAGGAAAAGAAAGAAAATTAGCGAAGAGTGGTCAATGTTATTGGTTTATCCAACTATTTGAACCACTTTCAATTTAGGTCTAAATCTGCCAATCTCTTTAAATCATGAAAGAAATGGTTTGTTATAATTAAAGTCTGCACCACAGAAAGAAGAAGGTCATTTTCGATAGAAAATGGCCCTTTTTGCGTTTAAAGGCATCTTTTCTCCCCGGCTGAATATTGATTCACATTCTCATTGTTCCGTATTTAATTAAACGGCCTTACTTCTTTTAAAGAATTCATTAACAAGCTTTTAATAATTCACTAACAAATTGTTTATGATATATATTATTTGTAAGTTTATGTAACCAATTGCATTATTTATGGTGATAGAATTTTAGGCATTATTTTGTCCTTACCTGGCTCTTTTACTAAGAAGTTGTTGCCCGCCAAATAAAAACCGCTACCAGACGAAATAAAGCCTTATATCATATTAAACCTTAAGCATTATGAATAAGATTTTAGTTTTCGCAGCTTTATTTAGCTTCCTGATTTTTGGATGTAAGAAAAAAGAGAAGTCGCCCGAGGCAGGCCTCTCGGGTGTATACGAACTTGAAAAACAAGTGCTTAATCACGGAGGCAAAGACTCTGTTATTAAACGAACGCAAATTAAAATCTACACAGATCATAACTATTTATATGCCAGCATAGTACCCGACTCATCTGTTGGGTTTGGTGTGGGCACTTATACACTTGACTCGGCTAACCGACTTCAGGAACATAGTATTTACACCAGCAGAGCGCTCGACTCATCCCTAACGTATAATCTTGAGGTTACAAAAAAACCTGGTGGCTATAGCCAGGTCATTCCCGACTTCGCCACAGTAAAAGGTGTAAAATATGTATTGACGGAAGATTATAAAAAATTCCCGCCGGCGGATAGTTCTGTGCTTGATGGTTTGTGGAAAATGGAAAGAACCTATACCATAAAAGGCAAAGACACAATCCCGACTGATGTAACACAGTATAAAATATTCTGGGGAGGGCATTTTATTTTCGTCCACAGGCTCGCTCAGAATAAGGAAAAAACCATCTTTAAAAATGGGTTTGGCACCGGGGTATTTACTTTTAGTAATGATACGCTTAGGGAAGAAGAGCAAATATCAAATTACCGGCTTCTTCAGGGTAATAAATTTACTGTTAAAGTTACGATGAATGGTCATGACGAATATACCCAGGTGATTAATAGTGCTACAAATGGCCAATCTATAGAAATCTACAAGCGGGTCAAATAAAAATTCTTTATTTAACCTTGTGTCACTGGTTCGATCCCTGTTGGGGCCACAGAAAAAGAGATCCTCTTGGTTAACTCCAAGGGGATTTTTTGCTTCTTGTAAATATCAATCTATTTTATTAACTTTGTATTTCAAAGTACTTTTATAAACATAATTACAGGTAAACATGCCCCTTTCTACCACACTCGATCAATTGCATTACCAGGCAAGAGGAAATAAATGGATGCGGCTTTTCGCTATTTTTAACAGGATAGTACTGGCGGCTGGTTTTATAATTGCCGGTACTGTTAAGATTATAGGTGAACGGTTCGCCAGCGGCTTATCGGCCAACCAACCGATGGGACATTATTTAGAAGCCTTGCACCATACAGGCTATTATTACACTTTTATCGGCATTTTGCAGGTGGCAGCTGCTATCCTGTTACTGATTCCCCGTACACGGCTCCTGGGCGCGCTAATCTATTTTCCTATTATCCTGAACATCTGTATACTGGCTTATGCCCTCAGGTTTGAAGGCACCCGCATCACTACCTTAATGGTACTTGCCAATTTATATTTGCTGGGCTGGGATTATGACCGTTTAAAATACATTTTGCCATTTAAACAAGATAAAAAAGGCAGTTATCCCCCCCAGGCAGAAATGCGGAGCAACAAGTTTCCGTTCATTTTTTTTGGAGGCGTTTTTGCAACCGTAGTCGCAGTAATAGTAATTAACCAATTTGTATATGATATCCGCCCGGGCAATTCGTTAATTGAATGCAATAACGGATGTGCAGGAAATGCCAAGCCCGAAGCGTGTAAAGTGTTTTGCGATTGCGTACACAACCTGGGCAAACCGCTGGATAGTTGCCTGGCCCAATATGATAAAGCCCCGGCGGAAATCACCAGGCCGCCAGGCGCAGGCAATACAAACCATAGCAAATGAACACAAGGGCTTTATTCTACTGCTTCTGCAGGTATCAGCTGGCTTTTGTGCAGCTAACGTTTATCTGTCTGTAACAATACTGTGTTAATTAGATCGCCTTTTTAGCACCAAATTTGTTGTTTTAGTCGTATTTTTGAATATGTGGCATCCTTTTTTGAGGATATTACCAAAGCCCCCGGCAACAACGGCAACCGCTATGAAAAAGAAGACGGAACGGAAATACGTAGTTAAGACATGGCGAACTATGAAACGCCATCTCCGCTCTTTTGTCAAAAACGACGAACAGGAAGATTTGCATCGTTTTCGCACCGGGGTAAAAAAACTGCGGGCGCTTTTGATCTTAGCAGACAGCGCGGCCAAGGATGCTGTGCTGGAGAAACGCTTCAAACCCGTTCGTAAGATCTTTAAGCAGGCCGGAAAAATCAGGAATGCTTATATAAACCAGGAACTGGGCAAAGCTGTTAGTGAAAACGCCGATTTTATCCAGGAACAACAGCGGATCATGAAAACTACTACCCGGGCTTTTAACGCTGACAAGGACCAGCACAGGGCCTGGCTCCGGAAAACACGCCGCAGGCTCCTCAGGCGGATCAGGTCAATCAGTAAACTGCACCTCTCCCTGTATTACAGGCAGCAACTGGAAACCATTGCTGCAGCCTTAAACCGTCCCCGTTTTAATGAGGACCTGCATACCTGCCGTAAACAACTGAAGGTACTGCTTTATAATTACCCCCTGGCCCGCCCGGAACTGGACCTGGCTTTTAATGAAACTTATCTTGACCAGGTGCAGGCAGCCATCGGCGACTGGCATGACAATGAACTGGCCATCGCACTTCTTTTAACCACTGAAGACACCCGGAATAGCAACGGGACGCTTAACGGACTAAAGAAACAGTCGGCCGCGCTTAAAAGACGGCTCACCAGGCTCACCCGGAATTTTCGCGAACAGGCAAGCTCCCCGCTGGCCGCAGTTTAGCCATGGCGTAACAATGTGAGAAAATACATATCCGAAGCGGCCGATTATAGAACACCTGTAAAATCAGGTGAAGTATATACTTTCAGAACCTTTCTTCCCCGTTTTAATGGAGGCCGGCATTAATACCGCTTTGGGTTTTTAGCGGCAATACAAAGGAAAAAGTTGATCCCATCCGGGGTTCACTTTCTACCCAGATACGGCCCCCATGCCGTTCAATGATCTCTTTGGTAATGTATAATCCTAAGCCCAGGCCTGTAATGCTCCTGTTTACATCTTTTGCACGATAAAACTGGCTGAAAATGTGGCTGATATTTTCCTTATTGATGCCCATACCGTAATCTTTAACCGATACCTGAATTTCAGTTTCTGACTTTTTTACCGACACCTCAATTTTATCAGATTCCGGCGAATATTTGATCGCATTGGTGACCAGGTTGGTTAATACCTGCTCCAGCCTCATTTTATCCCCTTCTAAAATCATTTCTCCGGTTTCGTCAAAATAAATTTCATGTGATGTATATGCCTCCCGAATAGCCTCAAGGTTCTCTTTGATAAGTGTCGTAAAATCAAATTCTTCAAAATAAAACTGCAATTTTCCGGATTGTATTTTTGAGATATCGAACAAGTCATTGATCAGGGCATTCAGCTTTTTTAACTGGGTTATTGCCTTCGCAACAAAAGGCCGGTTTACATCAATTACCTTTCGTTCCAGCAGTTGTAAAAAACCGCTCATAGAAGTGAGGGGCGTTCTTAATTCATGGGAGGCCAAAGCGATAAATTCATCCTTTTTCTGGCTCAGCTCTTTTACTTCGGTAAATAGCCTGGAGTTATCGAGCGCCACTGCCGCCTGGGAAGCAAGGCTGACCACGAAATCTTCGTGCTCTTGCAGGAAAACACCGGCTTTCGGGTGACCAAAAAATAAGCCCCCAATAACATTGCCCGAACTGCTTATAACAGGCACAGCCAGGTAGCTTACTACCGGCAGGTACCCCTCGGGCATCCCAAAATACGGCGCATTTTGTCCATACCCGGGGTCTTTAGTTATATCATCTACCCTTAATACGCCTTCACCGCTAAATGTGCGATGAAAAACGGCCGTATTCCGGGGCATTCCAAAATGTTCAAAAGCCTCCTTTGGCGCGCCCGATAAGGTGTACAACATATGGGCTTCGCCATCCTGATTGATGGTATTATAAAAAAATGCGCCAAAAGCAGCACCGGTAATCTGTGTAGTGGCATCCGTTACTTTTTGCAGGATAGATTCCGTATCAAGTTTCTCTGAAATGGCTTTCCCTATGGCATTCAGGATCTTCAGTTTTTCCGCCTGATGGCGAATAGCTGTTTCGGCGTTTTTGGCGGCTGTAATATCCCTGGCAATCTTTGATGCGCCAATGATGGTTCCATGGCGGTCCTTTACCGGCGAAACGGTAAGGGAAATATCAATGGCGCTTCCATTTTTGTGCAGCCTGACAGTTTGGAAATGATCAACTTTATTACCATTCCTGATGTTTTCAATAATAATATCTTCTTCGGCCAGCCTGTCACGAGGAATAAGAATAGATATATGTTTACCGATAGTTTCTCTTTCCTGGTAACCAAAAATCTTTTCAGCACCGCCATTCCAGGTAGTGATGATCCCGTTAAGGGTTTTACTAATAATGGCATCATCAGAGTTTTCTACAATTGCAGCCAGCATGCCCCGCTTCTCTTCCGTCTCTTTTTCGTCAGTAATGTCACGCATAATGTGAGATGCTCCAACTACCTCCCCCTGTTCATCCCGTATTGGGGAAATAGTAAGTGATACCGGAAAATCAATCTGTAGCTTACTGCTGCGGACAGTATATAAGTGATTTATTCTTTCACCTGACCATACACGTTCAAGAATAGCCAATTGCTCCTGACGGACGCTTTCGGGGATCAAGGTAAGGATGTTCTGCCCTAACAACGCCGGGGCCGGGCAGCCAAACATTTTTTCGGCAGCCGGATTGCAGTTCAAAATAATATAGTCAAGATCATGGCTCAATACCGCATCTTCCATTCCTTCAAAAATGGCGGTTAAGGTGAAGAGGTCAGGTAACAGGTTGTTTTTCATGAAAAGCTACTTCTTTTTTTGCCCTGCCAGTAAATATCCGGTTTTATTTAAATGTATGCGGCTCATACATCTTATCCATTCATTGAAAACCTAACAGGTTGTTTTCGATGCAGGAGTAACATGGATTGGCCAAAAAGGTTTTAAGAACCCTGTACCTGGCCTTATATAGTGCTGTTATACAATAGCTAAGGGTTATTCCTCCGGTAATACTCAGAAAATAAAACCTATGAATGCTGCTGCTTGCGTTTGTATTCGCTTGGCGTACAGCCATATTTTGCTTTAAAAACCGTGGAGAAATAATTTGGTGTAGAGAAACCCACCATATAGGTTATTTCGGATATCGGATACCCTTCATTCATTAACAAATATTTTGCTTTTTTTAGCCGGCGGTTTAATATATAATCAGAGATACTGCAGCCAAGCAACGCTTTAACCTTTCGGTAAAGCTGGATCCTTGAAACGCCTATCAGTTTACATATTTCATCAACACTAAAGTTTTCATTGGCCAAATTTTGCTCTACAATACCCGCAAAATCATTCAGGAATTTTTTGTCAAGAGCTTTTGATACAGGCACAGTTGATTTACTTACATCACTGGTAAAGTGTTCCTTAAGTGTTGCGCGGCTTTTGATCAAATTCTTCACGGTAGCGAGTAAATAATCAAAGTTAAACGGCTTAACAATGTAGGCATCGGCCATGCAGGTAATCCCATCTATCTGTTGTTCAACGCTGCCCTGTGCCGTTAAAAGAATGATTGGGATGTGCGAGGTACGGACATCAGTTTTTAGTTTTACCGTTAAGGTTTTACCAGACATGCCCGGCAATACCACATCAGAGATGATGAGGTCCGGAACGCGCTCAAAGGTTTCATTTAATCCGCTTACGCCATTATCTGCTGTAAATATTTCATAAGTTGTTCCCAGTTTTTCACTCAGGTAGCTCAGCAGGTCTTTATTGTCTTCGATGATCAATATGGATTGCTCCCTGGGAGCGCCGAATATTTGCCCTTCATCCGTTAATGTAAGAGGTGCGGCCAGGTCTGTAACATAAATTTTTGCCCGCTCTTCAAGATCGGTTTGTTTTGTATTGACATGCTCCTGTGCAGTTTGGTCAAAATGACCATTTCCCAATAGGAGGTTAATGGTAAAGGTAGTCCCCTCCCACTTTTTACTCCTAACTTCGATACTGCCATGATGCAGGGACACAATTTCTTTTGACAGCGCAAGCCCTAATCCGGATCCTCCTGATGTGCTGTTCTCGGCCTGGTAAAACTGTTCAAATACATGGGCGGTGTCCTGCGGCTCCATACCTATCCCGTTATCCTGTATGGCAATATCAACAGAGTTATCATCTCTGCTTTTGAAACTTACCTGGATCCGGCCATTGTCGCTGGTAAATTTCAGGGCATTGGCTATGATATTAAAAAACACCTTATCTAACAGGTTAACATCATACCAAACAATTATCTGCTGCTCATCGCTTACCAGGCTCAGGCTGATATTACGCTTCTGCGCATTTTCCTGAAAGCTGGTGATGATCTCCCTGGCAAATTCAATAATATTATTGGGCGATACATTGATCTGCTGTTTATCATATTCTATTTTACGGTACTCTATCAGCTGGTTAACCAGGCGCAGCAACCGGTATACATTTTTATGGATCAGTTTCAAGCTTTTCCCTGCAACCAGGTTTAGTTTTTCATTGCTCATCATATCTTCTACAGGCGAGAGGATAAGCGTGAGCGGAGTACGGAATTCATGAGAAATATTGGTGAAAAATTGCAGTTTAGCCTCTGTCGCAACTTCAGCTTTTGCCGACATCTCAATCAACTGGTTACGTTGCTGCAGAATTTCATTATTTTTAACTTCCAGGCTTTTATTGATCTTCCGGTTTTCCATGAGCCAGTAAAATGCAAGGCCTCCAAAAACAATAGCTAATACCAGCGATATTACAATTACATTTAAAACCAATTGCTGGCTGTTGTATACTTCACGCTGTTCGGCCAATAATGATCGCTGCCGTTCAATATCTTTTTGCTGGCTGCTGATCTTGCTCCATTGCATTTTCATTAACTGCACGTTGGCAGAGTCGATAACGACCGACTGTAACAGGTTTTCCCTGGCAAATGATTCTTTATTCAGGATCCTGAAGGCGGTCATAATTGCTTCCTTACCTCCTGTAGGATATATCATGCTGGCGTTGATGGTTTTTGAGGCCACCATTTGCAGGCCACCTCCATGTCCGGGCAGGGCATCAACGCCCAATACTTTAATACCGTGCATATTAAACCCGTCAAGCACCTCTCTCGTCCCGAGGGCCATTACATCGTTATGGGCAAATATTACATTCGCATTTTTTATAATTGGCGCAATCCTGTTCAATTGCTTTTTGGCGCTATCCTTTAACCAATCGCCATATACCCTGGCGGTTATACTAATATCAGTGTATTTCCTTATCCCGTCAGAAAAGCCGCGGTCCCTTTCAATAGCCGGAGAGGAGCCGGGCAGCCCCATCACTTCTACAACGTTCCCCCTGCCTTTTAAAAGTGCACCGGCATATTCACCCGCCATTTTACCAATCTGGTAATTATCCGCACCAACATAAGCTGTATATAAAGCCGATGATGTTTTACGGTCTATCACAATTACCGGGATGCCTTTATTGTACGTTTGTTCCACTATCCCGGTGAGGGGTTGGGCTTCGTTGGGTGATATGATCAGCAGATCGACACCATCGTCCAGCATTTTCTTTACCTGTTCAACCTGTTTGCTGCTATTACCGTCCGCATCGGCATAAATGAACCGGGCGTCGGGGTGTAACGAAAGTTCCATCCTCATTTCATCGAGCATAGTGCGGCGCCACAGATCGGAACCTATACACTGTGAAAACCCTATCGTATACTGCGATGTTTTATCGGCCCGCTTACAACCGGCAGCAATAAGCATCATAAAACTGATCAGTATGATACCGGTCAGTATGTTTTTTGCATGCCATTTATTAAGCAGGATCATAAGCTCAGATAATTTGGAAGAAAAAGGTAATTAACAGGATTAATTATTGGTTTGTTTTTCCCTTTTAGGATTAAACAAAGTAAAGATATCTATAAACGTTCCTGAAAAACAAATTTATGCGCCCGGCCAGGCTACCCGATGACCTGAGCAATGTAACCAAATTGAAAGTAACAGGTAACATAAACGAATATTTCAATTTCAAACTTTGCATTTTTAATTTTATATAACTGAAAATCAAATAGATATAAAGAGATTGATTTTTATACTTTATTGATACAAAATCAATAACCACCACAGGCCCCATTGCTCTACTTTGGCCTCAATAAATCCAGTTAACACCTTTTATAATTATTATGAGAAAACACTCCGTCCTGGCCTGGTCCATGGTCGTGGCCCTTGGTGGCTTCCTTTTCGGGTTTGATACCGCCGTAATATCGGGCGCTGAAAAATCTATCCAGCAATTCTGGCACCTATCCGTAGTGGAGCATGGGTTCACGATCTCTATCGCATTAATAGGAACAGTCATCGGGTCATTGTTAGGAGCCCGGCCTTCAGATCTGTTTGGCCGCAAAAACACGCTTTACTTTGTAGCTGCTGCTTACTTATTGTCGTCATTAGGTACCGCCCTGGCCGACAACTGGTATATCTTCCTTGTTTTCAGATTACTTGGGGGCCTTGGTGTCGGTATATCATCAGTTACAGCACCTATCTATATTTCAGAGGTATCGCCGGCCGACCGCCGGGGCAGGCTGGTGGGCCTGTTTCAGTTTAACGTGGTACTGGGCATCCTGGTATCATACCTGTCCAACTACCTTATCAGCCAGGTTGGCGAAACTTCATGGCGATGGATGCTTGGCGTACAGGCCTTCCCTTCGGCATTGTTTTTAGTATTGATCTACTTTATACCGGAAAGCCCGCGCTGGCTTATTCTTAAAAAGGGCGAAATGGAAAAAGCCCTCGGGATCTTACGGATCATCAATCCGCTCAACTGTGATCAGGAGCTGGCATCTATCAAAAACTCAACTTTAAATGATACTGCTTCCAGCGGCAGCCTCTTTTCGGGTCAATATAAAACACCTGTAATATTAGCCGTGCTGTTCGCCTTTTTCAACCAGGTTTCGGGCATCAATGCTATTATTTACTATGCGCCGCGCATATTTGAAATGGCCGGACTGGGCGCCCATTCGTCATTACTATCAACAGTTGGCCTCGGTGCAATCAACTTTGTGTTCACGCTCATAGCCATTAACGTGATCGATAAAGTAGGGCGCCGTATACTGATGCTCATCGGCTCGGTTGGCTTAATCATTTCCCTGTTCCTGGTGGCCTACACTTTTTACTCGGGTCATATGAGTGGCTTTGCCGTTCCTGCATACATGATGCTGTTTATCGCATTCTTCGCATTTTCGCAGGGGGCAGTTATCTGGGTGTTTATTTCAGAAATATTTCCAAACCAGGTGCGGGCAAAAGGCCAAACTCTGGGCAGCTCAACCCACTGGATCATGGCGGCACTGATCGCATTTTCCTTCCCATATCTCGCCGAAAAACTTGGCGGAACAGTAACATTTTCCTTCTTCGGTACCATGATGATATGCCAGTTAATTTTTGTGTGGAGGCTGATGCCCGAAACCAAAGGCAGATCGCTGGAGCAAATTGAAACTAATATGGTAATGCATTAATCAAGATCTGCTATGATGAACCTACACACAAATACCATCACCCCGGCCATTTGTTATGGCGAAATACTCTGGGATGTTTTGCCGGACGGCCCGCAACCCGGCGGCGCTTTGCTGAACGTTTCTTATCATCTTAATAAACTGGGCATGCCTGCCAGCCTGGTAAGTAAAATAGGTAATGATGCCGATGGCCAAAAGCTTGAAAACCTGCTGGACAACTGGGGCATAAAAAAACACCTGTTGCAAACAGATCCTGAACATCCCACCAGCCAGGTGATAGCCAAAATGAATAACGGCAACGAGGTATCCTACGAGATTATTTTTCCGGTTGCCTGGGACTTTATAGATGACAGCGAGCATATTAAAACGCAGATCAGGCCATCAACCTATTTCGTTTTCGGAAGCCTGGCATCCAGGAACAGCGTATCGCGCAACACTTTGTTTGAGCTGCTGGAAAATGATGCTATCAAAGTATTCGACATCAATTTAAGACCGCCATTTATAAGCCGCGATCTGCTGGCCGACCTGCTGCACAAAGCCAACATCGTAAAATTTAACCAGGCCGAACTTGAAATGGTACAGGGCCTTTTCAGGGGCTCGTTTTGGAAAGAATCGGAACAGATCAAATTTATCCAGGATCATTTCAACATCCCCGAGATCATAGTTACCAAAGGCGAGTTTGGTGCCTCCTATTATAAAGAAGATAAAGCCTGGCACATTGCCGGGCGCGAGGTGAAAGTAAGGGATACCATAGGCAGCGGCGATTCATTTTTAGCGGCATTTATCGCCAATCATTATCGTGGTGCATCACCAGAAACCTTATTAAAAAATGCAATAGCGATGGGCGGCTTCATTGCAACAAAGAAAGGAGGTTGTCCGGATTATAAAATCAAAGAGTATCAAGACTTTATAAACAAGATGTTTTAACCAACCAATTACACTTAAATCAAAATCAATGAGAAAATTATTACTTATTTGTTCCTTTCTTATACTGCTCATAAGTGAAGGATATGCGCAATCCCGGACCATTACCGGGACCGTGTCAGACAACTCCTTAAAACCTATAGACGGGGTTACTATCGTGGTTGTTGAAACCCAAAAATCAACACTATCAGATGCAAACGGAAAATTCAGCATCGCTGTAAAAAATGGTCAATCGGTACGGTTTTCTTATGTAGGTGCCAAACCAATACTGGTAACTATCACTGCCGATACCAAAACACTTGACGTAGTATTTAAAGACGCAGAAAACAAGCTTAATGAAGTAGTTGTAACCGGTTACACTTCTGAAAGAAAGAAAGATTTGACAGGCGCAGTTGCGGTTGTTGATTTAGCACCGGTAAAAAATAACAGTTCGGGAAATACCATGCAGGCCTTACAGGGCCGTGTTGCCGGTTTATATATTGAAAAAGATGGCTCGGCAAATGGCGCAACCAGCAGGATCCTGATCAGGGGGGCCAATACTTTAGGCAACAATAACCCGCTGTATATTATTGATGGGATCCCTACTACCAGGCCGGAAGTATTTCAAAATCTGTCGCCCTCAAATATTGCATCCGTTCAGGTGTTAAAGGATGCGTCGTCCGAATCAATTTATGGTTCACGCGCGTCTAACGGCGTTGTCATCGTTACTACAAAAAACGGCGGCAACACCGAGGGTAAAGTGCAGTTTCAGTTTAACAACAGTACTTCAATCCAGTCTGAAAAATCGTTAAGGTTTAAAATGCTGAACTCGGTTGACAGAGGCAGGGCCTTGTGGCAAGCTTCTGTTAACGACGGACAGGACCCTGCCGCGGGTTATGGAGAGATCTATAATTTTGATTGGAATAATAATTTCGGCAACCCGGTTTTAAACAGCGTTACTGCTAAACCATTTGTAGGTGGTGACCCCAACACTCCCGCGGGGGATACCGACTGGCAAAGCGTGTTGTACAAAACCGCCTTTGTTTACAATAATGATTTCACTGCTTCGGTAGGTAATAAAAACTCTTCCATCCAGATAAATTTTGGAAACATCAAAAACACCGGCCTTGTACGTTTTACCAAATACGGGCGTACCACCGGTAGCATTAATGCCATAACCAAGGCCTTTGACAGCAAAGTTACCTTTGGCGTTAATATAAAGATCACCAACTCAAACGAAACCCTCACAACTAATGATCTGGGCGGTGCATCAACCCCATTCCTGGCGGTTACCCTGGCGCCCACTATCCCCGTTTATCAAAAAGATGGTGTAACCTACGCCGGCGAATCAGGAGCCGGTTACTCTGACAGGAACAATCCTTTGCATATGCAGGACCTTGCGAAATGGAATAACGCCAACAGGTTAAATACCTTTGGCAACGTATTTTTAGAGGTACAGCCCATTAAAAATTTATTCTTCAGGTCAAACTATGGTGCCGATAATGCAGACTACCTAAGCAAGGTAATTACGCCAACCTTTTCGGAAGGCGCGTTAAACCGCACTACCAACAGCCTGTTCTTTGATCAGAATCATTATTTAAGCACTACGCTTTCAAATACCTTAAGGTATAACTATGATTTAAACGCCAACAACCACTTTAAAATATTAGTGGGTACAGAATACATTAAAACCTTTACTGATTTTCAAACCACCCTGAAACAAGGATATGCAATCCAAACGGAAGACTACTTTACCTTAGATGCGGGCACAGGAAATACCATTGTTACAGGCAGATCAACAGGGAATAGCTTATTCTCACAATTCGGTCGTTTGGATTACAATTATGCAGGCAAATATTTAGTATCCGCTACCGTTCGCCGCGATGGTTCATCAAGGTTCGGCGCCAATAACCAATATGGTATTTTCCCTTCAGCTTCAGTTGGCTGGAAAATAGACCAGGAAAACTTCCTGAAAAACAACAGCATATTCTCTGAACTGAAATTAAGGGCCGGCGTAGGCCGGGTAGGTAACCAGGAAATCGGCGATCTGTCGCGCTACGCGCTTTACAACACCCGATATGGCACTACCCAAAATCAACTTACTCCCGGCTTTTGGGAACAATATATGAACGTTGGTACCGCATATTCATTATCCGGCGCCAATACAGGAGCGCTGCCATCGGGCTTTGTTCAAACCCAGGCAGAAAACCCTGCCCTTAAATGGGAAACCACCGACGAATTAAATACCGGTTTGGACTTTGCCATCTTAAATGGTAAGATCTCCGGTTCATTTGACTATTTTACCAGGAAAACCACCGGCATCCTGATCACTCCGCCGGTTGCATCGGCATTAGGCGAAGGACAATCTAAAACCGTTAACGGTGCATCAAAAACCAATAGGGGCTGGGAGTTTTTAGTAACCTATCACGGCCAACGGTCGGGAGATTTTAATTACAATGTAACTTTAAACTTCTCCCATTTCAGGGATAAGATCACCGATTTACCGGAGAATGTAAGACCAGCCTATCCGGGCAATATAGATAATACCATAATAGGGCATTCGCAGTTTGATATATTTGGTTATAAAACCAATGGCCTTTTTCAATCGCAGGCCGAAGTTGATGCAGCCCCAACACAAATTGGCGCGGGGCCGGGCAGGATCCGTTATGTTGATATCAATCATGACGGAAAAATTGATGCTAACGATCAAACCTGGATAGGCACTACACTGCCAACTTTAGAGTACGGTGCAAGAATTGACCTTACCTACAAAAAATTCGACCTGTCAATATTCGGATCGGGAGTTGCAGGCAGAAAAGGTTTTGATGTATATACCCTGTATAACAATTTGATGCACAGCCGCGAAAATGTTGGCCCGGGTGTATTTGACGGCTGGACACCACAGCATACCAACACCAACGTACCGGCATTAACACTGAAAGACAATAACAACGAAGGCCGTACTTCTGATTATTTTATCGTAAACACCTCCTATTTTAAATTAAGGAACCTTCAACTTGGATATACCATTTTACCTAAAGCTGTATTTACCAGGCTAAGGGTGTTTGCCATGGCCGAAAACATTTTTACTGTAAAAAGCAGCAAGTACCTGAGCCCTGATCCGGAGCGGATTGACCTCAACCCAATCCCAATTCCACGGATCTTCAGTTTTGGCGTCAATGCATCATTTTAACGAAAAAAATCATTCAATATGAAATCGAAAATATTAGTAACAACTATTTTATCGGGGCTAATAATTTTTAGTTCCTGTAAAAAAGCATTAGATTATACACCAAAGGGTGTACTGTCTTCTTCAGATTTAAAATCACCAACCGCTGTTGAAGGTTTGGTAACCGCGGCTTATGCAGCTATCGGGAATGGCGATATGATAGGGCCAATATACAGTGACTGGGCTTATGGCAGCGTTCGCTCAGATGATGCTTATAAAGGCGGCGGCGGCACAGGAGATGTTGGCGAAGTTGATGCTTTGGAACATTACAACCTGGTTACACCATCTATGGATTCCTTTGTTTCGCGCACCTGGAAAAATTTGTTCAAATCTATTTCAAGGGCAAATGTGGCAATCAGGGCGGTTAATTCACTTTCGGACGCCGAATTTCCAAACAAAAAGATCCGCCTGGCCGAATTGAAGTTTTTACGTGCGCATAGCTACTTCACCATGAAATTGCTCTACAAAAACATACCCATTTTTGATGAAACCGCAACTGAGGCCGACATCCTGAAGGTTTCAAATACTTTATCAAATGATGAATCATGGAATAAAATTGCCGCCGATTTTCAATACGCGGTTGATAATTTGCCAACTACGCAACCCGACCTGGCCAGGGCCAATAAATTAAACGCTCAGGCTTATTTAGCTAAATTAAAATTGTACCAGGCCTATGAGCAGGATGATAAACACCATGTGATCAATATCAATAAAACAAGGTTACAGGAAGTTGTTACGCTTACACAAGCGGTTATCGCTTCGGGTAAATATTCGTTAAGTGCAGATATTGCTGACAATTTTTTACCTGAAACAGAGAACGGGCCGGAATCTGTATTCGCCATACAATTTACTATTAATGACGGCACAACCGCCGGGCGTTTAAATTTTGAAGACGGGCTAAACTATCCGCATGGGGCGCCTCAATACGGCTGCTGCGGGTTTCATGCTGCAAGTCAGAATTTAGTAAATGCCTATACAACTGATGCAAATGGTTTGCCTAACTTTGATACATTCAATAACAGCATAGCCGATCTGTCAAAAGTTACTGTCGACACCAGGTTAGACCATACCGTTGGTATTGACGGGCATCCGTATAAATATGATAATACAAAACCATTCAGTAACAGCTGGGTACGTGACCCGGGAGTTTACGGCAACTTTCATACCATGCGTAACCAGCAATTGGCCACAAGCGCATCTTATTTTAAGCTTGGGCCGTTTATGGGCTCGGCAAAAAATTATGATATCATCAGGTATGATGACGTTTTATTAATGCAGGCCGAAGCTTATATTGAATTAGGGCAACAGGCAAATGCACTGCCATTAATTAACCAAATCAGAAACAGGGCGGCAGCCAGTACAGGGCGGCTTAAAAAGCTGGATGGGACTTTCCCTTCATCCTACAACATAAAACCTTATAGCCTGGCAAACTGGACCCAGGACTATGCACGTAAAGCATTACAATGGGAAAGACGGTTAGAATTTGCCACCGAAGGGGCGCGTTTCTTTGATTTAGTTAGATGGGGAATTGCAGAAAAAACTTTAAACGACTACATTACCGTTGAAAAGGTTAGAAGGCCATTTTTATCTACGGCTAAATTTACTGCCGGAAGAGATGAATACCTTCCAATTCCGCAATCGGAGATTACTTTCACCAACGGTTTATATAAACAAAACCCTGGCTATTAAACTATAATTAAACAACGGGAACCTGGCCTGACAATTCAGGCCGGGATTCCCTTTTTTATACCATAGTTTTGCATACCCTGCTCAATATATAACCATTAAAAGCTTAAATTATGAAAACAAAATGCAGCACATTCATATTGCCCCTCCTTATTGCTTTAAATTGTATTTGTAAAGCCCAGGATTCACCCCAAAAATCTTATACGGAACAATACCGCCCGCAGGTACATTTTTCACCGGCCGGGCATTGGATGAATGACCCTAACGGTATGGTTTATTATAACCATACTTATCATCTGTTTTTTCAGTATTATCCTAAAGATATAGTATGGGGACCGATGCACTGGGGACATGCGGAAAGTAAGGACCTGATCCACTGGAAGCACTTACCTATCGCCTTATATCCGGATAGCCTTGGTTATATTTTTTCGGGCAGCGCTGTTGTTGATTCCAATAATACAACCGGTTTTGGTAAAAATGGTAAAATACCCCTGGTTGCCATATTTACCCATCATGACCCTAAAGGTGAAAAAGAAGGTACCGATAAATTTCAAAACCAAAGCCTTGCTTTTAGCCTGGACGGCGGAGCTACATGGACTAAATATAGCGGCAACCCGGTTTTGAAAAACCCCGGTGTCCGGGATTTCCGCGACCCCAAAGTGATGTGGTATGCGCCTGAGAAAAAATGGGTAATGACCCTTGCAACACAAGATCATATATCCTTTTACTCGGCCCCCGACCTGAAAAACTGGAAAAAGGAAAGTGAATTCGGCATCAAAGCAGGTGCACACGGAGGCGTATGGGAATGTCCTGACCTGTTCCCGCTAAAACTGGGTGGAAAAACTTATTGGGTGCTGATTGTAAACCTTAACCCCGGAGGGCCTAACGGCGGTTCGGCCACACAATATTTTGTGGGGGATTTTGACGGTAACAAGTTTAGGCCCCTTGATTCAAATACCCGGTGGCTTGATTACGGCCCTGATGAATATGCCGGTATTACCTGGAGCAATACAGGCAGCCGTAAAATATTTTTAGGGTGGATGAGCAACTGGCAATACGCCAACCAGGTACCAACAAAGGCCTGGCGTAATGCTGCTACAATTCCACGTGAGCTTAGTCTGAAACAAAGCAAAGGCCAAATTTTACTGGCATCTAAACCGGTGGCCGAACTAAAAAATATTGAGGAAAAAACAATTGTGTTAAAGCAACCTGTGGTTAACAGGTCCCTTGATCTTACTTCAAAAATTAAAAACCTCAAAAGCCGGTATGTTTTAAAATTGAGCTTTGCTACCTTAAAAGATTATAGCATCAGGCTGTCAAACACCAAAGGCGAAGAACTGCTCATGGGTTATGATCCTGCCAAAGATGAATACTATATAGATCGGACCAAAGCCGGAAAAATGGATTTCCAAAAGAATTTTTCGGGCCGTTTTACCGCAGCCCGGCTAAGCACTGCTAAAAATTCCGACCTCACTTTAGTGGTCGACAAATCATCTGCAGAGTTATTTGCTGACGGAGGCTTAACCACTATGACTGCAATCTATTTCCCAACCGAAGATTTCAACAACCTTGCCTTTAAAACAACCGGAAAATTAACTATCGATAATATTAGCATTTCCGGATTAAAATCTATCTGGAAATAAGCGGCAGCAGTGAGCTAAAGAAAAGAAGATTTGAAATGGAATTGCACTCCTCATAAAAGAATGTGCAATTCCAACAAATTTATGCTTGTGATAAGGTTTAGGTAAAATATTATATTCCGAACTCAATTCGGTGTAATACGCTGTTTTGTCCATTACAAAAATACTAATATTTTTAGTAATTCAAAATTAAAAAATTTAAAAAGAATAGCAATTCGACATTAAATTAAGCTGGTTTTAGTTCCTGAAAAAAATAGTAAGCCCCAAAGGTTGTTTTCACTCCGAAAACAACCTTTTTTATTTCCGGGCCGTTCTCTCCGTTGCTTTACCTGGGTGTAACTATATATATAATATTATATATATAAATAACCCCCATAAATTCCAGTTTTGTCCCCCATCGATAGAATTTTAAGTAGGTTAATTTGCATTACCAATTAACCAGTACTCTCATTAAGTATCGGGAGAAGCACACCTATTAACCTAAAAAATCTTTATTATGAAAAATTTAACTTTTGTTTTAATTGCATTTATTGTAATTACATCGTTTTTTGCATGTAGAAAAGATAATGCAGCCACCGCCAACTCTGCCGCAAACACTTCGGCCGATCACCTTGCAACGAACGTGGTATCGTGGGTAAATGTTATTCCGGCTACTTCCTTTAGTTCTTACAGCACTTATTGGAATGATCTGTATCCCTGGGGATCTGATCATAACGGCTCTGCCCGCATGCGCTCTCAAAATATTTCAGTCTCAGGAGGTGTGCTCACCCTCACCAGTGCCCCCAGCGGCAGCGTAGGCAACAGCAATAAAGATCCATACTTACCAATCCATTATTATTCAGGGACAATTTATGCCAAGACCGTGCCCGTAGTAACCGACTCCTGGCCTAAATGGCATTTCAAAGGGGAGTTTCAATGTGAATCACAAACCGGGACATGGCCGGCCTTTTGGGTAACAGGCGCCGATTCATGGCCACCAGAAAGCGACTTTATGGAATTTAAAGGGAGTGCTACCTGCTGGACAAATACCTATAAAAATGCAAGCGGAGGCTGGTCAAGTGTGGGTACAACTATTTCCAGCCCCGGAAACTGGCATACTTACTCAGTTTATATGACCAAGACCAATGCAACTGATGTGTCAATCGAGTATTGGATAGATGGTGTTTTAAAAAGCACGCAAACAGGCGCTAACTTTGTTGGGAAAAATCTGAATATCATTATTGATTACCAAATGGAAGGCTCATCAGGATCACCCGGCCCCACCGGAACCACCTATATGCGCGCGAGGAACGTAATTGTTGAAAAAAGCGCTACATTATAACTTCAACCAAATCATAGGCTTGCTTCTCCGGTACCGGTGATATTCCTGGTTCATTAAAACTAAAAAGGGTATGTATACGCAAAAGCGAAATACGTACCCTTTTAGCTATTACTTTCAAAAATAAAACCACGCATAGTTTATAAATAAATTAATTAATACTATAATAACTTTTCCTAACTGCAGGTTGAGCGCAGTAATACCATCCATTTTTTTTTAAATCGGATAATATACCTTAACTTATGCAACAATATCATAATTACCAATTATGTTCCGATTACTCTTTATTGATGACAGTAAACTTGACCATATTATATTGGATAAGCTTATTGCAGGAATTGAAGATTTTGCCCCTGTATCACATAGCTACGATGGTGAAGAGGCATTAAAATCATTTACAGATAATCCGGCCGATTGTCCTGACGTTATTTTTCTGGACATTAGGATGCCCAGGTTTGACGGCTGGGATTTCCTTGAAGGTTTTAAGGACCTGCACCCGGCATTACCGGTTAAACCGCTGCTCTATGTATTTTCGTCATCAATCGATCCGACAGACCGTGAGCGGGCACTCAGCTATAGCTATGTCACCGGCTTCTTCAGCAAACCGGTTTCACGGCCGGTGCTGGAACTGGTATTAGCAGCATGTGTTGAACGTTCAAGGTTGCCGAAATAGAGTTTACCCATGAGTGTTCCAATTTAAAAGTGTGAACATCTCAATTTTTTCAAAACACATAGTTACTGACAATCAACAACTTGCGTTTGTCATAAAATACATCAAATCTCAACCTGAACAAATGAATCTTGATAACCAAGCAGTTACAAAATTGCATTTTCAAAAGTTGAACACCTGTTTTTTGAAAGTGGAACACTGACAAGGTGTTGTCACTAATCCCTGCTCGTGGAAGTTTGCGCCAGCGTAACTTCGATCCAAAATGCCTGGAAGTGTTATGTTCTTGTGTCCGAATTAACAACCCCAGCTTTGCTAATATAAATTATAGCCACTAAAAAAGCACTGATTAATTTTAGCTTAGTTAAGCTGAAAGCTTAATTTGTTTTAGGTCGAAGTTACGCTGTCGCTAAACTTCGACCAGGTGAGGGCTTGAATTAAAGACTATTGAGCAGGGGTTGATTCTTGAAATTTAATACTATGTGAAGCGAAATTTGGGGATGTTTTTTGGCTTCTTCTTCTATGAGATTCTTTACGTCGCCCCAATCTAATCCTCCTAAGCCTGCCCCAATTTTAGGCAACGCTATTTCTGTTATACTATTTTTTTCTGCTATATCAAGCATGCCTCTAAGAGCATGTTTGACAGCGTGGATTTCCGCCTTGGTCCGCCAAGACCGCTGAGTGGCGAGATTAAAAACAATCCCATTTTCATATTTATAGTCAAAAACGTCTCCCAAGTTAAATTTATTCTCGCTGCATAGCGCCTTATACTTAATAAACATTTCAGGAAACCGTTCTTTAAATTGGACTGCAATGCCCTTTCCCATGGCACCCGCACAATTGCAGCCATGTGCGAAGTTTTGAACTCCGGCAATATTAAAGATATCTCCAAACTCGATGTATTCAACCATTACCTATTGCTCCAAACCTCCTCAAATTCTTGTTCACTGATGAAATCATTTTCTTGCAAATCAAGATCCTGTAATGTCTGGTCATACAATATTGAATCGCCTTTTACAGGGTATTCTTCCGACAGAAATACTTTGCCGTTAGAATTAACTTCAATTTGCCTTACAGCTGTATTGTCTTGAAAATGTAGATAGAATAGAGTTTTCTCTTCTTCCCAAAATTTTTTAACAAATGTCTCTTTCATAATAACGCTATTTAGGAACCACTTTAAATACTGAAACGCCGCCTCTAATAATTCGTCCGCCCAAAGGTAAACTTTCTACACCTGGTACTACATAGTTGTATGGTGCATTTTTTATGACGTTCAATCCTTTAATATCTATTTCTATAAAATGTGTTAGTTTGCGGGCGTTCCACGGGACACCAAACAACCTCCTCGAAGCTTGTCCGGCAGTAAAATCTGCTGGTGCTAAGTCTGTTAAATATTGACCAGCCCCGTAACGAGCATTTTTGGCGCCTATTGATGGTAATAATTCTTGCGATTCCATTATAGCATTATAACCAGCTTCAGTTGTATAATGAAATAAACTCGCCCCATCTTCTGAAGTTTTAGCTGCGATCTTGGTAAGCGAGTAAAGAGAAATCGCTGCTTTAATTTCTGTTACTCCGGAAACTGCGCCATATACATCAAGAACGGGGCTGGTTACGGACAAAGCCGTCGAACGCTGCCCGAGATCCTGCATATCTACCCGCTGCGGCGGGGGCCATGACTGCACCACACTAGGATCCTGGGCCAAGTTTGGAACAAATCTTGAATAAATAGAATAGGTCTTAACTTTTGGTTGCAACTTTGACACTTTTGACGCAACGCGGGTCGCATCAGATTTAGCGGCGGGAGGAGTTTCATGCTTCCTTTTCTTTCTCGTTTTTTTCAACTGATCGAAGAAAGTCCTTGCAGCATCACCATACAAGGTAAAACTTGCTGTTTCTACTGGAACGGCGCTATTGGGAGCAACGTCCGCAACAATCATCCCATCGGGGTCGATATTTCTAATCGGATTATCCTCACCGTAATTGTAGGGACTAAATCGTCTGCTAACCTCAGACATCGGATCAATGCTTGTCCACCGCGCAATGCCAGGATCATAATATCTTGCGCCATAATCGTAATCCCCTGTCTCCTGCTTCTCCTTGCCGTTGTACTTGTAATTATTCAATGGCGATGCAGCATACGAATTGCCAGGATTCATGTCCATCCCAAATGCGTAATAATCCTGGACCTGGCTGATCGACCCGTCCTGCCTGATCGCAGCACGCGTATTGCCCAAATGATCTTGCAAGTAATACTCATATAAGTAAGTGGTGCCGCTTGGCGTTGCACGGCCGTCTTCTGTCCTAACAAATTCTATAGCACCATTGTTGTATTCTATCCCGTCTATATATTCTCTCGTAACGCCCCCGGCTATCTTTTGCAGTTTGGTGCCGTTAGCATCGTACACATAGCTGATATTACCCGGTGTGCGGGTTACGGTCGCGGGCAAGTTCAATCGATTATAGGCAATTGCAGTGACCTGATTCCTGGTATCTTTAGTCACATTACCGTTCCCATCATAGGTATAGGTCCCAGCCTGTGCTGCCGTACCCGCATCCGTCACACCCCATAGTTTGTTGCCGGCGCCGCCGGTGGTGTAATCATAGGTAAAGGCATTTAGGTACGTACCGGCTGTTGTTGTATTGGTACGCCACAAATGGTTAATGTTCCCCATCGGGTCATAATCCAGTCGTTCATTGAATTTACCGACCGACCCTGTTGTCGTATAATTTGCATTCAATAACCTGTTTAATTGGTCATAGTAATAGGAATAACTTTGCAGTTGCTGGGTTAGACCAAGCCCTGTCGGCACAGTTGTTTGCCATGTCATGCTTGCAATGTTACCATTATATTGAGGAGAGGTACCGCTATTATAGGTAAGCTGTTCGCCAAATATCTGTGTCGCAGTAAGCGAATTAGGGTTGTTGATGGTCGAAAGCCAGCCGCGCTCGTTGTACGCATAGTTAATGTCCTGCTTGAACGTTGCCCCATTGTCAGGACTATGCAGATGTTTCGTTTTTACCTGCCCAAGCTCATTGTAGTCAGTCTGACTGATGAGCGTCCCGCCAGGCTGCGGTAGCGACTCATCCCAGATCACTTTCCAAATCTGCCGTTGCCGCCCCATGTGGTCATAGTAATATTGGGTCCCGACGCCTACTTTCGGGTTGCTTATACCGGCGAGGATATGAGCGAATGTGCTGTGATTGATTTGATTGTCAAAGTTGTAGGTGGTGGTGGTTATGTCCATGTTCCCCGTGTTATACCCTGCCGAGCCTCCCTTATAGTGCTGTTTGACGATTATAGTTTCCCTGCCGAAGTTATCATAGCCATGTACGGTCCATAGCATTTGTCCTATGGTGCCGTCGGCGTTCAATACCGCCACTTTGGAGCCTGTTGAGAGCCCTGTTACCCCTGTGGTCGACGAATTGGTGAATGCTGTATAAGGGTTGCCGTTGAACGCGTAGTCGTCATAGTAGTTTACGGTAAGCACGGTGGTTAATGTAGGGTAGCTGGTGATGTTGTATCCGGTGGCAACATTGGCATTATTCCGTACGTCCCACTGCGCACCTGCCTCTATACTGCTTTGTAACGCCGACCGCGCTCTCACAGAGCCCGCATCCCACAAGCCTGTAACGATTACTCTTCCTTGTGCGTCGTATTTGGTCACCGACCACTGGTTGGTGAGCCGCTGGACGCTGTCCTGGCTCAAGACGGCCTGATTTAATTTGTTGTATATGATGACCTCCCAGCCCGCTCCGGGAAGCTTCTTCTGACCAAGGCGCCCCCGTTCGTCATAGCGGTACTGGTAGCACCATGCATCAAGCGTTGTTTTGTTTGGGACGCCGTTATCCGGCAATGCAGAAGGAGGCAATACAAAAGCCAGCTTGCCCATGTCATCGTACACATAGTAGGTCGATAGGACTTGCAGGGTGCCGCTAACAAAATTAAAGATGCGCTTCAGCACAATATGGCCTTCCAAATCTTTATATTCTTCAACCGATCCGCCTCGCGTTCCCTTGTTGTTCTCATCCTTGATCACCGTCACGTACAGCTGCCCTGCTGCATAATTCCCGCTGCTTGTTAGTGTCCTGCTGTGATTCGCGTTAACAGTTGCAAGGTAGCATACGACGGCCCGGCCGTTGTTTGTGTCCGTTACTGCCGTTAGATTGTTGGACGTGTACGATATTTTTACAGTATGACCTGATGCCCCCGGCTGCCAGGGAGATCCCGGAGCGCCCTGCTCGGTAGTACGGTTCAACGGAGAGGCTTCGAAAGAGGTTACTGAGTATGGCGCGGGATTAACTACAATGCCATTGGCCTGCTGAGTACCGCTTGTGCCGCTGCCTGTCGGATTGTAAAAGGAGGATAGCTCGGTAAGCGCGGAAGGCCGATAACTTCCGTCGGTGGTTGATGCCGGATAGGATTTATATTTTATTGCCTCGCGTCCGAAGGAATCGTAGGCAATGGGCACCACAATATCCTTCTTTGCCGGACTGCCTTGCATTTGCACTGACTGGATCGGCCTTCCCAGCCCGTCGAGGTACTGGACGTTTGACTCGACCGAATCTTTGTTCGGCGTGAGTAAGTCAAGCTTGGCGTTGGTCGGTATCCCCCGCCTTGGCGTGCGCGTATAGATATAATTTTGAGTAGCGGTTTGGGCCTGCATGTGGTAAGCCGATAGCAGGAAAAAGAATATCAATAGCAGCCTGTACGTTGGCTGAATAGTATGTTTGCTTAGTGATGACATCTTGCTTCGAATAAGGTGTGTAGGCTATTGTTATGGACGATAGTTATAGTTATAGCTTTTGCGGATATTCCCGTCCCTGTCCTTCGCATTCAGCAGCCGCTGGAAGCTGTCATATTCGTAATAGGCCGTTTCGCTCTTGGCGTCCGTGCTGCTTGTCACGCCGAGCATGGGGTCGAAGGTGAACGTATTGAGCTGCGCATCTGCCGGGTAAATTCGGATGTCGTCGTATGCGTCACTCCCGGTCACTGCCATGGGGAACGTCGGCCCGGTGTATGCCTGTTCTTTTTTGAATTGCCACAGGCCGCCAATGCGGTACCAATAACTGATCACATACGCTCTTGTGTTTGGCTTTGTCCAGGAGACCACCGCGTTGGTCGTATATTTGACGCCCGTATGTCCGGTTCCAGTTCCAATACCGGTTCCGGAACTTTCTTCAAACCCTTCATAATAAAATTCGTTCGGCTCTGCGTTGGTGGCTTTTGCAATGGGATAATTCGAGTTGTATCCCCACTTATAGGAGATGAACGGCCCGTTTTCAACGCGCTGCTCGGTCAAATTCCCGAAGCTGTCATAACTAATGGAATTTAGCCGTAGCTCATAGCTCGCGGATTTCGCATATGCCCCTGCTACTCCTGTAATAGGCAGCACTCCGAAACCCGAATTAGAGAATTTGAAAGACGCAAGTGGAATCAGGTTCACCGTCTTGATGCCATATACCGAATCGACGAGCCCTTTTCCATCCGGCTTGTACGTTCTGAACACTCCCGAAATAATATTGGTATTGGTACCATCAGCATTCTGCCGATATGACACTGTCTCCATCGGTACATCGAGTACGTGGTTGGTCACAAGGTTGTTGATGAAGGGTGTTGAAGTCGTATAGTCTTGCGGGTACGTAGTCAACGTCGTTAGCAACTGCCCGTTGCTTTTGGTGATCTGGCTCCGGGTGGGGTTGAAATGTTTCGGGTTATCGTATCGATCCACTTCCAGGTGGGAAGAGATCAGGTTCTGCTGAGCGTCGTACTCAGTTGTCCTGGTAGAATCTTTATATACCCAATATGAGTTGACATTGTATTGCAATACATCAAACTGATCATAATCGGTTGACGCGATAGGGTTATGCTCTATCGTATACTCGCTGGTGATCACATAGCCATAATGTGTTTCTCTTGCCCGGCTGTCATTGACAAAGTGGTTATAAATTTTGCGGGTGTATAGATATCCTGTCCCATTTTTTTTGAAATAGTTGGTATTGGTTTCATGTCCATTATCCCAACCAATATTTGAGAGCGGGGCTCCTTTAACATCATTTCCCATGGTTATATGGGCAGGTATATCGGAATGGACAGTAAATAGGTGTTCTACTCCTCCATTTTCAAAGTTGTTGCCGAACCCTTCGATTACGCTGTCATACACTACATTGTCGCCGTCATAGACAAACAGATTATACATGCTGGATGAACTACCTTGTTTGTAAGTACAGAAAGTCTCACAGTTGGTGATTGACCTATAGTCCTTATAATAAAGAATGGAAGCCGCATCAATAACTGTATTACTTGAATGGGCATTCAAATTAGACAGGGGCGCGTAATAAAACCTTTTAATGGAGGTATTACTCTGAACAGGATCGAATGTTATTACTTTCGCCACCCGCATCCCACCGAATTGCCCAATCTGCTGTTGATACGTGATATCACCGTCAGCATACGTCAGACGAGCATTTCCCGCTATTACGGAACCATAAGCGGTAACCTTTATAGTATAGGTATGCCCTGGGTCAAGCACAACATTGCCCGTCTTCGTTTCAAATGGAAGCGCTTTTAAGTATAGAAGCCTCGAACCGGTAGCGCCATCGTCAACTTCTGCTTCGGCGAACTGGTGTATCGTGTCATAGGTCCCTGATCCTCCAAGCCCCTGGCAATACAATGTAAAGACACCGCCGGCTTGTTTCAATATCACACTTGAGGTAGTTGAAGCCGTTACTGCTGACCTCGTACCGGCACCAGTTACGTTTTGAGAAACGTTCTTATTCGGTGGAGGAATAGCGACAGTAACAAGTCCCTTGTGTGGCTCATAGATAAGGCTGTCACTGCCACCAGTGGGATAAATTATTTTTGTCAGCAATCCTTTTTTTGCATATAGCGAGTCTGGATTTCTGTCGCCCATAAACGCGGGGAACATCCCCTGAACATAAGGATCATCCGCTGGTGGCACAAAAATAGTATTGTCTTTTCCATTGAAGTACCCATAGTGATCCTGCGCAAATGAGAGCCTCGGGGCGAGCCCGTTGATGTCTTCGTAGCTGAATTTATATTTTTGTGAAGCGACGGCACTGGCGTTTTTTTCGGTGACGCTTTGCAGGAATGGCCTGACCTTTTCGCTGTTTCCAATATAGCTATTGGACACGTATTGCGTCCCGCTGTTGGAGTAAATATATCCCAGGGAAAATTGCTTAAGAACGGTCGCGCTGGTATTGCTATATACATTGATGTTGCTCACCAGTATGTCCCCCTGCACATCGGCTCTTGTAATATTATCTATAGTTACTTTCCCCTGATCAAAATCGACCTCGCTCAATGCAACTCCCTGTGTGCTCAGCGATGATCCGCACACAAGATCATTGGAGATCGTCCCGCAGGTTGTCTGATCGCCGGGGCACGTCGCTCCTGCGCCTGTAGTTGGGGTTCGGGTGAGCGACTCGCTGACTGCTGAGCTGTAGAAATAATTTATCGCGGTATATTTGAAGACAATAGAATCGCCCTTTACAGACTTGATCTTGTTCAAATACCAGGCTGTCGGTATCGGCGATCCGTACGTCTTGCTGCAGCTTGCTCCCCCGGCGGTGTAGGTCTTGGTGTTCTCGGTTGCCGAGCCTCCTCCGAAAAAATATTGCGTGCCGTTACCGTCAGTAACCTTAAAATTCCATATTGTTCCGGTGAAGTTAGGCTCGATTTTTAAATTGGATTTCTCCAGCAATATTGGATGCTTAACGGAATCAAGGATGAATTTTCCCGACATGCCGTTAAAATTGAAGTTGAAGATGTCGGGCTGAGTATCTTGCCCGGTATAGTCGCTGTGTACTGCCGTTTTGAGATAGTTATAAAGCGAGGTGATATGGTTACTAAAGCTGGTAGGGGGCGATACGAAGGTACCAAGCTCGTCCGGCACGTCATATACCGTTCTATTAATCACTCCGCCAAAATTCAAAACCCAGCCAATCCCGACACGGGATGCCAGCTCATCTACTTTTACACCGGACGAGTGGTAGGATAGGCTGATTGGCACGTTGAGGTCTCTACTTTGGACAGTAAACAGTGCTATGTGCTGCTGCGCCGCCCCGGTAAACAGACCAGGGCCAACGCCACCAAAACGTCCCAACTGACCGGCATTGGGAGCCGGTGGAAGAACTTCGGTTGCCATGAAAGGGTTCTGCGCTACTGTTGTGATTGAAAAACAGCTGCACAAGACGCAAAGGATTAAATAAAACCTTGGGTTAAGGAGATTCATTTTTGATAATGGTTTAAGTGCAATAATTTCAGAGTCATGACAACTACGTGGCTCTGTTCGGTGATATTTTACGAAAAGGGGCTGTTTGTCTCGGGTATGGAAACGTTGCTGATAATAGTTGTTAACCCGCGAAGGAGTGTCGCAGCTTTCTTATTGTTTTTGATGGGACTGTAATGCATCCTGGCTTAGATTGTTGCGCTAAAGTTAATTATTGTTCCCCGGAATTGCAATCGTATTTTTACGCTAAAACTACTGGTTAAAATACCTATTGATTTTTTCGTTTATTTTCCCGATACAGCTATAGCGATATTAAGCAATCTACTGACCAAAGCCGGCGGAATGCCTCCACTTGCAGCATGGGTGTCAAGAGCATGATAGATAGTCCGCCCTATCCATCCATTGCTAAAGCCAGCCAAGCTCTTCATAGTCCCAATCTCCAAAACACCTACTCCAAAATTGTCCATAAAAAACAGGAGCCGTCCTTCCGGTCGGGCCGGGCACCGGGGGCATCGGCGGAGGTCAGGCTCCCGCCAAAGGGGTCGGCAAAAAGGTAGCGGTGCGTGGCCAGCGACATCAACATAAGGTCTCCGCGCAGCATGTCCTGCCATTGAAACTGCGATGCTTCGCCTTTTTCTTCATTTTCAAGCCGCACTTCGGCCATTCCACCTAATCCCTTTATGGTAACCCACCTGCCGTCGGTAACTGATTGCAGGGCAATCCGCCCATGTCCGCGGTCAAATATTTTAAAACCGGCCGTATTATTTTTAGCAAACGCGCTGTTTTCCGGCACCGGCCTTAAAAATCCTCTCCAGTTAACCAGGATGGTTGAATCGGCAAGGCTCTTTAGCATAATTACTTTGCCATAAGGAATTGGCCTGGTTAAACCGTTTGCCCTTGGCTCACTTACCACAAACGAGTTAAAATCAGCATCCCCCCCGTTTTTGCCCATAAGGTTAAAATTAAAGAGGCAATACCGCTCGCCCTGGAATGTCCGGCCATTATAGATCATAATATATTCATCGCCTATATTGGTAAAGTTTTTCCCGTCTTCGCTATAGCTGAAAACCGTTTTTTCGGTATCAAAGTTGCAGCTTGCCCGAAACCAGATGTGCGGGCTTTTTACAGTTGTCCTCATCGTTTTATTCCGTTGCTGATCAAACTGCCTGATTTCAATAGTATCGTGATTTTTGGTTGCCGCGATCCAGGCATATGGCATATTTAATAACGCCAAACCGGCAAGGTCTCCCTGTTTCAGGTTTTTCAGATCTGCCTCTGCCGTAACAACCGACTCCGGCCCGATTGCCCGCTGGGTAAGGGTATTTTTCGCATTCCAAAAATCAGTAGCAGGAAGCGATTTCAACCTCAGGTAACCCTTTCTTTCAGACAGCGACCACCTGTTATCGACTGGAACATGGTTCCATTGCCAAATCGGTTGGAGAATGGTTGAAGAGAAGTCATCGCTTCTGCGGAAGGTAGCACGGGGTGCCGTGTCAAAGCCTGTATTGGGTTTTACCCAGGTTTGCGGGCTCCGGGTAAGGTTACCGGGCAATCCGAAGTAAGGCCATTCTTTTTCCCAGGTAACCGGCGACAGGCATAGCAACCTTCCTACTGAGTTATGATCCATCATTGACCAGCCCCACCATTCGCCCGATTGGATCTGAACAATCCCGCCCTGATGCATCGGAATTGCGCCAACCAGGTTTTCTACAGGCGGTTTTATCCTGAAAGGTGCTGTTTCCCTTTCATTAGCAAGCCTATACCCTGTCCCTATCCCCAGGTTTTCCTTTGCGCTCATGACATTAATTTCATAAGGGCCGCGGGGATTGTCAGAGCGGAGGCATACCTGGTAACAAACAGGGTCATAATTGGTATTGGTTATATAATATTTACCGTTGATCTTATAAAAATGAGAACCCTCACCGGCTCCGCTCCCTTTTGGAACTATCACCTGTTCGGAGCCTGGTTTAATGTCAGTCATTTCATCATTCAATTCGGCAAGGTGAACTTCATCATATCCCCAAACAATATAGTTTTTACCATCGTCATCAAACAAAACAGAAAGATCATGAAAGCTTTTTTTCATAGATGCCTGCGTCCATGGCCCTGCGGGGCTTGATGCCGTAAATAACTGGGTACTAAAATGGTTTACATTACTGAAAATATAGTATTTGCCGTTATGATAACGAAAGCAGGGCGCCCAGATCCCTTGTCCATAAACATTTTTTCCTTGTTCGAGGCGAAAATCAGGCCCCAGGTCCAGTTTGTTTACAGCATAGCATACAAATTCCCAGTTCACCAAATCTTTTGAATGCAGTACCGGCAAACCGGGCATGGTATGCATGGTTGTTCCGGTAAGGTAATAATCATTACCAACCCTGATCATATCCGGGTCTGAAAATTCGTCGTAAAACAGCGGATTAGTAAAGGTGCCATTTCCGTTATCAGAAATCCATGTGGCCCCCTTTTGCGGCCCGCCGGTTTTTGTTGTACTTTCCTGTGCTTCACCAGTTTTAACAAGTGTACAAAGGATCAATATAGTCGCAGCCGGTAACTTAAAACAGTAAAAACATTTCATAAAATTTAGTGTGATCATTTTAGGTGGACTTTTTTTTGACATACTCAGTTATTTTGTTTTAAGCCTGATCACACTGAGGGAATAAGGAGGGGCGACATATGATGCAAGGCCGGCTGTTGTAATTTCCCGGCTTACTGTTTGTACTGCCTTTGGATCATTGATCGTATTTTTATCTGCGGGGTTCCCCTTTAGCAAATCCAATATAGCCTGTTGCCCGCTGATGTTAATACCGGCCAGGTCAATTGCCGCGTTCGCTTCTTTCCCTCCCGCATTTACAATTTTCAAAATAATATCTCCTGTCCTGCTGTCCTTTACGCAGGAAGCAGCCAACGTTGAATCCCTGCCGGTATTATGCAATTCAAATTTCACAACCCCGGGGACATACAGATCACCCTGGTTAACCGAAAACAGCTGCTGCACATAATAATTTATAGTAGGTGCAAGTGTTTTGTTGTTGAAATAAATGAGGTTGGGGTTCCAGGAGGTATGCGATAAATTAGCAAGCATTGGGGCATAAGACGCCATTGCAACAATATCACCGTTTCTTTCAAGGCCTGTCATGAACGCGGCTTCCGAAAGAGCGTTGAGCAGGCTGTTACCCCATGATGCATATTCGCCGATATATACTTTTGATTTTGTTCGGCGGTAACTGTCATAACGTGTGTTATTATCAAGGAACCAACCCGGTTTTTGATAAAAGTGTTCATCAACAACAGGCACCGAAAGTTTATCGGCAAAAGCCCAGCCAAGGTCAAAATCTTCACCGGAGGGGAATGGGCCAACAGTGCCTACTATGGTAATTTCCGGGTGTTTTACCCGCACTTCGTTACTGATCATTTTAAACCTGTCCCTGAAATCATCGGTTTGTTTGTCTTCATTTCCGATGCCGATGTACTGCAGGTTAAAAGGTTTGGGATGTCCTGCTGCGGCCCGTTTGGCGCCCCATTTTGAAGTTACAGGGCCGTTGGCATATTCTATCAGGTCAAGTATATCCCGGATGTATGATTTCATTTCGGCCAGCGGCAAACCTTTTTGACCGGTGCCTCTTGTTCCCCCCGAATTTTGGCAGCTTACGGCCGCCGCAACCACCGGCAGCGGCTTTGCCCCAATGTCTTCACAAAACCTGAAGTATTCAAAAAATCCAAGACCGTAGCTTTGATGATAATTCCAGATATTCCTTTGCTGTTGCCGGAGTTCGACAGGGCCGATGGTGTTTTTCCACCGGTACATGTTGTCCAGCCCGTCGCCATGAACGAGACAGCCGCCGGGGAAACGCATAAATTTAGGTTTCAGGTCGGCAATGGCCTGCGCAAGGTCGGCCCGCATCCCGTTTTTTTCGTTTTTAAAGGTATGTTCAGGAAATAAGGAGATTTCATCTATTGCAATTTTACATTTTGCGAGGGCGAGCACCGTAAGCTTTGCCGAATCTGCATCCTGGGCAGCTTTAATGGTGCCTGTATATTTTTTCCACCCGCTGCCCTGGGTTTTAAATGCAAATTGCCCGTACGAAATACCTTTCCCTCCGCGAAGTTCTACCTTCACAGGTACCGGCTTAGCAGAAACCTGCCGGATGTACACCGAAAAATTATAGCTCTCGCCTGCATGCAGGCAAATACCGTCAAAACCTGAATTAGTAATACCAACGCCTTCCTTCCCCGGGTCGTCAATATTCAGCAAAACGTAATGCGGATTGACCGGGGCAATGGACTGTGCGCTTTCTACAGAAATTGTCCCATACCCAAAACCGGCTGTAGTATACTCCCAAAAACTCAGCGGCTGCCATTTTTTATTATCGCCAGGGGTGTATTCAAATGAACGGTTTTGGATTAATTCTGCATATAAACCACCATCTGCAGAATAACTCAGATCTTCAAAAAAAACGCCAAACAGGTTGTTACTGATTGGCTTTAGCTGCTTTTGGCCTACGCCCTGTTCTTTTCCGGCAGAAACTTTGACAGATTGCTGAGCCAAAACCAGGGCCGGCATCAAGGCGGCGGCAAAAAAGAAGGGAAGTAATATTTTTTTAATAAGTGTCATATAAATTGGATTTACCCTTATTGTGGTTACGTCGGCCAGTTTCAATCATAAACTTAATAAATGCCGGCCAAGGCAACCAGTATGCAACAAGACAATCTCATGGTCATTTGATACTCTGAAAGTACAGTATTTTCGGGTATAAATTTCTGCCTTGATATTATTTGCGGAGAAAAGAGGATCTGCAGGTAAGCGGATTTTTCCGGATAAGGTTTGTGGCAAATACCCTCGCTTGCAGGATTGGTATATCACGCGCAATGTCATTCTTTATTGGCAGCCTGAACAAGGCTGCAAGCGGGCATTAAAGGCGTTAAACCAGCCTACGTATATTGACGCTATTACCAGGCACCTTAGCTATTTACCTCCCTGATTTCCATCCCGCAATTATTCCCGTAAGCTCAGGCCGCCAAAAAGAATCTCATTCATTAGTGAGTATAATAAAATCCTGCGGGTGTCTTTATGGTGATTGAGCGGATAGAGCTGGTCATCACACTAAGTCATAAACCTAAAAATTTAAGAACTATGAGTTTTTTTTACCAAAAAAAGTATTCGGCGAGGTGCTTTTTAGTTTTTTTGCTGCTAATAGGCATAGGCTATCATGCTGCGGCGCAGGACCGTCAAATCAGCGGTACTGTAACAGATTCTGTCTCCAGGGACCCCTTGCCTGGCGTAACTGTGCAGGTTATTGGCACTACCAATGGCATTCAAACTGATGTAAACGGCAGGTACAAACTAACCGTTAATCCCGGCGCAAAAATATCTTTCGCTTTTGTGGGCTATAACACGCGTAAAGTTACCGTTGGCGATAATCCTGTCATCAACATTCAATTATCAAGCAAAAGAAGCGATCTGGAAGAGGTTGTAGTGGTTGCTTACGGAACACAAAAGAAGCCGTCGGTAGTAGGCGCTATTGCCACCGTGAGCTCAAAAGTATTTGAAGACCGCGGGCCAACAAATAACCCTGTTGCCAATTTACAAGGCCAGGTTCCGGGCATGGTTGTAACAAGAACTTCGGCCCAGCCGGGCCGCGAAAACTGGAACTTCCAGATCCGCGGTGCAACCTCTGTTAATGGACAGGACCCTTTGGTAATTTTAGATGGAGTTGCTCTAAACAATAACAATGAGCTGAACTCGATCAAC